>NZ_JAQUWN010000001.1:101243-112882 GCF_028692895.1 Pseudodesulfovibrio sp.
GGTGGACGTGGCCGAGGGCCAGGCCGTGGCCAGGGGGCAGCTCCTGTTCAGCCTGGACGACCGCGACCTGCTGCGCCGGGTGGAGGACATCCGCTCCTCCATCAGCGTGGACAAGGAGCAGTTGGAATATTTCTACGTCCTGCTTCGGGAGGAGGCCAAGTCCATGGGGCTGTACCGCAAGGCGGCCCGGCACGAGGCCGAGCGGCTCCGGGCCGACCTGGCCGGGCTGGACGCCCGCCTGGAGGTGGCCCGCAAGGAGTTTGAGCGCGCGGACGTGCTGAAGAAGTCGGGCGCGGTCAGCCAGTCCCTGTGGGACGAGCGGCGCGAGACCTTCCTCAACCTCCAGGCCGAGCGGCGGGCCGCCGACGCGCGGCTCAGGCTGGCCGACGAGAACGTCCTGAGCGCGAGGGACGGCAAGTACCTCTCCGACGGCAAGACGCGGGGCGAGACCCGCGAACTGGAGGCCCGCGCCAACGTTCAGAAGCGGGTCCTGGAGCAGGAGGAGCTGCGCCTCTCCCAGGCCCTGGCCGCGCTGGAGAAAACGCGGGTCGTGAGCAAGGCCGACGGCCTGGTCTACGCGGTCAAGCGCGTGGCCGGGACCTACCTGCGGGCGGGCGAGTCGGTGATGAGCGTACGGGTGGCCGACGCCCGGCCCTGGATTCTGGCCCGGTTCACCTTCAAGGAGGCCGAACGGCTGGCGCCGGGCACCGAGGCGCGCATCTACATCCCCTCCATGGACGCTTTCTACAACGGCAGGGTCCAGGCCCTGGGCCACCAGGCCATGGGCTCGGGCGACGCGGTCTCTCAGGACAAGGAGATCAGCCTGAACGAGGTTCCGGTCAAGGTCGTCTTCGACGCGCTTCCGGAAGGGCTGCCCCCCGGCCTCGGGGCGGTGGTCAGCATCGACACCCCCTGGCTCCGGGCGCTCAAGTCCCTGCTGTAGGGTCCGCATGCCGGAATCCCTGCCCGCCTCCTTTGTCCGGCCCCGGCCGCTCAGGGCGGCCCTGCTCTCGCTGCCGGTCACGGTGCTCTACCTCTCCCTGGCCTGGGCGCTGGTGGCGGCCCTGCCCGACCGGGCGTGGGCCATCCGGACCCAGGCCCTGGTGACCATCGGGCTCTTCGGCCTGTGGCGCTATTCCTGGCAGCTCCTCCATGTGGTGCGCCATTGGCGCTACCGTCGCCATGAGTTCCCCCGGCTCCGGGCCGAGGCCATGGCCCTCGCGCGCAAGTATCCCGAGCGGCTCTACGTC
This sequence comes from Pseudodesulfovibrio sp., assembly GCF_028692895.1. Classification (GTDB taxonomy): domain Bacteria; phylum Desulfobacterota; class Desulfovibrionia; order Desulfovibrionales; family Desulfovibrionaceae; genus Pseudodesulfovibrio. The sequence goes on from NZ_JAQUWN010000001.1 coordinate 102,494, forward strand.
ATGGTCCCCTCCTACCGGGAGGAGTTCCATGTCAGCCAGTTGGTCTTCGAGGCCCTGGTGCGCGAGGCCCGGACCGTGCCGAGCAAGGTCATGATCTACGCCAGCGTGGGCTCGGACGAGGAAATCGCCTTCATCTCCAAGGTCATCAACGCCACGCCGGGCGGCTCGGAAGTGGACGTGGTCTTCATGCGCCAGGGCGAGGGCAAGCGGGTGGCCATGGGCTACGCCCTGCGGGCCATCGCCAGGGACTTCAACGACCCGCTTTCCTGGCACCCGGACGCGAAGAACGACCTGGTCATCTTCATGGACGGCGACACGCTGGTGGAGCCCGGCCTGTTCCGCAAGTGCCTGCCCTATTTCCGCTCCAACCCGCGCCTGGGCGCGCTGACTCCGGACAACCTGGGCGTCTCGCCCAACGCCGTGGGCGCGTTCAGCGACTGGTACACCCTCAAGTTCGCCCAGCGGAACCACATCTTCCACTCCCACAGCCTGTCCCACCGCGTCCTGACCATCACCGGCCGCTTCTCCATCTACCGGGCCGGGGCCGTGGTGACCGAGGAGTTCATCCGCTTCCTGGAGGCCGACCACCTGGACCACTGGCTCTTCGGGCGGTTCCGCTTCCTCATGGGCGACGACAAGTCCACCTGGTACTACATGCTCAAGGAAGGGTGGGAGATGCTCTACGTGCCGGACGCCACGGCCGTGGCCCTGGAGGTGCGCCGGAACCGGTTCTTCCGGACCAGCCTTTCGCTCATGCACCGCTGGTACGGCAACATGCTGCGCAACAACTGGCGGGCCGTGAAGCTGGGGCCGCGCCCCATGGGCGGCTTCATCTGGTGGTGCATCGTGGACCAGCGCCTCTCCTCGTTCACCCCGCTCATCGGGCCGCTCTCGGCCCTGCTCCTCTCGGCCTTCGACTCCTGGTTCTACCTGGTCTTCTACCTCGCCTGGGTGATCCTGACCCGGCTGGCCATGATGTGGGTCTACGTGCTGGAGGGGATGCGCCTGCGGGTCCTGCACGTCCCGCTGACCCTCTACAACCAGTGGGTGGGGGCCGTGCTCAAGATTTACAGCATGCACAGCCTGGACATCCAGACCTGGAGCAAGGAGGGCGGCGAGGCCGGGCCCGACGAGCCCGGGCCGGGCGCCCAGCGCATCGGCGGCGACGGGAACGGCGGCGGACAGCCGGGGTACGGCCTGCTGCGCGGCGCGGTCCGCTTCCTGCTCCTGGCCCTGAACACCTCGCTGCTCATCATGGTCTGCGGCGTGTTCTCCGGGGCCTTCTCCCTGCCTGGACTGGCCGAGCTCTCCTACTATCGCACCCGGTTGCAGGAGGGGCGACTCCTCTCCCGGCGGGTGGTCCCGCAGCCGGGGCCGTCCGCGCTGGTCCGGCGCATCGACGTCGCCCCCCTGGGCAGCGCCGTGAACGCGGCCCTGGAGGCCGCCGATCCCGGCGAGGCGCTGCGCATCGTGCTCCCGGCCGGGACCGTGCGCCTGGACGAGCCCATCCGCATCGGCCGCTCGGGCGTGACCCTGGCGGGTGCGGGGCCTGGCGTGACCGTGCTCGTGTCCGACCTGCGCGCTCCGGCCGGGGCGGCCGTGCTGGTGGGCGGCGGCAAGGGGGAGGTCGTCGGGCCCCTGAACGGCGCGGCCAACGCGGGAGACACCGTGCTCTCCGTGGATCACTGGCCCCCGGACGCCCGCTACCTCTGGGTGGGCGCGCCCAACGACGACGCCTTCCTCGACTCGATCGGCGACCGCCATTGGCGCGGCAAGACCCCCTGGGTCCGCCAGTTCCTGGCCGAGGTGGCCGGGTCGGGCCGGGGCTATGTCCTGCTGCGCCAGGGGCTGCCCGTGGCCATGCCCGCCGGGGCCGAGGTCCGCGCGCCCGAGGTGGTCCGGGGTGTGACCCTGAGCGGCTTCACCGTGGTCCAGCGCGCCGGGGACCTGGCCCGCGAGCGGGCCGCCGGGGTCTACGGGAACCTGGCCCCGGACTTTGCGGTGGACGGCGTCCGCCTCGACTGGGCGGCCGGGTGCGCGCTGCGCGACGTGGCCGTGATCGACGCGGGCCGCCATCCGCTGGTATTCGAGAACAGCCGGGACATCCGGGCCGTGGGGCTGCGCATCGACGGGGCGTGGAACAAGGGCGAGGGGGGCAACGGCTACGTCCGCTTCGCCCGATGTTTCGACTGCGAGCTCACGGATTCGGAGGTGCGGAATGTGCGGCACCTGGCTTTCCAGTGGGGGGCGTCGGGCAACCGGGTGGAGGGGTGCCGCATCGGCGCGGACGTGAATTTCCACGGCGGCCTGAGCTCGGGCAACGTGGTCCGGGACAGCGTGGTCGTCCCGCCGCCCGGCCATCCCTGGCCCGCCGTGACCCGGATGCCCGAGGGAGGAGCCGCCTGGGCTCCCCCGGACGGGCCGGGAAACGTGGTGGAAGGGGCGGAGCCGGAAGCCCCGCCCCGGACGGAATGAGCTATTCGTTGTGGGTCTTGAGCTGCATCCAGTAGTCGTCGTAGATCTTCATGGATTCACCCAGGTAGTCCTGGAATTCGCCGCGTTGCATCACGTCGGCCGGGGGGTAGACGATGGGGTTGTCGCGCACCTCGGCGGGCAGCAGCTCCATGGCCTTGGCGTTGGGCGTGGAGTAGCCCATCTCCTGGCTGATGAGTGCGGCCACGTCCGGGCGCATCAGGTAGTTCAGGAAGGCGTGGGCCTCCTTGACGTTCTTCGCGCCCTTGGGGATGCACAGGGAGTCAACCCACAGGCTGACGCCCTCGGGCGGGTAGACCCACTTGATGGCCGGGTTTTCGGCGCAGGCCACGAAGGCCTCGCCGCTCCAGACCACGCCTGCGGCGACCTCGCCGGAGAGCAGGGCCTGCTTGGGCGAGTCGGAGTCGAAGACGCGGACCATGGGCATGAGGGTCTTGAGCTTTTCGTAGGCCTGCTTCAGGTGCCCGGGGTCGGTCTCGTTGCCGGAGTATCCGAGCAGGCGCAGGGCCAGGCCGAAGACCTCGCGCGGGTCGTTGGGCATCAGCAGTTTGCCGCTCAGGGCCGGGTTCCACAGGTCGGCGATGGACTCGACCTTGATCCCGTTCGTCAGCTCGGTGTTCACCGCGATGGAGGTGGAGCCCCACATGTAGGGCACGGAGTAAGTGTTGCCCTTGTCGAAGGGCTGGTCCAGGAATCGGGGCGCGAGGTTGGCGAAATTCGGGAGCTGGGCCTTGTCCAGCGGCAGGAGCAGCCCCTGGCGGCCCATGAGCGCCACGTAGTCGGACGAGGGCACGATCAGGTCGTATCCCTCTCCCGCCAGCTTGATCTTGGCGTACATGGCCTCGTTGGAGTCGTAGGTGGACAGGTGGACCGTGATCCCGGTCTCCTTGGTGAAGTCCTGCACCACCTGGTCCGGGATGTACTCCGACCAGATGTACAGGAACAGCTCTCCGCCCTGGGCCAGGGCGGAGGTGGCGCAGAGCAGGATCAGGGCCATTGCGGCGAGGATCTTTTTCATCGCTTCTCCTTGAGCAGCCGCCGGGAGAGCATGACCACGGCGACGGTTATGATGATCATCAGCACGCTGAGCGCGTTGACGTCCGGCTTGATGCCGAGTCGGACCATGGAATATATGCGCAGGGGCAGGACCTCGTAGGTCGGCCCCGTGGTGAAGAAGCTGATGATGACGTCGTCGAGGGACATGGTGAAGCTGAGCAGCCACCCGGCCATGAGCCCCGGCAGGGCCATGGGCAGGACGATCCGCCTGAAGACCTGGGACTCGCTGGCCCCCAGGTCGCGCGCGGCCTCGACCACGGCGCGGTCGAACCCCCGGAACCGGGAGTAGACCGTGGCCGCCACAAAGGGCACGCACAGGGTGACGTGGGCCATGAGCAGGGTCCAGAACCCCAGCGACAGCCCGGCCGCCAGGAAGAAGACCAGAAGCGAGATGGCGATGACGATGTCCGGGGACATCATCATGATGAACAGGCTGCCGAAGACCGCCCGCCGCCCCTTGAACCGGTACTGGTGCAGCATGAACGCGGCCAGCGTGCCCACGATGCAGGCCACCGAGGCCGAGACCGTGGCGATGGTCAGCGAGCGCAGGGCCGCGTTGAGCAGCGTGGTGTTGTGCAGGAGCCTGACGTACCATTCCAGGGTGAACCCCTTCCACGACAGCGAGTACCTGGAGGCGTTGAAGGAATACGCCGCCATGACCGCCAGCGGCAGGTAGAGGAAGAGGTAGACCATGCCCGCGTAGAATCCCTTGAACCACTTGTTCACAGCCGCACCTTCCTTCCCGAGCGCCGGGCGCTGCGGTAGTATGCCAGCAGCATGCCGCCCATGAGCAGGGTCATGGCGATGCTTGCGGCCGCGCCCATGGGCAGGTCGCGCGCGGTCAGGAACTGGTCGCGCACGAAGTTGCCGAGCAGCATGGTCCTGGCCCCGCCCAGGATGTCGGGCAGGTAGAACATGCCCAGGGCGGGCAGGAAGACGAGCATGGAGCCGGAGACGATGCCCGGCATGGTCAGGGGGATGGTCACTTTGCGGAAGGTGGTCCACCGGCTGGCCCCCAGGTCGCGCGAGGCCTCCAGGAGCCGCTGGTCCAGCTTCTCGATGGCCGCGTAGAGCGGCAGGATCATGAAGGGCAGCAGGGTGTAGATCAGGCCGATGAACACGGCGGTCCAGGTGTACATGATCTTGAGCGGCGCGTCGATGACGCCCAGGGCGAGCAGGACCCGGTTCAGGAATCCGTCCGCCTTGAGCACGGCCACCAGCGCGTAGGTGCGGATCAGGGTGTTGGTCCAGAACGGGATCATGACGAACAGGAGCAGGGGCCGGGTCCAGCGGCGGCCCGCCCTGGCCACGATGTAGGCGAAGGGATAGCCCACGAGCAGGCAGAGCAGGGTGGCCATGCCCGCCATGGCCATGGAGGTCAGGAGCATGGTCCCCAGGGCCGGGTCGAACAGGCGCAGGTAGTTGTCCGCGGTCAGGACCGGGCGGATCAGGTCGTCCGGGTCGCGGGTCAGGAAGCTGACGCCCGTGAGCAGGAGGAACGGCGCCGCGCCGAAGATGGCGATCCAGCCCAGGGTCCCGCCGATGACCAGGCGCTTGAAGAGCCGGTTATCCCTCATGGGGCAGGACCACCTCCCATCCCTCGAACCAGCCCACGGCCACGCGGTCGCCGGGGTGGAAGTAGAGGGTCTCGGCGTCCTCGTCGAAGAACTGTGAGGCCAGGATGTGCTTGCCGTCGTCCAGGGATATCTCCACGTCGTAGGTCGCGCCCTTGTAGAAGGTGCGGTCCACGGTGCCGGTCAGCAGGACCTTGGAGAACTTCTCGGCCAGTTCCGGATAGTCCTGGAGGTCGCGCATGACTTCCACCCGGAAGTCCTCGGGCCGGAGCATGACGTGCACGCTCTCGCCCACGGCGAAGGGCCTGGCGGTCTTGAGGAAGACCGTCACGCCCTCCACCGTGGCGCGGTAGCCGCCGCTTCCCGCCTCGGCGATGACGCCGTCCAGCACGTTGATGTCGCCCACGAACCGGGCCACGTAGAGGTTGGCGGGCTCCTCGTAGATTTCTCTCGGGGTGCCCGCCTGCTCGATGCGTCCGTGGTTCATGACCACCACGCGGTCGGACATGGTGAAGGCCTCCTCCTGGTCGTGGGTGACCAGGACGAAGGTGATGCCCAGGGTGCGCTGGAGCTCCTTGAGCTCTTTTTGCATCTGCTTGCGCAGCCGGTGGTCCAGGGCCGAGAGCGGCTCGTCCAGGAGCAGGACGCGCGGGTTGTTGACGATGGCCCTTGCGATGGCCACGCGCTGCTGCTGGCCGCCGGAGAGGCGCGCCGGCATCCTGTCGGACATGTCCGTGAGCCGGACCAGCTTCAGGGCGTCGGCCACCTTGCGCTCGATCTCGGTCTTGCCTGCCCCGGCGATGCGCAGCCCGTAGGCCACGTTCTCGAACACGTTCATGTGCGGGAACAGGGCGTAGCTCTGGAAGACCGTGTTCACCGGCCGGGACTCGGGCGGGATGCCCGCCATCGGTCTGCCGTCGATGCGGATTTCGCCCTGGTCGCACGGCTCGAACCCGGCGATGATGCGCAGGGCCGTGGTCTTGCCGCAGCCCGAGGGGCCGAGCAGGGTCAAAAACTCCCCGTCCTTGATGGAGAGGGTGATGTCGGCCAGGGCGGTCTCCGCGCCGAAGACCTTGGTAACGCCGATCAAATCGACGACGGAATGGCTCATGACCGGCCTCCCCGGACCTTGAGCGGCACCGGGACCGGGGCCGCGGGAACAGGAAGGACGGGACGTAGCCTCAGGTTGCGTCTCATGGTGTTCAAGCCTTGGGTGAAGAGGAAGTGGGTGGCGATGGCCCCTGCCAGCGTGGCGACCAGGATATGCCATCCCACCGGTTCCTCCAAGAATTTTTCGAACGCCGCGATGGCGGTGAAATGGAGGAGGTAGAAGGGATAGCTGATCTTGCCCGCCAAACGGTCCAGCGGCAGGTGGCGCAGCGCCCGGAAGACGAAGGGCATGGCCGCGAGGGCGCAGCCCGGCAAAAAGAACGGTTCGGCCTCGTCGGGCGCCGCGTCGGCCACGAAGACGAGCCCGGCCAGGCCGGCCAGCAGGAGCCAGTCCAGGGCCGACGCCTCGCGCGGGAGCCGGGCGTGGACCCGGTAGGCCAGGATGCCGCCGCAGAAGAGCCAGCACTCGGCCGGGAAGAAGCGGATGGTGAACCCCTGCGCGCGCAGGGGGCCGAAGAGGACCGCGAGCTTGACCGCCAGGCTGGCGGCCGCGATCAGGACCAGCGTCCGGGTCCGCATCCGGACCAGGAAGGGGGCCATGGCGTAGAAGACCACCTCCAGGGAGAGGGACCAGGTCTGGACCAGGGGGAGCTGCCGCCAGACGCCGTCCCGTGTGGCCGGGACGTAGTGCAGCGCGCCGTCCGCCGTGCGGCCCAGGCAGAAGAAGAGGTCCTGGCAGGTCATGGTCAGCCAGCTCCACAGCGAGAGGGCCAGGGCCCCCGGATCGGCCAGGAAGCGGCGGAACTCCGCCGAGCTGGTGTAGGGGTGGACGTCCAGGGCCAGCAGCAGGGTCAGGCTGAGGACCAGGGCGAAGAGGTACTGCGGGTACAGGCTCAGGAGCCGGGCCGCGTAGAACCGGCGGGGCGAGCCGTAGGCGGTGTCCAGGATGAGGGCCATATAGAAGCCCGAGATGGCGAAAAAGGTCAGCACCGCTTCGTGTCCGTCCACGATGTGCACGTCCTCCATGAGGGGGAAGTGCGAGTTGAACACGGCCAGGGCCAGCAACAGCCGGATGAATCCCATGGCGTCAACCTCCTGCCTCTTTGCGGCGGCCGGGGGCCTGCGAACGCGAAAATCGGGCAGCGGGCCCCTTGCCCGCCACCCGACGCTCCCGATGGACGGCCCGGTCCGCCCGGCGACCGGGCGGGGATAGGCCGCGAAAAGGAGCGGGGACCGGCTACCAGTCCTCGTCGCTCTCGTAGTCCAGCTCGTCCTCCAGGGTGTAGTTGCGCACCTTGATGCGCAGCTCGTCGTCCTCTTCGGTGACCACGCCCTCCACGGTGACCCAGCGGTCGACGTGGTCCATGAGGTCCTTGCCGTTATCGTCGTGCTCGATGATGAATTCCTCTTCGCCGTCCACCAGGAGGATCACGCCGGACACCGATTCGTCGTCCCAGTCCAAGGGGAGAATCTGTCCGAACAAAGAGTCTTCGTAAATATCCAGGGCCATGTCGCCTCCGTTGGTTTTATTGGTAGTTGGGGTCGTCGTCGGCATCGAGGTTCAGCCGGTAGACCACCCCGCCTTCCATGGGGATGAAGTGCTTGTGGAACCGGTGCTCCTGGTCGAAGCCGTTGGCCTCGTAGAAGCTGCGCGCGCCCGCAAAGGGCTCGTCGTCGCCGGTTTCCAGAAAAACTCGGCCGCCGCGTCCGTTGCCGATGCGCCGCCGCATCTCGGCCACCAGGGCGGTGCCGATGCCCAGGCGCTGGAACTCTGGGCTGACGGCGATGCCGTAGAGCTCATAGTTCTCCGGCCAGTGGGCGATGGGGCCGAAGCAGAGAAAGCCGATGACCGGGCCCGCGGGGCCTCCGGTCTTGGCCAGGATGAAGGCGTGCAGCTCGCCGCCGCCGCCGTAGGCGCTGTCCCAGGCCATGTCCTCGGCCGACATCAGGGCGTCGGACGAGAAGCGCCCGCTGGCGGCGGCCATGGCCAGCACGGCCTCCACCTCCTTGGGCTTGATGCCGGAGACGATGTGCACCTCGGGCAGGTTGTCGGACGGGAAGTCTTCCTCGACCGGGGTTTCCGCGTGTGGTTCCATTGCGCTCATGCCGTTTGCTCTGGTCAGGGTTGATGTGCCGATTCCTGGCCGAGGGGGGCGACGCTCTCGACGTGGATGACCTCCACGCCGCCGTCCCGTTTCACGGTGCCGGTCAGCCTGACCTCGGTCCTCTCCAGGGTCCGTAGCACGGGGAAGGATTCCAGGTTGCCCACCCGGACCTCGCGTTCGCCCAGACAGGCGATCAGGATGTCCGTCACGCGGAACTGATCGTCCCATTGCGCTGGGACGACTACGCCGCGGATGGTCTCCTTGAGCGAAACGCTGGTGTCGGATCGATGCTTCACAGGGCTCTCCTTGCCGTTGCCGCGCGCGCCAAAGCATGGGATGTGCCAAATGACAACACACTGAAATAACAAGATATATTCTTTCGACAAAGAGCAAAAAATCGGAACTGAAAGTTCCCTTTCTCCCCACGGAAGAGCGGTTTTCGGATAATTCATGGCGCATTTGTCGGATCTTGCCACAGAGATGGCCTAAAATTAAATCAATAAATCCGATCTATTATTGCTGATAAGGAACTAAAAATTCCTGAAATTGCTGGAATCGGAATTAATTATTCCGGAATTTGCCGCGCTGGAGGCCGTGACGGTGCATCAGCTTGTTCAACTGGCGCGGGGTGATGCCCGCCCGCTCGGCCGTGTGCTTGATCGAGCCGTTGCACTGCTCCAGCAGGACCGAAAGATACTGCTTTTCGAACTTGTCCACCGCGATCTGCCGGGCCGCCTTGAGCGGCAGCCCCGTCTTCACCGGCGAGGTCACCACCTCCCCGCGCGAGTCCAGCAGGTCGGGCGGAAAACTGTCGGGCCGCAATATCTCGCCCGTCTCCAGAATGCACGCCCGCTCGATCACGTTTTCCAGCTCGCGCACGTTGCCCGGCCAATCGTACTCCAGCAGCGTGTCGAGCACATGCGGATGGATGCCTCGAATCTCCGTGTTGAGCAACCCGTTGAACTGCTTGATGAACACCTCGGACAACCGGGGCAGGTCCTCCAGCCGCTCCCGCAGCGGCGGAATGCGGATGGGAAACACGTTCAACCGGTAAAACAGGTCGCGCCGGAACCGGCCCTGCTCGCACAACGCGCCCATGTCCTCGTTCGTCGCCGCAATGATCCGCACGTCCACCGGAATGTCCGCCTCGCCGCCCACACGCTGGATCGTCCGCTCCTGAATGACGTTGAGCAGCTTCACCTGCACCGACTGGCTCACCGTCCCGATCTCGTCCAGAAAAATCGTCCCGCCATGCGCCAGCTCGAACTTGCCCAGCTTGCGCCGCACCGCTCCCGTGAACGCCCCCTTCTCGTGCCCGAAAAGCTCGCTCTCCACCAACGTGTCCGGTATCGCCCCGCAATGCACGCTGATGAACGGCATCGCCTTGCGGTTGCTGTGCGCATGAATCAACTTGGCGATCAGACTCTTGCCCGTGCCCGTCTCGCCCGTCAGCAATACCGTGGTCCGCGTGCCCGCCACCTGCCGGATCTTCACGAACACGTCGCGCATGGCCTTGCTGCGCGTGTCCACATAGTCGAGCGAATCCTCGTTCCAGAACTGCCCGCGCAAATAGTCCAGCTCCGACTGGAGCACGTCCGACGCACGGACCTTGTCCACCACAAGGTCCAGCTCCTTCTTCTGAATCGGATGCGTCAAATAGTCGTACGCCCCCGCCTTGACCGCATCCACCGCCATGCCCGTCCGATGCTCGTCCGCCATCACCACCACCGCCGCCGACGGATAATGCACCCGCAATCCGGCCAGCCCCTTGCTCACCGAGCCGTGCCCGTCCACCAGCGACTCCACGTCCACAAACAACGTGTCCACCTCCCGGTCCTCGCCCGGACCCGGAACAACCGCCGTGCGCGTGCGAATGTTCCCGTCCTGCTCCAACAACCGGCCGATGGTCCCCGCCCGCTCGCTGCCCTGCGTGATGATAACCACTTTCCGCATCACAAAACCCTCTCCCGAAATCACTACTGCCACCCGACCACCACGACAACCGAAAAATGGGGCGGAATGCGGCCGGGCCGGGGAATGCCTCCGGCGGC
>NZ_JAQUWN010000001.1:112982-128689 GCF_028692895.1 Pseudodesulfovibrio sp.
AGCGAGCAGTCCGTCCCCGCGGACGTGAGTCGTTTGAGCAAGCTACGCCCCCGCGAAAGCGGCGAATGGATTCCAAAGGCGTGGCCTTTGGCGGGTCCAGGGCAGCGCCCTGGCCTCCCCGGAGGGGCCGCCGGAGGCATTCCTCCCCACGCCGTTCTAATACGCGAACGGCGCTTTCTGGCGGATTTCCAAAATGAAGGGCACGCCTTCGACGGGTGTTTCCTCGATTTTGTTGGCGTCGAGGACGAAGTGTTGGCTACGGGCGGTGGAGAGGGCTCCGGTAACTTCGAAGGAGCGGTCTTGGAAGGGTGCGTCGGGGGTGAGGGTGCCGAGGACGCGGACCCAGGAGCCGGGGCGGTGATTTTCGGGGTGATTGACGGCGACGAGGGTGACGACGCCGACGGCGTCGGCGAAGCAGCAGTATACGTAGAGGCGGGCGACGGCGATGTAGCCTGCGCGGTCGAGTTCCGGGGTGCGCAGGACGGCTCCCTGGATGGCGAAGTGGCCGTTTTCGTTGGCCCATCCGCCGGTTTCGCCCGCCAGGAGTTCGGCGAGGTTGAGGCGGGTGTAGGTGATGTCGCCGACGGTGACGGTGGGTTGCTGCGGGGTCTCGTCGTCGAATGTGCGGGTCAGGCTGCCGCCGGAGTAGCCGCTGCCGTAGGTGGGCGGCGGCGGGGCGAAGGCGTCTGGCCCGAGGATGGCGAGGGCGGCGAGGGCGAGGAAGAGGGTGAGGGCGAGGGTTTCGGTGGGGCGGCCTTTTTGTCCGGCGTGGAGGAGGTGGATGATGCCGAGCAGGGTGAGGATGAGGCCTGCGCCGAGGGTGAGCCAGGAATAGCGGGGGTTGAGCAGTTGCCAGTAGAAGGGGGAGCGGGAGAGCCAGGCCATGAACGCGCCGGAGCTGGCGAGGAGCGAGCCCTGGAGGATGCGGAGGAGGGTGGCCGGGGCGGTCATCGGACGCCTCCGAGGGCGAGGGCGAGGCTGACGGCGTAGACCGCGACGATGGGCGCGGCGATGAGGGCCAGGGCGACGCGGCGGCGGAACACGGCGAGGAAGAGGGGGATGAGCTTGAGGTCCACCATGGCGCCCACGGCCATGAAGGCGATCTTGGCCATGGCCGGGAAGGAGCCGAAGGAGGCGGCCACGAAGGCGTCGGCCTCGGAGCAGATGGAGAGGAGCACGGCCAGGAGCATGAGCCCGGCGATGGCCAGGGCGGGCGAACCCGCGAAGGCGGCCAGGATTTCGGGCGGCAGGAAGGTCTTGAAGGCGGCGGCCACGACTCCGCCGAAGACGAGGAAGCGGGCCATGGACAGGAATTCCGCGGCGGTATGGCGGAGGATGGCGAGGAGTTTGTTGTGGTCGTGGTGGCCGCAGCCGCAGGCGCAGCCGGGGCCGTGGTCGTGTCCGGATGGCAGGTGGGCGGCCTCGGCCGCGTCGTATTTTTTGAGGTCCGTGGGGCGCTGGCGCAGGACGTCGGCGGGCCGGGCGTCGCCCAGGGCCAGGCCGAGGGCGGTGGCCGGGACCAGGACCAGGAGCAGGCGCAGGGCGATGATCGAGAGGTCGCCCTGGAAGGCGAAGAGGGTGGAGGCGATGACCACGGGGTTCACCACGGGCGCGGCCATCATGTAGGGGATGGCGGTGCGCGGGGGGACGTTCTTGAGCAGCAGCCGCCGGGCCACGGGCACGATGCCGCACTCGCAGGTGGGCAGGAGCATGCCCGCGAACAGGCCGACGGCGACCTGGCCGAGGGCGTTTTTAGGGATGCAGCGCAGCAGGGCCTGCTCGGAGACCAGGACCTCGATGAGCGCGCCGATGAGCGAGCCCAGGAGCAGGAACGGGGCGGCCTCCAGCACGATGGCCGAGGCGGCGGTGGCGAAGATGACGAGGTCCTGCATGGGCCTGGTCAGCGGCTGAGGGCGGTTGCGGGCATGGCTGCCAGCCTAGCCCAAACCGGCCGGGGGGACAACCGTGGGCCGGTCACGCGGTTTCCGGGGCCTCCTTGCCGAACAGCCGCCGGAGCCGGGCCTGGGCCGCGTCCAGGTACATGTAGTAGACCGGGGTGAAGTAGAGGGTGAGCAACTGGGAGACCAGCAGGCCGCCGACCACGGCCAGGCCCAGGGGGCGTCTGGCCTCCGCGCCCGCGCCGAAGCCCAGGGCGATGGGCAGGGTGCCCATGAGCGCGGCCATGGTGGTCATCATGATGGGCCGGAAGCGGATGAGCGCGCCCTCGCGGATGGCCTGGGAGGCGGAGAGGTGCTTTTCGCGCTCGGCCTCCACGGCGAAGTCGATCATCATGATGGCGTTCTTCTTGACGATGCCGATGAGCATGATGATGCCCACGAAGCCGTAGATGTTCAGGTTCTGGCCGAAGAGCATGAGGGTGGCCAGCGCGCCCACGCCCGCGCTGGGCAGGCCGGAGAGGATGGTCAGGGGGTGGACAAAGCTCTCGTAGAGCACGCCCAGCACCAGGTAGATGACCAGGATGGCCATGACCAGCAGCAGCCACAGGCCGCGCATGGAGTCCTGGAAGGCCTGGGCCTCGCCCTGGAACCCGGTGCTGACCGAGGGGGGCACGACCTCGCGGGCCAGGGTCTCCACCTGGTCCACGGCCGAGCCGAGCGAGGTTCCCGGCGGCAGGTTGAAGGAGATGGTGGCCGAGGGGAGCTGGCCGGAGTGGTTGATGGAGAGCGGGCCCACGCCCAGGTCCCAGTGGGCCAGGGTTTCCAGCCGGACGAGCTTGCCGGTCTGGGCGCGCACCGAGAGCATGGCCAGGGCGGCCGGGTTGGCCTGGTAGCGCGGGGCCAGTTCCATGACCACGTCGTAGGTGTCGGTGGGCGCGTAGATGCTTGAGACCTTGCGGTTGCCGAAGGAGGTGGAGAGGGCGTCTTCGATCTGGTAGGCGGAGACGCCCAGGGCGGACGCCTTGTCGCGGTCGATGACGATGTTCAGCTCGGGGTTCTTGAACTCCATGTCCGAGGTCACGTCCTGGATGTCGGTCAGTTCGGCCATCCGCTTTTCCATCTCGTTGGCCGCGCGGAAGAGCACGTCCGTGTCCGGGCTTTGGAGGGTGTACTGGTATTGCCCCTTGGAGGAGCGGCCGCCGATGCGGATGGAGGGCGGGTTGGAGAGATAGGCGCGCAGGCCCGGCACCTGGGAGAGTTGCTTGCGCAGCCGTTGCAGGACCACGTCCGCGCTCTCGCGCTCGCCCAGCGGCTTGAGGGTGAGCATGAGCCGCCCGGAGTTGCCGCCCCGGTTGGGCCCGCCGCCGCCGACCACGGACATGTAGCCGTCCACGGCCGGGTCCTTGCTGGCGATGGCGGCCACGGCCTTTTGCCGTTCGATCATGGTGTTGAAGGGCACGCCCTGCTCGGCTTCGGTGGTGGCCATGAGGCGCCCGGTGTCCTCGCTGGGCAGGAAGCCCTTGGGGATGGCCCGGAAGAGGACCACGGTCAGGGCCAGGATCGCCAGGGAGGCGAGCATGGTCAGGCGGTGGTGGCGGATGGTCAGGTCCAGGGTGCGGGCGTAGAAGGCGCGCAGCCCCTCGAACCCGCGTTCGAAGGCGGCGGAGACGCGGCCGGGCTGCTTTTCCTCGTGCCCGCCCCTGCGCAGGATGAGGTTGCAGAGCATGGGGGTCAGGGTGAGCGAGACAAGGCCGGAGATGAGAATGGCGGCGCAGATGGTCACCGCGAACTCGTGGAACAGGCGGCCCACGATGCCGCCCATGAAGAGCACGGGCAGGAACACGGCGGCCAGCGAGATGGTCATGGAGATGATGGGGAGGGCGATCTCGCGCGAGCCGTCCAGGACGGTCTCCACGATGGTCTTGCTCATCTCGGAGTGGCGGACGATGTGCTCCAGCATGACGATGGCGTCGTCCACCACGAAGCCCACGGACAGGGTCAGGGCCATGAGGGTGATGTTGTTCAGGCTGAACCCGTAGAGGTACATGACGGCGAAGGTGCCGATGACCGACATGGGCAGGGCCAGGCTGGGAATGATGGTGGCCGAGACCTTCCGCAGGAAGAGGAAGATGACCATGATGACCAGGCAGACGGTGAGCAGCAGGGTGAACTGCACGTCCTCCACCGAGGCCTTGATGGAATGGGAGCGGTCGTAGAGGACGTCCAGTTTGACCGCGGCGGGCAGTTGGGCCTGGAAGGTGGGGAGCAGGGCGCGCACGGCGTCCACCACCTGGACGGTGTTGGTGCCGGGCTGGCGCTGGATGGCCAGGATCATGCCGGGCGTGCCGTTGTACCAGTTGCGGCGGCGGACCTGCTCCACGGAGTCGAAGACGTCGGCCACCTCGGAGAGGCGCACGGGCGAGCCGTTGCGCCAGGCCACCACCAGCGGCTTGTAGTCGGCCGCATTCATCAGCTTGCCGTTGGAGCGGACGATGTATTCGCGCACCGGCCCGGCCACGGTGCCCACGGGCAGGTTGACGTTGCCCTTGCGCACGGCCTCGGCCACCTCGTCCACGCCCAGCTCCATGGAAGCGAGCCGCTCGGGGTCGAGCTGGATGCGCACCGCGTATTTCTGGGAGCCGTAGACCATGACCTGGGCCACGCCGCTGACCATGGAGATGCGCTGGGCCATGAAGTTCTCGGCGTACTCGTTGACGTCGGAGAGGCGCATGGTGGGCGAGGAGAGGGCCAGGTAGAGGATGGGGGAGTCGGCCGGGTTGACCTTGCGGAAACTCGGGGTGGCGGTCATGTCGTCCGGCAGCCTGCGCAGGGCCGTGGTTATGGCCGACTGCACGTCGAGCGCCGCGTCGTCGATGTTGCGCTCCAGGTTGAACTGGAGGGTGATGCGGGTGGTGCCCAGGTTGCTGATGGAGGTCATGGAGTCCAGCCCGGCGATGGTGGAGAACTGTTTCTCCAGCGGGGTGGCCACGGACGACGCCATGGTCTCCGGGTTGGCGCCCGAGAGCTGGGCCTGGACCTCGATGGTCGGGAAGTCGACGCTGGGCAGGTCGCTGACCGGCAGCCGGTTGTATGCCATGACGCCGAACACGAGAATGGCGGCCATGACCAGGGTGGTCATGACCGGGCGGCGGACGAAGATGGCGGACGGGTTCATTGGGCCTGGCCCCCGGGCTTGGCCTCGGGCGCGGGAGCCGCTTCGCCCTTGCGGATCACGACCTTTGCGCCCGGGCTCAGGCCGAGCTGGCCGTCCAGTACCACCAGCTCCCCTTGCTTGAGCCCCTGGGTGACCACGGTGCGCCGGTCGGCGATGTGGCCGGTGGCGATGTTGCGCGGCTCGACCGTGCCGCCCTTGCCGTCCGCGTCCGGGGCCACCACGTAGACGTAGGACCCCTCCAGGCCCTGGAGCACGGTCTTGGTGGGCAGCAGGAGCGCGCCCTTCAGCACGCGCAGGATGAGCCGGACCCGGGCGAACTGGCCGGGCCAGAACCGGTTGTCGTCGTTGGGATAGGTGGCCACCAGGCGGATGGCGCCCGTGGCCGTGTCCACGGCGTTGTCCACGGCGGTGATGAGCGCCTCGGCCTTGAAGTCCGTGCCCGAGGGCGAGACCTCCACGCGCATGGGGGCCTGCGACTGCTGGGCCATGAGCTCGCCCAGGTAGCGCTCGGGCAGGGAGAAGGCCACGTTGATGGGCCGGATCTGGTTGATGACGCACAGGGTGCGGTCGTCGTTGGCCTTGATGACGTTGCCCACGTTGACCTGGACGATGCCCACGCGGCCTGGGATGGGCGCGGTGATGGTCGCGTACTCGCGGTCGAGCCGGGCCCGTTCCAGGGCGGCCTCGTTCAGGCGGATGGTGTTTTCGAGCGAGGTGGCCTCGGCGAAGGTGTTGTCGTACTGCTCCTGGGCCACCACGTTGAGCTGGCGCAGCTTGGAGTAGCGCTTGAGGTCCTCGCGCGCCTTGTTCAGGTGGGCGCGGTCGCGGTCGAGCTGGGCCTGGGCCTCCTTGATGGCCAGGTCGAAGGGCCGGGCGTCGATGCGGAAGAGCAGGTCGTCCTTCCGGACGTCCTGGCCGTTTTGGACCAGTTGCTCCACGATGATCCCGCCCACGCGGGACTTGATCTCCACCGAGGCCAGCGGCGTGACGTTGCCCACGGCCGAGAGCTCGTAGGGCACGTCCTCCTGTTGGACCTTGGCCACGGTCACCGGGACGGCGCGGTCCTTTTTGGCCTTGGCCTTTTCCCCGCCGCAGGCGGCCAGGAGCAGGAGGGAGAGGAGCAGGAAGGCCGCGACGGCGGCCCGGATCGGAAAAAATCGGGTCATGGACGAATCCTGCGCGGGAGGGGCGAAAGAAGGGTGATGGCGGGGGCGTGGCCAAAGGGGCCGCGGGGGCTGGAACCGGCCGGACGCCGGGCTCGACTTGCTGTCCGGTTCATGTGGCCCTCCTCAAAAAGAGGCCGTGCCCCTCCTGCGGGAGGGAACTCGGCCGATCGTTCGGCTGGGTGCGACGCAAGGTCCGCCGGGAAAAGTCTGAACGATAGTCTTGGAAAGTGAAATGGCTGTCAAGCGGAGTCGGCGTGAATTCGAAAACCCGGGGTCAGGGCAGGGGGCGCTCCCGCCCCCGGCGTTCGCTGACCCGGCTGATGAGGCGGGCGGCCAGCGGGCTGACCAGGATGACCGTGAACAGACGGGCCGTCTGGAGGCAGAGGACGAAGGGGATGTCGCACCGGCTGCTCAGGGCGATGGCGATGACCGTGTCCAGCCCGCCGGGGCTGGTGGCCAGGTAGGCGGTCAGCCAGTCCGTGCCCGCCCAGGCGTGGAGCATCCAGGCCGCGCCGCAGCAGAGCAGGATCAGCCCGGCCACGGCCAGGAGGATCTGGGGCACGGCCCGCAGGGCGTAGCGGACCATGGGGCCGGTGAAGCGCAGGCCGATGTACCAGCCGAGCAGGAAGTAGGTTAGCGCCACCAGCCAGTTGGGCAGGGTCAGATGGACCACGCCCGTGGAGTTGAGGAGCAGCCCGATGGCCATGGGGACCAGGAGCGGGGCCGAGGGGAAGGAGAGGCGGCTCGCCGCCGCCGCGCCGCCCACCACCAGGACTACGGTCTCCAGCACCGGGGCCAGGGGGGCGGACAGGCCGAGATCCCAGCGGCCGCCCGCGTCCGGGGGCGCGCCCTGGCCCAGCAGCAGGTGGGACACGGCCGAGGCGGTGACCACCACCACGAAGAGCCGCAGGTACTGCATGAAGGCGACCATGCGGATGTCCGCGCCGTGGGCCTCGGCCAGGGCGGTCATGACCGTGGCCCCGCCGGGCGAGGAACCCCAGGCCGCCGTGCTGCCGGGCAGGGTGCCCAGGTGCATGAGCGCGAAGCCCGCCAGGGAGCCGGACAGGACGATGGTGGCGATGGCCAGGCCGATGACCGGCCAGTCGCTGACGAAGGTGTGGAACACCGAGGGGGTCACGGACCGGGCCACCAGGACGCCGAGCACGGCCTGGGCGAAGATGAAGGCCCATCTGGGAACGGCCAGGTTCGCCCCGCGCAGGGCGAAGAACACCCCGGCCACCATGGGCCCGAGCAGGGCGGCGGCCGGGAGGTCCGCCCAGTGCAGCAGGGCGGAGAGCAGGGCGGAGACCAGGGTCAGGGCGGCCCACAGGCCGGTTCGGGCGATGGTGTACTGCATGATGTTCGGGCCGCCGACGCGGCGGTCCCGGCATCCTACGAGGCTTGGGCCGGGAAGTACAGCACGGTCGCCGCTGGCGGGCCGGGCGCACGGGCGCGCCCGATCGGCCGCCTAGTGGTGCAGAATCTGGCTCAGGAAGAGTTTGGTCCGGTCGTACTGGGGGTTGGAGAAGAATTCCTCCGGGGAGTTCTGCTCCACGATCTCGCCGTGGTCCATGAAGATGATGCGGTCGGCCACGGTGCGGGCGAAGCCCATCTCGTGGGTGACGCAGACCATGGTCATGTCCTCCTCGGCCAGGGAGACCATGACGTCGAGGACCTCTTTTATCATCTCCGGGTCCAGGGCCGAGGTCGGCTCGTCGAAGAGCAGGATGTTCGGGCTCATGCACAGGGCCCGGGCGATGGCCACGCGCTGCTGCTGGCCGCCGGAGAGCTGGCCGGGGTACTTGCCCGCCTGCTCGGCGATGCGGACGCGCTCCAGGTAGCGCATGGCCGTGGCCTCGGCCTCCCGGCGCGGCATGCGCCGCACCCATACCGGGGCCAGGGTCAGGTTCTCCAGCACGGTCATGTGCGGGAACAGGTTGAAATTCTGGAAGACCATGCCCACCTCGCGGCGGATCTTTTCGATCCCCTTGAGGTTGTTCGTCAGCTCCGTGCCGTCCACGGTGATGGTCCCTTCCTGGTGCCGTTCCAGCCGGTTCATGCACCGGATGAGCGTGGACTTGCCGGACCCGGACGGCCCGCAGATGACGATGCGCTCTCCCTTGTGCACTTCGAGGTCGATGTTCTTGAGCACGTGGAATTCGCCGTACCACTTGTTCAGTCCCTTCACGTCGATGACCACTTGCGACATATCCATGGCGAAATCCTTCAGCGGTTGGTTTGGGGGCCGCGCTTCTCCAGGCTGCGGCCGTATCGGCTCATGCCGAAGCAGATGACCCAGTACACGGCGGCGCAGAACACGTAGCCCTCCACCTCGTGGCCGAGCCATAACTGGTCCTGGGACGCGGCCTTGGCCATGCCCAGGAAGTCCAGCAGCCCGACGATGATGACCAGGGAGGTGTCCTTGAACAGGGCGATGCACCGGCCGATCAGCGCGGGCAGGACGTGGCGCACCGCCTGGGGCAGGACCACGAAGACCGTGACCATCCAGGGCGAGAGGCCCAGGGCCTTGGCCGCGTCGATCTGCCCCTTGGGGATGGCCTGGAGCCCCCCGCGCACCACCTCGGCGATGTAGGCGGACGAGAACAGGATGATGCCCACCTGGACGCGCAGCAGGTTGTTGATCTGGAAGTTGGGCGGGAGGAAGAGCGGCATCATCACCGAGGCCATGAACAGGATGGTGATGAGCGGCACGCCCCGGACCAGCTCGATGAACCCGATGCACACCGCGCTGACGCCGCCCATCCCGGACCGCCGCCCCAGCGCCAGCAGGATGCCGAGCGGCACCGAGACCAGGATGCCCACGGCGGCCAGGCCCAGGCTGAGCATCAGCCCGCCCCAGCGGGACTGGTCCACGGTTTCCAGCCCGGCCCCGCCGCCCACCAGCCACAGGGCGGCCGCGAAGAACACGGGCCACAGCCCGGTCAGGACGCGCTTTTTGCACCGCCCGCTCACCGTGGCGGCCACCACGCCCGCCAGGAGCGCCCCGGCCGCCAGGGGCCGCCAGGCCAGCTCCGGCGGATAGGTGCCGATGAGCATGACCCGCGCCTTGGCCGCGATGAAGGCCCAGCACGCGCCGGACGCGTCGTCGCACACGCCGGGCCCGCCGGTCCACACGGCGTGGACCAGCGCCCAGGAGACGAGCGGCGGCACCACGCGGACGAGCAGGGCCAGGGCCAGCAGGGTCAGCAGCGAGTTGAACCAGGACGAAAAGAGATTGTCGCGCAGCCAGCGCAGCACGCCGGTGGAGGTCAGGGGCGGCGGCGAGTCCGGGGTGGGGACGAAGGTCTTGATCTCGCTCATCGCTCCACCAGCCGCACCTTGGCGTTGCACCAGTTCATGCCCAGGGAAAGGACCAGGTTGATGGTCAGGTACACGGCCATCCACAGCCCGATGACCTCGATGGCCTGGTCGTTCTGGCCGATGATGGTCCCGCCGATGGAGACCATGTCCGGATAGCCGATGGCCACGGCTAGGGAGCTGTTCTTGACCAGGCTCGTGTAGTCGTTGGTGGTGGCCGGGATGCAGACGCGCAGGGTCTGGGGCAGGATGACCTTGCGCATGATCGAGCCGGGCCTGAGGCCCAGGGCCTTGGCCGCGTCGAGCTGGCCCTTGTCCACGGACTGGATGCCGCTGCGCACGTTTTCGCCGATGAAGGCGGCGGTGTAGAGTACCAACCCCGTGAGCAGGGCCGTGAACTCGGGCCGGAGCACCATGCCGCCCTTGAAGTTGAACCCGTGCAGGGTCGGGACGTCGAAGTCGATCGGCCGCCCGGCCAGGAAATAGGCGAGGGTGGGCAGCCCGGCGATCAGGCCCAGGGAGATCCACCCGGCGGGCAACCCGCGGCCGGTCTCGTCGCGCAGCCGTTTGGACCGCCGCGCCAGCAGGACCGCCCCGATCGCCGCCAGGCCCAGGGCCAGGACCACCCAGCCCATGCCGTCCAGCCAATGGGGCCGGGGCGCGAACACGCCCCGGTTGTTGATGAACACGCCCGCGAGCGGGGACAGGCTTTGCCTCGGCGCGGGCAGGAAGGCGAGCAGGGTGGAATAGCAGAAGAACAGGGTCAGCAGCAGCGGGATGTTGCGGAACAGCTCCACGTACACGGCCGCCAGCCTGGCCACCAGCCAGTTGGCGGAGACCCGGGCCACGCCCACCAGCACGCCGAGCGCGGTGGCCAGGACGATGGACAGGGCCGAGACGAACAGGGTGTTG
Organism: Pseudodesulfovibrio sp.; assembly: GCF_028692895.1. Taxonomy (GTDB): domain Bacteria; phylum Desulfobacterota; class Desulfovibrionia; order Desulfovibrionales; family Desulfovibrionaceae; genus Pseudodesulfovibrio. Next base: position 123,452 of record NZ_JAQUWN010000001.1, read on the forward strand.
ACGATGCCGACCAGGAAGGCGCGGCCGTATGTGTCGGCCGGGGCGTAGGCGAGCAGGCTGTCGTTGATGGGCATGCCGCTTTCCACCGAGAGGAAGCCGAAGCCCGAGGCGATGTTGCGCGCCTCCAGGTTGGCCTGGGTGTTCTGGAAGAGGAGCAGCGCCACGTAGAGGATGGCGCCGACCACCAGGGTCTGGGTCAGGATCGGGACGAGTTGTTCCTTGAGTCTGAAAGCTTGCAAGGCGAACGGTTCCGGTTGGGGGTGAACGAATGGCCGCACCGGCCGGGAGTCCCGGCCGGTGCGGCGTGGATGCGTCGGAGCGCCGGTCCGCCTAGCGGATCGGCATGGCGTAGATCAGGCCGCCCTTGGTCCACAGGTTGTTGTGGCCGCGGGGGATGTTCAGCGCGGTCTTGGGGCCGAAGCTGCGGTCGTACATCTCGCCGTAGTTGCCCACGGCCTGAATGGCCCGGACCAGCCAGTCGTTGTCCAGGCCGACGAAGGAGCCCACGTCGCCGGTGGCGCCGAGCAGGCGCTGCACGGCCGGGTCCTGGGACTTGGCCTTCATGTCCAGGACGTTGGCCTGGGTGATGCCCTTTTCCTCGGCCTCGATGAGCCCGAAGAGGACCCAGGTGACCAGGTCCTTCCACTGTTGGTCGCCGTGGCGGACGAAGGGGGAGAGGGGTTCCTTGGAGAAGGTCTCGGGCAGGATGATGTGCTCGCCGGGGTTGGCCGCGCCCGCGCGCAGGGAGGCCAGTTGGCTGACGTCGGTGGTGAAGGCGTCGGTGCGGCCCGCGACGTAGGCGTTGAAGGCTTCCTTCTTGGACTCGAAGACCACGGTCTCCAGCTTGATGTTGTTGGCGCGGGCGAAGTCGGCCACGTTCAGTTCGGAGGTGGTGCCGGAGACCACGGCCACGGACGCGCCGTCAAGCTCGGTGGCCTTGGTCACGCCCAGGCTCTTCTTCACCATCAGCCCCTGGCCGTCGTAAAACAGGACCACGGTGAAATCCACGCCTTGCTTGCAGTCGCGCTTCATGGTCCAGGTGGTGCCCCTGGAGAGGTCAACCTGGCCGGAGGACACGGCCACGATCTTCTGTTTGGACGCGAGCGGCACGAACTTGATGGCGTCCGCGTTCTTGAGGACGGCGGCGGCCACGGCGTGGCCCATGTCCACGTCGAACCCGGCCCACTTGCCGTTGGAGTCCGGGGCGGAGAAGCCCGCCACGCCTTCGCTGACGCCGAGGACCAGTTCGCCGCTCTGCTGGACCTTCTCCAGCGTGCCCGCCATGGCGCCGGTGGCCAGGGCCAGCAGCGCAAGTGCCAACAACAGTTTGCCGATGATTTTCATCCCTCTCTCCTTGAATGCCCGGTCCGGCGGGACGCCGTCCGGATGTGTTACGTTTGCGTCACGAAGGTGTTACAGATAGGTGCCCCACTGTCAATAAACACCTGTCTTCCGGCCGGGGGGAGGGAGACGGGCGTCGGCCCTCTTGCCAACGGGCCGGATGTGCCGCATAGGAATAGGGTCATCCATCCCCGGCCGGACGTTGCGCGAGGCGGGTTGGCGTGGAGGAGACAAAGGAGCGACCGAGATGAACAGAGTTTTCCTGGCGGTGGCGGCGGGGTGCCTCTTGATGCTGGCCGGCTGCGGTTCCGGATACCACGCGCGCGACATGCCGCTGCGGACCACCCTGGTCAACCCGGCCGTCCTGCAGAAGGGCACGGGCGACGAGGCGCTGTACCGCTACATCAACAAGAGCGTGGATGTGCACAAGTATCACGCCATCCTGCTCGACCCGGTGATGATAACCAAGGACGGGGCCCTGGACGCAGAGACCCGGGCCAACTACCAGAAGCTGGCCGACAACGCCTATTCCCTGCTCGCCGCCGAGCTGGGCAAGGACTACAGGCTGGTCAAGGCCCCGGAGGCGGGGGCCATGCGGCTCCAGATGGGCATCCTGGACGCCGATCCCTCATCGCCGGTGCGCAACGTGCTTTCGTCGCTGACGCCCATCGGCATGGTGGTCAATCTGGTGACCTACTCCAGCACGGGCAAGCCGAGCGGCGTTGGCGAGATATCCATGGAGATGAAGGTGACCGACGCCGTGACCGGCGAGCTGCTCGGCGCGGCGGTGGACCGCCGCGTGGGCGGCGAGAACCCGGACAGCGTGGTGGACACCTGGGTCGACGCCAACGCGGGCCTTCAGTGGTGGGCCAAGCGGACCCGCTTCTTCCTGTGCATGGCCCGCACCGGCGGCGTGGGCTGCGAGAAGCCCGAATAGCCGGGCCGGACGAACCGCAACCAACGGCGGGCCGGGGCGCATGTCCCCGGCCCGCCTGTTTTTTGCGAAAGCGGCGTCAGTCCTTGGCCTGGTGGAGGTGGACGTCCTGCTGCGGGAAGGGGATGGCGATGCCCTTTTCGTTGAAGGTCTTGTAGATTTCGCGGCAGAGCAGGTGGATGAGGCGGCCCCGGTCGTGGGGCCGGGCCGCCCAGCAGAGCAGCTCGAACTCCAGGGCCGAGTCCCCGAAGGCGCGGAAGCGCACCCTGGGCTCGGGGGCGGCCACGGCCAGCGAGTTCGCGTGCGCGATGTCGAGCAGGGTGGACTCCACCAGGTCGATGTCCGAGCCGTAGGCCACGCCGATCTTGACCCGGACCCGGAACGAGGGCTGGGGCAGGCTCTGGTTCACGACCTTGGCGTTGGTGATGACCGAGTTGGGGATGGAGATCATGACGTCGTCGCGGGTCAGCAGGCGGGTGCTGCGCATGCCCACGGCCTTGACCTCGCCGCGCTCGCCGCCGTCCAGGACTATGTAGTCCCCGGCCCGGAACGGGCGGTCCATGAAGATGGACACCCCGCCGAAGAAGTTGGCCAGGGTCTCCCTGGCGGCCAGGGCCACGGCCACGCCCGCGATGCCCGCCGAGGCGAAGATGGCGGTCACCGGGATGCCGAAGTGACTGCCCACGTTGTAGAACAGGACGAAGACCAGACAGAAGGTGACCAGCCTGCACAGGAGCTTGATGACGTCGGCGTCCAGGGCGTCCTCATTGATCCTGGCGGAGTTGATGATCGCCTGCATGGCGATGTTGCCCGCGTATACGATGGCCACCCCGGCGAAGACGGCGAAGGAGACGCCGAGCCCCACGGTCAGGTAGCGCAGGATGTCGCCGGTGATGTTGATCTGGGCGGTGGCGACATATTTGATGAAGGTGCACGTCCCCATGGCGTAGAGCGGAAAGATCATCCGTTCCAGGTGGATGCGGCCGACTCCCGCCCGGTTCAGGCGCCGCCGGTTCCACTTCCAGACCAGCCACACGGAAAAGCCGCAGACGGCGATGGCGGCAAGGAGCCCGATCCACTGCCAGACGGCCTGGCCGTGGACGCCCGCGAGCATCCAGCCGGGCAGCTTCTTCAGGAGTCCGTCGGGGATCATCCAGCCGGAGGAATAGATGTATTGCTCGTAGAAGCCGGTGTAGTCGGGCCCCTTGTCGCTCCGGTAGGGCAATCCCTTGACCTCGGTGTAGAATTCCTCCAACCGGTCCACGGTGTCGGCGGTGAAGAGGAACGAGCCCATGCGCGGGCCGTCCGGGACCCTGCCGATGGTGATCTCGGTGTGCGGAATACGCCAGACCAGGGTTTTGTTCTCGCGGACGCCGTTCTTGTCGGGCACGTCGTCCATGTCGGGCAGGTCCATGCGGTCGAAGATCTCGCGCAGCATGAGCACGGACTCGACGGCGACCTCGTCGCGCAGGGTGGGGGGGACCTGGCCGAGGTCGAAGCACCGTTCGGCCCGCTGCATGAACTCGCGCTCGAGGACGACGTCCTCCTTGCTCGCGGTGGCCGCGGCGTAGAGCTTGTCGGTATAGGTGATGAAGCTGTCCAGGGTGGCGCGCGGGCTGGAGGTGTCCGGCGGCTCCAGCGGAAAGATGTTGGAGGCCCGGACGGGCGCGGTCAGCAGCAGGGTCAGCAGCAGGGCAAGGCAGGCGCGGCGAAGCATGGGGTCTCCCGTGTTGGCGTGATGGCCCACCCTAGCACAGGTGGGGGGGGCTGCGCCAACCCGTTAGAGAGGCGAATCCTTTTGTCCGGATTTTTCACGCGTCTGAACGGGGTTGTTGCGAACGAGAACCCCATCGCGGGCAGCAAATCCGAAGGATGCCCGATGAGAGAGGTGGGGTCAATTCTCCCTTCGCCCGTGCGTACTTGTTGAGGATGGCGGCCTGTACGATGGTCGGCCATCGAATCAGAAGGACACCCCATGAGTGATGACGCCTCTGCCCCGCAGTCTCGAATAGACATCTTCCCCGCGTCCGATGGCAACATCCATGTAGAAGTCCGCTTTCAGGACGAAACGGCCTGGCTGAGCCAGAAATTTATGGTCGGGCTTTTTCAGGTTTCGATCCCCACGATCAAGGAGCACTTGAAGAACCTATTCGCAGACGTGGAGCTGGCTGAGGAGGCAGTTGTTGGGGATTCCCGAATAACTGCTTCGGACGGAAAAGAGTACCTGACCCAGCACTACAGCCTGGATGCCATCATCGCCGTGGGCGTCCAATTCCGTCGATGGGCGACCGAGGGGTTGCGGGAGTCCATGGTCGAGGGCTTCACCATGGACGACGAGCGGCTGAAGAATCCCGGCGGTTGGGATTACTTCGATGAGCTGCTTGAACGCATCCGGACGATCCGAGCCTCTGAGAAGCGGTTCTACCAGAAGGTCAGGGACCTGTTCTCGCAGACCAGCGCCGACTACGACGGCAAGCCGGAAAGCGCCCAGACCTTTTTCAAGACCATCCAGGACAAGATGTTCTTCGCCATCATCGGCAAGACCGCCGCGGAAATCGTGATGGCCCGGGCCGACGCCGCCCAGCCCAACATGGGCTTGACCAGCTTCAAAGGGGATGTCGTCCGCAAGGGCGATGTGGCTACTTCCAAGAACTACCTAGGGCAGGATGAGCTTTCCAAGCTGGACCGGCTGGTGGCCATGTCCCTGGAGCACGCCGAGGATCGCGCCGAAAGGCGGCAACGCATCACCATGCGGGAGTGGGTTGAGATTGCCGAATCCTAGTTGGACATTTCTTTCCAAAACCCCAAAAGCCCCGGAGACACCAATCCCCAGGGCTTTTCAGCATCAATTTACACGAAATTTTACACGCAAACAAAAAAACGGGTTACGGCATTCACCGTAACCCGTTGAGCTATCGTGGCGTCCCCAAGGGGGTTTGAACCCCTGCTGCCGGCGTGAGAGG
>NZ_JAQUWN010000108.1 GCF_028692895.1 Pseudodesulfovibrio sp.
GACTGGGGCAAGGAGCGGCTGGATGAACTCGCCCGGCCCGGCCTGCACGGTTACGTCTTCCAGTACGGCTCGCCCTCCTGCGGCATGTCGCGGGTCAAGGTGCACACCGGCCAGGGTTCGCCCCGGCCCACCGGCGTGGGACTGTGGGGGCGCATGGTCATGGCGGCGTTTCCCCTGCTGCCCTTCGAGGACGACGGCCGGTTGCGCGACCCGGCCATCCGCGAGAATTTCATCACCCGCCTCTTCACTCTGCACCGCTGGCGCGAGGCCATGCGACCCGAGCCCGCGCCCGGCCGGCTGGTGGACTTCCATTCCCGGCACAAGCTCCTGGTCATGGCCCATTCCGTGGACCGTTACCGCGCCTTGGGCAAGCTGGCGGCCCTGGCCGGGACGGACCCGCTGCCCTCCCTTTGCAAAGCCTACCTGAAGGGGCTGCTGGCCGCCCTGGCGCTCAAGGCCACGCCCGGCAAGCACGCCAACGTCCTGCAACACGCCATGGGCTATTTCAAAAAGGACCTCTCCATGGGCGAAAAGGAGGAGCTGGCCACCCTCATCAACCAGTTCCGCCTCGGGCTGGTCCCGCTCATCGTGCCGGTGACCATGCTCAACCATTACGTCAGCCTGTACGGCAAGGAGTACCTGGCGCGCCAATACTACCTGACGCCCTATCCGGCGGAGCTCATGCTCCGCAATCACGTCTGAGGCCTGCCGGGCGGCGGTTTTTCTTGGCGGATTCGGCGGCAGACAAGGCGAGGTTGTCGATTTCCCTTCATGGGTGCGCCCCGCCTTCCCGCCCCGTCCACGGGCAAGAAGCTGATTCAAACGGCCTCCACTCCCGCAGCCAAATCGCCAAAGATGAGAAACTCCGGGGCTGCGAAAGCCGCTCCGGCAAGCAGGAACCCGAGCATCCGCAACGGAGGAGCTGAAGAGAGTCGTCCGGGGTCGGAGTTCCTTCCAGTAAATCCGTACAAGACCGGCCCTGTGTTCCGGCGATTGGCGGCCGACCAAGCGGGTGAGGCGGCTCCTCCGGGCCACCGGGGCGGTTGGGCGCAGTCTATGAATATTCGCGGCGGAACGGCGTAAAGCTTTTCCGAGAGATGGAACCGTCCCGCTTGGATCGGCTGCTTGGCGACGCAACGCCGAAAGCGGCCAAGATGCTCGCAAGGTTTTTTTGCTTGTTTTTTTGCTCTTGAAAAAAGAAGCGCCGCCCGCGCAGGGCATTCAAAAAAAATGGAGAGGGAAGCGAACGCTTCCCCCGGCTCTCGTCAATCTCCCAAGCTCCTGCTGGCCTTTCCCCTCCATTCTTTTCACTCACCGGCTCAGCAACTTACCGACAACCGACCGGCATTCCACCCACCCCCTACAGGCAAAAGAGCCCCCGCATCCGCCAGGATGCAGGGGCTCTCATTCTCTACAAATCAAACGATTACCGATACTCCCGCGACGACCACAACACCTTCCCGATAACCCGGACATTATCCAGCTCATCACCGGAAAGATGGATCGGCGAGTAATCGACATTGTCGCTCCGCAGGACCAGCGTGCCGGGCAGCCGCTCCACCCGCTTGACCATGACCGTGTCCTCCACGCCCACGGCGTAGATGCTCCCGGACAGGACATCGCTGCGCGACTCGTCGATCAGCACCATGTCGCCCTCCTTCAGCTCGGGCTCCATGGAATTGCCCACCACCTCCATGAGGACCATGTTGGCGGGATTGCCGCGCGTTCGCAGCCAGTCGGACCGGAAGGAGTAGTAGCCCTCCACCTGGCTCTCGGTCTCGAAGGAGCCGCCGCCCGCGCTCAGGCGGGCGCGGACCTTGGGCACCTCCAGGTAACCGGGCCCCTCGGCCTCGCCCGCCGCCTCGGGCCGGGGAAAGCCCCTGCCCTGCTCCAGCCAGAGCGGATTGAGCCCGTACTTGGCCGAGAGATCGAGAATCCAGCGGGGCGGCACCGTGTCCTTGCGCTTGGCCAGCGACACGGCGGCCCGGCCCACGTCCAGCTCGCGCGCCAGTTGGGCCTGGTTGCCGATGTCGGTCTGTGCGCACAGGCGGCTGAAGAATGCGTCGAATCCGTTTTTCATGAATGCGCCTTGGGTTGACGAATGTTGTTTTGCTGTATCGATGTATAGTATTGATATACACTCGCGTCAAGCAAAAAACAGCAGCCTCCTCCGGCGCACTCCGGGAAGAGCCGGGGCCGGGCCGGACGGCGTCAGATCAGGTCCTTGTAATCCCTGGCGGACGTGCCGCCGGACTTGAGGGAGAACTCCAGCTCCAGCCGATCGAGACTCGCGTTCTCCAGGACGACCTCCACGGCCTGGCCGAGCTTGAAGGCGCGGCCGGTGCGCTCGCCCACCAGCATCTCGCGCTGGGGCCAGTAGGTGTAGTAGTCGTCGTTCATGGAGGAAAGGCGGACCATGCCCTCGGCCATGACCTCGCGCAGCTCGACGTAGAAGCCGTAGTCCGTGATGTGCGAGACGACCGCGCCGAAGGTGCCGCCCACCTTGTCGCGCATGAACAGGATGGAGACGCGCTTGAGGATCTCGCGCTCGGCCTCCATGGCCACCCGCTCGCGCGAGGAAAGGTGGTCGGCCACGTTGAGCAGCCGCTTGCGGCCCGGGATGGGGCGCTCGCCCTCCCCGGCCAGGGCGGCCTTGACCAGCCGGTGGACCACCAGGTCCGCATAGCGTCGGATGGGCGAGGTGAAGTGGCAATATTCGGGCGAGGCCAGGCCGAAGTGGCCCTCGTTGTCCGGCGAATACTTGGCCTGCTTCATGGACCGGAGCAGCAGGCGGCTGACCACGTATTCGCGGTCCGTGCCCTTTTGCGAGGCCACAAGGCGCTGGAGCGCCTTGGGCGTGATCTCCTTGGGCATCTGGATGGACTTGTCGGTCAGGGAGAGCAGGCGGAAGAGATTCTTGAGCTTTTCCTCGTCGGCCGCCGGGTGGATGCGGAACATGCAGGGCAGCCCCTTCTCGATGAGGAAATGGGCCACGGCCTCGTTGGCCGCGACCATGAACTCCTCGATGAGCTGGTGGCCGAAGTGGCGCTCCTTGGGCCGGATGTCCGAGGTTGCGCCGTGGGCGTCGAAGAAGATTTCCGGCTCGGGCAGGTCGAAGTCCAGGCTGCCGCGCGCCGAGCGCAGGGCGTTGATCTTGCGGGCCAGCTTCTCGGCCAGTTCGAGCATGGGCAGGACGTGCTTGATCCGCTCGCGCTCCTCCGGCTGCTTTTCCAGCACGGCGCGCTTGACTTGGCCGTAGGTCAGCCGGGCGTGGCTTCGGATCACGGCCGGGAAGAACTCGGCGGACTTGGTGACGCCGCGCTCGTCCGTGTCCATGCGCGCCACCATGACCAGCCGGTTGACGTCCGGGTTGAGGGAGCACAGGCCGTTGGAGAGCTTCTCCGGGAACATGGGCACCACGGAGCGGGGGAAGTAGTAGGAGTTGCCGCGCTCGAAGGCCTCGCGGTCCAGCGGCGAGCCCTCGGGCACGTAGTGGGACACGTCGGCGATGGCCACCCAGAGGCGGTAGCCGCCTTGGCGGGTCTCCACCAGGACGGCGTCGTCGAAGTCCTTGGCCGTGGCCCCGTCGATGGTGACGAAGGGCTTGTCGCGCAGGTCGCGGCGGTTCTTCAGGTCCGCCTCGGACGGTTCGCCGGGCAGGGCGTCGGCCTGGTTCAGGGAGCCGGAGGGGAAGCGCAGCCGCAGGTTGTGGTCGGACTTGACCAGGGCCTCCTGCACGGCCACGTCGTCCTCGGCCCCCAGGACCTCGATGATCTCCCCCTCCCACAGGGCGGGGTCGATGCGGTCGCCGGGCACGCACACGGCGATGTCGCCGGGGCGCAGCTTGATGGACGGGTCCTTGAGGGTGCAGGCCACGCCGAATCCGAGGTGCGGATCGGTGGGGCGGCAGAGCCACTCGCCGCCGCTCATGCGCTTGACCGCCTTGACCGGCAGGGTCTTGCGGCCGCGCTCCAGGATGCGGACGATGCGGCCCTCGTTGTTCCGGTCGCCCTTGTTTTCCTTGATGATCGCGGCCACGACCTTATCGCCGTGCCAGGCCTCGCCGATGTCGCGCTGGCTGATGAAGATGTCCTTGCGCCGGGAGTCCTCGGGGATGACGAAGCCGAAGCCGCCGCGCTGGATCTCCAGGCGGCCGGTGACGCAGTGCATGGCCTCGGCCAGGCCGTAACCGCGCCGGATGCGGATAAGCTTGCCCTGCTCCACAAGTTGGGTGAGCAGTCCCTTGATGTCCCGCTTGTCGTTCTTCTTCAGGTGCAGGTGGCGGATGATTTCGGCACGCGACAGGGGGCGTTTGACTTCCTTGAAAAGCTTGAGCAGCGCGGCCGCCGAGAGGGGCGGCTGTGAAGGACGGGGTTGCGCCTTTTTCTGTTTACTCATTGGATTCCTTTTGTTTGCCGGGGGCTACCCGGCGGAGATATACGGACTCGTAGCGTCCTTTCCACCAGATGTTGAAGGGCGTCTTCGCGCCGATGGTGGACGGCCCGAAGGCCATGCGCAGCTCGAACTGCCAGAACTCGGGCGTGCACATGGGCCCAAGCTTCACGGCGTCTTTCGGCGTGCACAGGATGAAGTCGCACCCCAGCCCCTTGGCCGCGGACTGCATGTCGAGCACGTCCGCCTTGGTGTAGGCGTGGTGGTCGGGATACTTGAGGTGCTTGGCCGGCGACCCGCCCAGCAGGTGGCGGGCGGAACGAAGGATCGCGTCCGGGTCGCCGGTGCCGGACACGAGCAGGTAGCGACCGCCCTCGAAGTCCCTGCGCGACTCGCCGGACAGGACGTTGGCCACGCCGACGGGCGCCACCTGGAAGCTGAAGACCGGCTTGTGGAAACGGCCCAGCAACTGGTCGACGCGCGGCCGCAGGCGCTGGAACCCCTCGGGCCCGGTCTTGATGAGGAAGGCGTCGGCCCGCTTGAGGGCGGCCTTGGGTTCGCGCCAGGAGCCGCGGGGGATGACGCGGTCCCACTGCTCCAGCAGGTCGTCGGGCCTGAGCAGGACGAGGTTGACGTGCCGGTGCACGGCCATGTGCTGGAACCCGTCGTCCAGGACCACGAGGCCGGGGTTGAAGCGGCGGATGCCGAAGCGGCCGCCGCGGGTGCGGACCGGGTCCACCACCACGCGGGCATCGGGATGCTCGCGGGCCAGCAGGAGGGGCTCGTCGCCCGCCTCCTCGGCCAGCGCGCCCTGCTTGACCACGTAGGGGTAGGCTACGGGCTTGGCCTTGTACCCGCGCGTGAGCAGGAGCGCGCCCACGCCCTTTTGCGCGGCCCAGTCCAGGAGCCACCCGGCCAGCGGGGTCTTGCCCGACCCGCCCCAGCCGATGTTGCCCACGGACACGGTCAGGACCTCGGGCTCCCAGACGGCCAGGAGCCGGTTGCGATACAGCCAGGCGCGCAGGCGCATGAGGCCCGCGTAGCCCCAGGAAAGGGGCGTGAGCAGCCAGGCGAGGGAATCCTGGAGCGAGGTGACTCGGTCGGACATGGCAAAAAAAAACGGGGAGGCCTGGGCCTCCCCGCTCGGCAGCTACCTGCGGTCGCCCATGAATCTGAGCAACATGAGGAAGAGGTTGTAGAAGTCGAGATAGAGGGTCAGCGCCCCGAGGATCGCGCCCCGGCGGATGGCCGCCTGATTGTCCTGGGGAACGGTCTCGCCCATGGTCTTGAGCTTCTGGGTGTCGTAGGCGGTCAGGCCCAGGAAGAGGATCACGCCGATGATGGAGATGGCGAAGTCCATGGCCGGGCTGTGCAGGAACATGTTGACCACCATGGCGATGACGATGCCGATGAGGCCCATGAAGAGCAGGCTGCCCCAGCCGGTCAGGTCCTTTTTGGTGACCATGCCGTAGAGCGACATGGCCCCGAACATGCCCGCCGTGGTGATGAAGGTCGAGACCACGGAGGCCGTGGTGTAGGCCATGAGGATCGGGGCCAGCGAGAATCCGTTGAGGGCGCTGAAGCCCAGGAACAGGCCGGTGGCCGTGGACGGGTTCATGGTCGAGATCTTGAAGCTGAGGAAGAAGACCATGCCGAAGCCCACGAACAGGGCGGCCATGGGCAGCATGGTGGGCGCGAGGGCCCCGGTCTGCGGATTGGAGACAAAGGCCAGGTTGAACAGGGCCGGGACGTTGAGGGTGGCGAAGGCCAGGAGGGCGGTCAGGCCGAGGCCAGCGCCCATCCAGCCGTACACGCCGCGCATGAAGGCGTTCATCACCTCGGCGCGCGCGCCGGTCCGCTGCATGCTGGGATACTGATTCATCATATTCCTCCGTAAGGATATTTTTCGCTTGAGAACGGGGCTATAGGCCCCTGCTGTTGCCCTCTATGTAAGTAGCTTTCGGCACCGTGGCAAGCGAAAGCGTATTGTTGCACACCGTTTCAGCCCTGCCGTCGGTAGGCCCCCTCGGCGACGGGGATGTCGGCCACGGCCATGCCCACCGGGGCCAGGGTGATGGCCGCCAGCTTGAGGTGCTGCCATCCCCAGGGGATGCCGATGATGGTCACGAAGCAGCCCAGGGCGGACAGGATGTGGCCCACGCAGAGCCACCATCCGGCCACCACGAACCAGACGGCATTGCCGAGGAATCCCCAGCCCGAGGTGCCGATGTCCGGCTGGCCGGTCAGGACGTCGCGCCGGATCAGGGTCTTGCCAAAGGGCGTCAGCGCGAACCCGGCGATGACGAAGGCCGAGCGGGCCCAGGGCAGGCCCACGACGGAGATGGCCATCAGGCAGCCCGCGAGGAACCAGCCCAGGGCGAGGAAGACCCCGCCGAACAGAAACCAGATGACGTTGCCGAGAAAAGAAAGCATGTCGCGTTGGTGCTCCGGGACCGGGCGGGTCGGCCCGGCCGCCCCGCCCTACCCGAGGTAGGGGTTGAAGTAGCCGTAGTTGATCCAGGGCAGCGCCTTCTTGAGCCGCTTCCTGAAATTGACGAACCCCATGCTCGGCGAATGGCCGAAGGGGGCCATGAGCTTCAGGTAGAGCTCGGGGTCCAGGTTCAGGTTGCGAAGCTGGATGAAGTCGTACCGGCAGGTCTCGCCCAGCTCGACCAGGGCCTCGAACTCCTCCTCGGTGTCCGTTACGCCGGGGAAGAAGAGCAGGTTGAGGGAGACGAACAGTCCGACCTCGTGCGCCTTGGCGATGGTCTCGCGCACGTCCTCGAACCCGTAGCCGCGCGGGCGGTAGTAGGCCTCGTAGGGCCCCTTGCGCGCCGAGTTCAGGCTGACCCGGATGGAGTTGACCCCGGCAACGCGCAGGGCCGGGATGACCTGGTGGCGCGAGCCGTTGGTGTTGACGTTGACCGTGCCGGTGCCGCCGTCGGCCCGGTAGGCGCGCACGGCCTCGCAGATCAGCTCGGCCTCGGTCAGCGGCTCGCCCTCGCACCCCTGGCCGAAGGAAAAGATGGGCCGGCGCTCGCGCGACTCGTGGCGGCGCATGATCTGCACGATCTCGTCCGCCGTGGGCGTGAAGGCGATGCGGCACTGGGGCGACGGAAACCCGGAATCCTCGGGCTGCTCGGAGATGCAGCCCACGCACCGGGCGTTGCAGGTCCGGGCCGTGGGCAGCGGGCACTCGAACCGGCCGAGCGCCAGGTTCTTGGCCGCCGGGCAGCCGCTGGTCAGGGCGCATCCGGCCAGGTGGCCGACCAGCCGGTTGCCGGGCAGCTCGGCGATGAGCTGGTGCGCGCCCGCCTCGATCCGGTCGGGCGGGATGTGGGT
>NZ_JAQUWN010000034.1 GCF_028692895.1 Pseudodesulfovibrio sp.
CCAGCCGGTCACGCAGGGAGAGGGCGGTGGCCACGCGGGGCGCCGGACCGGGCTTGGTCTCGATGAACCCGGTGACAAAGGGCTCCACGCGGTAGCCCGGCTTTTCGTGAACCCCGGCACGGGGGTCCGGCTTCGGCCCTCAGCAGGGCGCGTCGGCGTCGGGACCGGGCGGTGGGCAGCAGCCCTGCGGGTCCAGTGATGCCACGGGGGCCAGGGGGACGAGGGGCGTCAGGTCCTTTTCGGGGGCCAGGGGCGAATCTTTTCCGGTCATGCGGGCTCCGTGATGACGGCGGGGTCGGCCAGCCGGTCCAGGGTGCGGCGGAACCGGGCCAGGAACGCCTTGTCGATGCAGTAGCAGGTCCGGGGGCCCTCCACCTCGCCGGAGACCAGCCCGGCCTCCCGCAGCACCTTGAGATGCTGGCTCACCGTGGACTGGGCCAGGGGCACGATCTCCACGATGCGGCCGCAGACGCACCGGTCCTCGGCCATGAGGTGGCGGAAGATGGCCAGCCGGGCCGGGTGGCCCAGGGCCTTGCACGCCTCGGCCAGTTGTTCGTCTTCGAGAGGCGGGGAGGGCCGCATGGTTCGCTCCTTTATCGTTGATCGACGATAAGCGATGAATGCGCGTGCGTCAAGCCGTGAAGGGAGTGGGGGGGAAGCGGATCAGCGGGCGCGGCGGTGCCGGCGCAGGGCGCGCACGGAATCGACGGTGTAGAGCACGAGCCCGGCCCAGATCAGGGCGAAGGTGACCATGTGGCCGACGCCGAAGGGTTCCTTGTAGACGAAGACGCCGAGGAGGAAGGCGATGGACGGGGAGGCGTATTGCAGGATGCCCAGGGTGGAGAGGTTGAGCCGCCGCGCGCCGAAGGCGAAGCCAATGAGCGGCAGGGCCGTGACCGCGCCCGCGCCCACCAGGAGCAGGTCCGTGGACGGGGAGCCCGCCAGGAACCCGCTCGCGCCGTTCCACTTGAGATGGATGAGATAGGCCAGGGAGGCCGGGCCGAGGACCATGGTCTCCAGGAACAGGCCGGGCAGGGAGGCCACGGCCGCGATCTTGCGCAGCAGACCGTAGCAGCCGAAGGAAACGGCCAGGGTCAGGGAAATCCAGGGCAGCTCGCCGTGGCTCAGGATGGAGACGGCCACCCCGGCCCCGGCCAGGCCGATGGCCGCGTACTGGTAGCCGTTGAGCCGCTCGCGGAAGAAGACGAAGCCGAGCAGGACGTTGACCAGGGGATTGATGTAGTAGCCGAGGCTGGTCTCCACCACGTGGCCGGTGTTGACCGACCAGATGTAGAGCAGCCAGTTGCCGCCGATGCACAGGCTGCTGCACGCCAGGATGAGCAGGCTGCGCGGCGAGGCCAGGGGCGCGAAGGCCTCGGCCCAGCGGCGCTTCACGGTCAGGATGACGCTGATGAAGACCAGGGACCAGAGGATGCGGTGGCAGAGGATCTCCAGCGGGGCGACGTCGCCGAGGGCCTTCCAGTAGATGGGGAGCAGCCCCCAGGCGATGAAGGCGGCGAGGGCGGCGGCGAAGCCTTGGGCTGGTTCGGTGGCGAGTCGTGGCGTCATGGGTGCTCTTGGTTGAATGGGGAGCGCCAAGCTACGCCCGGTCCCCGTCACGGTAAAGCGGAAAGATCACGCCCCGGCCATTTCGGCCGCCATGACGCCGAGCCGGGCGATGCCGCGCTGGATGCGCTCGGTCACGGGCTCGCCGCAGCTCAGCCGGATGTAGTTGCTGAACTTGTCGCGGGTGGAGAAGATGGCCCCCGGCGCTATGGCGATGGACTCGGCCCTGGCCCGGAAGAACAGCTCCACGCCGTCCACGCGCGGGTCCAGCTCCAGCCAGAGCACGCCCCCGCCGCGCGGGTGGGTGACGCGCGTGGTGGGCGGAAAACACTGCTCCAGGTGGAGCTGCATGGTGTCCATCTGCTGCTCCATGCTGGCCCGCAGCCGTTTCAGGTGGCGGCCCATCCGTCCCTGGCGCAGGTATTCGGCGATGGCCATCTGGGCCGGGGCGGAGGTGCAGACGTTGGTGGTGGCCTTGATCTCCAGCACCTTCTGGCGGAACCGGCCCGGCAGGCACCAGCCCACGCGGAATCCCGGCGAGATGGTCTTGGAGAACGAGGAGCAGAGCAGGACCAGCCCCTTCTCGTCGAACTGCTTGTAGGTGCCCGGCCGCTTGGGCGTGAAGTGCAGGTCCGTGGACACGTCGTCCTCCACCAGGGGGATGCCGCGCGCGGCGAGCAGCGAGACGATCTCCCGCTTGGCCTCGTCGGGCGTCAGGCTGGAGTCCGGATTGTTGAAGTTGGGCGAGAGGACGCAGGCCGAGATGTCGAAGGTGCGCAGGGCGTGGGCCAGGTCCGCCGGGTCCACCCCGCCCTCGGGGTCCGAGGGGATCTCGATGGCCCGGAGCCCCAGCGTCTCCAGCAGTTGCAGGAAGCAGTAGTAGGTGGGCGACTGGATGAGCACCGTGTTGCCCCGGCGGCAGGTGGCGCGCAGGGCCAGGTAGAGCGCCTCCATGCACCCGGCCGTGATGACCGGGTCCTCGGGGCCCACCGGGATGCCGCACTCCATGGAGCGAAAGGCCACCTGGCGGATCAGCTCCGGGTCGCCGGGGATGGGGGCGTAGCCCATGGCACGGCGCGGGTTGTCGCGCACCACGGCCGCCGTGATCTTGCCCATCTCCGCCAGCGGCAGCAGCTCCTCGCCCGGGGCGATGACCGCCAGGGGCACGGCGTCCTCCCTGCCCACGGACTCCAGCACGGTCTGGATCAGCCCGATGCGGGTCACCGGGCGCGGCTCGCTCATGGGCGCGGGCGGGGTCTCGGTGCGAGGCAGACGCGTGGCCCGGCGGCGGACGAAGAATCCCGAGCGCGGCCGCGACTCCACCACTCCCTTGTGCTCCAGCTCCACATAGGCCTGGTGCACCGTGGAGACGGACAGCCCCAGGTCCCGGCTCATCCGCCGAAGCGACGGCAGCCTGTCCCCGAGGGCCAGTCCACCGGACTCCACCAGGTCCATGATCCGCCTTTCCACGGCCTGGTAACGGTAGGTCGACGTTTCCGCCCGCATGGCAGCGCCCGATCTGTTATGGTTGAAAAATAAAAAATCTGTATCTGTACTGATGACAGATTTTCCCCTTTACTGCAACCCATGGCGTGGACCACAAAACGGATATGGAAGAGGAAGGGAGAATGACCACGGAAGCGATGATCGAGAAACGGGCGGCGGCGTCCCCGCTCACGGACGCCCTGCGCCAGGTGGCGCCCATCATCATGGGCTACGTGCCCGTGGGCGCGGCCTTCGGCGTGCTGGCCTGCAAGACCGGGCTCTCCCTGGCCGCGACCCTGCTCATGTCGCTCCTGGTCTACGCGGGCTCGGCCCAGCTCATCGCCGTGGCCATGTTCGCGGCCGGGCTCTCGCCGCTGGCCATCGTCGTCACCACCTTTGTGGTCAACCTGCGCCATGTGCTCATGAGCGCCGCGCTGTCCCCGCATGTCCGGACCTGGCCAAAGTGGCAGCTTACCCTTTTCGCCTACGAGGTCACGGACGAGTCCTTCGCCCTGCACTCCGCCCGTCACGCGCGCGGCGACACGAGCAGGCCCGTCTCCTTCCTCATCAACGCCATCGCCCACGTCAGTTGGGTGCTGGCTTCCTTCGTCGGCTACCTGTCCGGCGCGGCCATCCCGGACGTCAAGCCGCTGGGGCTCGACTTCGCCCTGCCAGCCATGTTCATCGCCCTGCTGGCCATGCAGGTCAAAAACGGCCTGCACGTCTTCGTGGCCGGGTTCACCGGCCTGGCCTCCATTGCGCTCATGCAGTCCGGCGCGGACCGCTGGAGCGTCATCATCGCCACCATCCTGGGCGCAACCCTCGGCGCGGGAGTCGAATCATGGATGAAAAAACGGTCATAGCAACCATCCTGGGCATGACCCTGGTCACCTGCGTGCCGCGCATCGCGCCCCTGGTGGCCCTGGCCTCGCGCACCCTGCCCGAGCCCGTGGTGCGCTGGCTTTCCTACGTGCCCACGGCCGTGCTCTCGGCCATGCTCTTCCCCTCGCTCGTGCTGCGGGAAGGCGCGTTCGACTTCTCCACGGAGAATTTCTTCCTGTGGGCGTCCATCCCGGCCATCATCCTGGCCTGGCGGACCCGCAGCTTCTTCGGCACCGTGGCCCTGGGCATGGCCCTTGTGGCCCTGGGCCGCCACTTCCTCGGCTGACGGAGCGACAGCATGAAGACCATAGGCATCATCGGCGGCATGAGCTGGGAATCCACCCTGGAATACTATCGGATCATGAACGAGACCGTGAAGGAGCGCCTGGGCGGCCTGCATTCCGCGAAGCTCCTCATGTACAGCGTGGACTTCGCCGAAATCCGCGGGGACATGCTCGCGGGCGACTGGGACGGCGCAGGCGAACGGCTGGCCAAGGCCGCACGGGCCCTGGAGAAGGGCGGCGCGGACCTCCTCCTCATCGCCACCAACACCCTGCACAAGGTCGCTCCGCGCGTGGAGGCCGCCGTCTCCATCCCGCTCCTGCACATCGCCGAGGCCTCGGCCGACGCCGTGCTCGACGCGGGCCTGACCCGCATCGGCCTGCTGGGCACCGCCTTCACCATGGAGCAGGATTTCTACACCGCCCGCCTGGCCGCGCGCGGCATCGACGCCCTGGTCCCGCCCGAGGCCGACCGTCGGCTCATCGACCGCGTCATCTTCGACGAGATGTGCAAGGGCGTCTTCACCGACGAAGCCCGCGCCGAATTCCTGCGCGTCATCGGCGGCCTCACGGCCCTGGGCGCCCAGGGCATCGTCCTCGGCTGCACCGAGATCGGCATCCTGGTCCGGCCGGGGGACACCGACGTCCCCCTTTTCGACACCTGTCTCATACATGCGACCCGAGCGGTTGATCTCGCCCTCTAGGACGCATTCCTCCCTGAACGGCCCGCCCTCCCCGGCGGGCCGCTTCTTTTTGTGCGGACGCGGGCGAAGACCGGGCCGGAACATGGTCCCGGCCGAAGCGCGGCGGTCACCGGCTGGCCGCCGGGTCCGCCGTCCTCCCGGCGGGATCACTCCTTGTCGGTGTCGATGTCGTTCTCGCGCATGATGTGCTGGCCGCTGGCGGATTCGACCACGGCTTCGAGAGCGCGGATGACGGTGGCGTCGTAGCGGCCGGTGGACTGCCGGAGCACGTCGATGGCCTCCCAGGCGGTCTTGGCCTTGCGGTAGGACCGCTTCTTGACCAGGGCGCTGAAGGTGTTGGCCACGCCGAGGATGCGGGCGAGCATGGAGACCTCGTTGCCCTTGAGGCCGTTGGGGTAGCCGGTGCCGTCCAGGGTCTCCTGCATCTGCCGGATGGTGTCCGCGATGGGCAGGTCGAAGTCGATCCCTTCGATGATGCGGCAGGTGTGCTCCACGTAGCGGCGGGTCTCCCGGATTTCCTCGGGCGTGAGCTTGCCCTCTTTCTGCATGATATCCCTGGGCACGAAGGTCTTGCCGACCTGGGAGAGGATGGCGGCGGCCTCCACTGTGGCGCAGTCGGCGTCGCTCAGGAGCAGGGTCTCGGCGATTTCCACGGAGAGCCGCCGGAGCAGGGCTGTGTGGCCGTCCAGGAAGGGCACGCTCTCCACCGCCCGGATCAGGGCGTTGATGATCTGCTGGCGGTTGTTGATGTCCTGCGCGTGCCCGGCGCTCTCTTCCGTGACGTCGCGGAACAGGAAGAGGATGCCGGGCTCCTCCTGGTCCTCGGCCCGGCATTGCAGGGTTGTGACCGCGTAGAGCCGGGGCGAGGGGCCCCGATAGGTCTCCAGCACCTGGGAGTGGGGCCTGCCGCCGGACATGGTGAGCATGCGCACGCCGTGTTGCAGGTCTTCCGCCTCGGCGGGGTTGAAGAGCTCCGTCAGCGAGAGATCGAGGATGACGGACAGGGGCTTGCCGCACATGTTGGCGAAGGCGTCGTTGGCGAAGGCGATGGTCTCCCCGTCGGGATCGACCAGGCAGACCGCGGTGGGCAGGACCTTGCCGATGGCGGTGCTCATGGCCAGGCTCCGGCGCATGGATTCCAGTTCCTGGGCCAGGGCCTTTTCCTCCCTGTGGTGGCGGTAGCGGCTGAAGAACAGGACCACGCTGGCGATGAAGAAGAGGGCCAGCACGCCGCCGACAACCAGCAGGAAGCGCAGCAGATTCCTGTATTCACGGATGGGCGCTGCAAGAACCTCCCGGTCGGTCTCCGCGACGATCCACCAGTGCACGGCGGGCAGGTAGGTCGCCGAGGAGTAGACCGCCCCGGTCCCGTTGAGGTCCGCGCGGCCGCCGAACTCCACTGCCTTGACGCCCGCGAGGGACGCCTTGACCGGGATGACCTTGACCAGGTCGGGGTAGGCGACGACGATTTCCTGGAACGCCCCGCCTTCGCTCCGCTGCACCAGGCGGACGGCGGTGTCGTAGTCCAGGTTGCGGACCGAGGTCAGGAAGCTGCGCAGCACGTCGTGCAGGGGCACGATCAGGGCCAGCACGTATTCCGGCTCGGCCGAGTCGGACAGGACGTGGGGCGGATAGACCGGGATGAACAGGTTGGAGACCAGGAGCCCCTTGTACAGGAACATGGGCGAGAAGTAGGGCTGCCGGGTCTTGGCCACGTTGCGGACCGGGGCGTAGAACGCGCTCTCCGCCCCGTCGAGCTTGCCCATGGTCGTGGCCCGCAGGTGGCCGTCGGGGCTGAAGAGATGGCCCGCCATGAAGCCGGAGACGTTGACGAAGTTCTCGAAGTCCTCCTGGGCCCGGTCCTTCTTTTCCTTCTTCATGCTGGCGAAGTCGGCCACGGCGCCGCGGAAGATGCGCGCCTTGGCCAGCTCGCGGGCGCGCAGGACCGGGGCGACCAACTGGCCGGAAAGGGCCTCGGATTCTGCGAACAGCACCTTGCTCTGGTACTCCTCCACGTCGACCACGTCCTTTTCCTGCCTCGTGTCCAGCAGCAGCGAGGCGGAATACCACGCCCCCGCGCCGAGCACGAGGAAGAAGCAAACGAGGACGAGGGCGGTTATCCAGGAGGGGCTGCCGTTGATGACTCTCATGTCCGATTCCCTTCGGGCCGGGGCCCGCTATCTGGTGTTGTGCTCCGAAAGCGCGCCGCGAACGCCGCGCATGACCGGAGACAGCACGTACTCCAACACGCTTTCCGTCCCCGAGAGGATGTTGACCTCGACGATCATGCCGGGGATGAAGTCCTTGGTCTTCTCCGCGTCCTCCTTGATCGTCTTGAGGATGACCCGGTAGTACCAGGAGCGCGTCAGGTCGTCGAAATAGGTCTTTGCCGAAATGTTGACGATTTCCGCCCGGAGCATGGTCTTGCGCGAAAACTCGTAGGACGATGGCCGGATTTTCGCCATCATGCCGTTCCATATCTTGGTCCGGTCGTTGGGCTGCACCTTGCCCTCGATGCGGATGACGGCGTCGTCGGGCACGATTTCGGCCAGGGCCTCGCCGGAGCGGACGATGCCGCCCACGGTGTTGGCGCTCAGGCGGTAGATGGTGCCCTTCACCGGGGAGCGGACCACGCTACGCACGATCTGCTCGTTGGCCGCGTTGACCTCTTCGGTCACGCCCTGGAGCTCCGACGCGGTGGTGCTGATCTCCTCGCGCACGTCGCGGATGAAGTCCAGGCGCTCGCGGCTGATGCGCTGCTTGAGCTCCTGGATGTCCAGGGCGTATTCCTTGCTCTTGTTGGCCACTTCGTCGAGACCGGTGGCCATCTTGGCCAGCTCGGACTTGCGCTGGAGCAGCAGTTGGCGCGAGCCCACGCCCTTCTTGACCATGGGTTCAAGCAGGTCGTGCTGCTGCTTGAGGACGCTGCGCTCCTCCTCCAGGTTTCGCATGTGCCGCTTGCCGGCCGCCAGGGCCGCCTCGGACTGGGCGATCTGGGTCTCCAGGATTCTCACCCGCTGCTGCAGGGCCTCGGCCCGGTAACGGGCGAACTGGAGCTCGCTCAGTTCCTCGTCCGTGGCCGCCCTGCCCGCGAACGCCTCCACGCTGTCCGTGCTTTCGGCCATGAGCCGCTCCAGCTTGGCGCGCAACTGCTTCTGCTTGATCTCCGACTTGTTGCGTTCCTTGGTGGTCGTGGTGTTGGCGATGGCCACGATGGGCTGCCCGGCCACCACGCTGTCGCCCTCGCGCACGTAGACCTTCTCCACCACGCCGCCCTCGTAGTGGCCCACCACCTTGTCGGTCAGGTTGGTCTCCACGATTCCCTGGGCCCGGACGGTCTTTTCGATGTCGCAGTTGTAGGCCCAGACGAGGAACACGACCAGGAACACGGCCACGGCGGCCAGGACGATCATGCTGCCGGAGACCTCCTCAAGCAGCAGGAAGAAGCGGGAAATCGGGTTGCCGCGTCTCACGCCCTGCCCTCCCTATGCGCCGGGGCCTGGCCCAGCTTGGCCAGAATGGCGTCGCGCGGGCCGTCCGCCACGAGCCGCCCCTGGTCGATGACCAGGATGCGGTCCACGATGCGCAGGATGTTCGGCCGGTGGGTGACGATGAGCATGGTCTTGCCCTCCATCTCCCGGCTCATGCGCTCGACGAAGATGTGCTCCTGGGTGGAGTCCATGGAGCTGGTGGGCTCGTCCAGCAGCAGGATGGGCGGGTCGCCGATCAGGGCCCGGGCGATGGCCACGGACTGCCGCTGCCCGCGCGAGAGGTTCCTGCCGCCCTCGGCGATGGGCATCTTGAGCCCCAGGGGATGCCTGGACACGAAGGTGTCGATGCCGGAGATGAGCAGGGCGTGCTCCAGGGCGTCCTGGGAGACGTTGCGCGCGCCCATGAGCAGGTTGAATTCCAGGGTGCCGTGGAAGAGCACCGGCGACTGGGAGACCACGCCCATCTTCTCGCGCACCTTTTCGACGTTGAGGTGGGCCATGTTGTGCCCGTCCAGGAGCAGGACGCCCTCCGAGGGCCTGGCCAGGCCGGCCAGGAGCTTGAGCAGGGTGGTCTTGCCGCTGCCCATGGGGCCGATGACGCCCACCCGCTCGCCCGCCCGGACCGAGAAGGAGATGTTCTCCAGGACGTAGGGGGCCTCGGGCTGGTAGCGGAAGGAGACCGCGTCGAAGGCCAGGTCGCCGCGCACGTTCTGGATTTGCAGGCTCCCGCCCTCGCCGGATTCCTTTTCCAGTTGCAGGATGGCGTAGAGGTCCTTGTAGGAGCGGCGGGCGAAGAGATACGAGGTGACAAGGTTGGCCACGCTGGCGCACACGGCCACGCAGCGGCCCGAGAGGACCATGGTCGTCAGCAGGCCTCCGCTGCTCATGGACCCGCTGCCGATCAGGGCGAAGGCCACCACCACCAGGCCAACGGAGTTGAGCTGGCTGAGGAAGGAGGTGGTCATGGAGCAGCGCGACTGGGCGAGCCGGTAGCGCGCGCCCATCTCTCCGCTCTTTTCCACCTCCTGGGCCCAGCGGGAGACGAAGGCCCGCGAGGCGTTGGTCACCTTGATCGACTCCATGCCCTGGAAGACCTCGTTGAGGAACGAGCTGCGGCGGGACTGGAGCCGGGCCTGCATCGACACGGTGCGGTCGATGAACAGGCCGTAGGCCAGGGAGACCACCAGGACCAGGAGGGAGATGACCAGCGGGACCATGACCAGGACGCCGCTGTTCAGGAAGATGACGAAGAGGAAGAAGAAGAGGAAGAAGAAGTCGATGGCCCCCAGGACGAGCTGGCTGGTGAACAGTGTCTTGATGCGCGAGAACTCCTGCACCGCGTGGGTCAGGTGGCCCACCGAGGCGGGCAGGGCGGCGTGGACCACGTTGAACACCTCGCGCAGGAGGTGCGGCTCGGCCTCGCGCTCCACCTGGAGCGCTGCCTTTTCCACCAGGATGGAGCGGATGTTCTTGAGCAGGTAGTCGAACCCGAGGACGATGACCGCGCCGGTGGCCAGCACGCGCAGGGAGTTGCCCGCCAGGTTGGGCAGGATGCGGTCGTAGAAGATGCCCATGAGCAGCGGGATGACCAGGGTGAAGCAGTGGATCATGACCGAGGCCAGGACCACCTGGGAATAGATGGGCCACATCCGCCCGACCTGCCCGGTGAACCAGGTCAGGCTCAGGAAGGGGACCGCGTCCGTCTCGAAGACCGAGGCGAAGGAGCAGGCCCATTCGCCGAAGGGCTCCAGGCCCGAGGGATCGTTGCGCACGGCGGAGGAGGCCCCGTTCCAGATCTCGACCATCCGGCCGTGCCGCTTTTCCACCACCGCGAAGCTGCCGTCCGCGTACTGGACCAGGGCGGGCAGTTGCGCCGCCGTGAACCGCTCGGGCAGGGGAGCCATGGCGGCGCTCAGCCCCATGTTGTCCGCCTGCATCTGCAGGTAGTGGTGCAACTGCGACGAGCGGCCGAGCTCCATGGCCTTTTCGGAAACGCGGATGCCGAAGGAGTCGGCGATGCGGTGCAGGCAGCGGGTGATGGACGCGCCCATGCCGGGTGGCGGCGCGGCCGGCTCCTCCGCGTCGGACGAGACCCGGCACGACGCCCCGGGATCGTCCGGGACGGCCCGCTGCGGCGCGTCGGCGGGAACTCCCGAGATGGCCCGCACTTTGGCCCTGGTCTCGTCTTTCGTCGATTTCGCCATGTTTTCTTTCTTGCGGCGGGCTAGCGCGGCAGCTTGCCCACGCCGATGACCACCTGGTTGGTGCCGGGAACGGCCTCGTCCAGGGCGCGGAACTTGATCTTGGATTTGGGAATGCCGCCTTCCTCGTTGATGACCCGGATCAGGCCGTAGAGCCGCTTGAAGGAGACGGAGTTGGAGGTGCTCGACGACACGCCCTCGAAGTTGAGGGTGGCGACCAGTTCCAGCCCGTTGGAGGCGATGGCTCCCTGGTTGCCCTTGATCCACTTGAGCAGCTCCACCTTGGTCGAATCCTCCAGCGTGCTCGTCAACTGGTTGTAGAGGATGATGATCCGGTTTCTCGGGTCCATGCCCTTGACGATCTTGGTTATGAAGGGCGGCGGGGCCTTCTCCTCGCCCGCGCGCAGCTCCACGTCCTTGCCGCGCGAGGCTTCCAGCTCGGCGATGCGGGCCAGGGCCTTTTGCAGAGCGGCCTTGGCGCCCGCGTCCTCCTTGTTTTTGCCCTCGCTCGCCTTGGCCGCGGCCAGAGCCGCCTGGAGCCGCTTTTGCAGCGCCTTTTTCTCCATCTCCAGCTTCTCCATGGCCAGCACGGAGACCGAGCCCTTGGGATCGAGGTCCTCCTCGCCCAGCTCGGCCTTGCGGGTCAGGGCCTCCTTGAGCTGCTCGCTGGCCGAGAGCGACTTGTAGTCGATGCTCTCGGACGCGGCCACGGTGTCCACTGGCTCCTCGGCCACGCCCTGGGCCACGGCGGTGTCCTTGATGGCGATCATGTAGGACAGCGTTCCCACCACCAGCACCATGAGCAGGGTGAAGAAGACCATCATCATCAGAACGGTCGACAGGGCGTCGACAAACCCCGGCCAGGGGGGTGCACCGTTATCGGCCATGATATTGCTCGCTTTTGCGTTGTTGCGCCATTGTCGTCCTTCCCGCTCCACGCGCTACAGCACGTGCTCCTCGATGACCACGTGGGGGGCGTCGATGGTCACGGTGTCCACGGCGCCGGGGTCCGGAACGTCCGCCCCGGCGGGCTCGGCGTTCTCCGCCGCTTCGTTGAACAGGACC
Organism: Pseudodesulfovibrio sp.; assembly: GCF_028692895.1. Taxonomy (GTDB): domain Bacteria; phylum Desulfobacterota; class Desulfovibrionia; order Desulfovibrionales; family Desulfovibrionaceae; genus Pseudodesulfovibrio. The sequence goes on from NZ_JAQUWN010000034.1 coordinate 11,676, forward strand.
TGGGAGTCGCCCGGGTCGGCCAGCATGCTTTCGGCCAGGACCCTGAAGTCGTAGCCGAGGTCCACGGTGGACGCCAGGGTGACCGCGCACCCGTCGGCGGACAGGCCGGTCAGGTTCAGGTGGTAGTCGCCCACCGCCAGCTCCTTGGTGAAGTGCAGGGCCCAACTGCCGTCGTTGTTCACCGTGGCGTCCACGGTGGCGGATTCCGCGGCGCCGTCGCCGTCCAGGTCGCCGCTGACGGTCGCCCGGACGATATCCACGTCGTCCACGGTCAGGGCGTCGGTCAGGTTGTCGTCCTCCAGGCCGCCGCCGAGGTCGAAGTCCACGCCCACGGTCTCCGGGATGTCGTCCAGGTCGCCGGTGATGTTGTCGATGTGGTAGACGCCGTCGCCGTCCGGGCCCGCGCTGATGTCCACGTGGCCGACGGCGGAGGCGTTGCCCGCGCTGTCCACCAGTTGGAAGTCGATGGAAGCGTAGTTGTCGTCCGTGCGCAGGGAGTTGGAGTAGTCGCTCTCGCCCAGTTGCATCTCCACCACCTCGGAGGACGAGGTCCCGTCCGTGTAGTGGTAGGTGAAGCGCAGCTCGTTCGTACCGGCGTAGGCGTTGCCGTCGTTGTTGTAGGCGTCGCTGACCGAATAGTCGATGTCCAGGTAGATGCGGGTCCCGGACCGGTTGATCTCGCAGTTGGCGTACAGGGGCAACTGGTCGGTGTCGTGAATGATGAGCGGGACGTTGCCCGTCACCGTGTTCGGGTCGTCGGTTTGGTAGGCGCTCAGGCTGCCGCCGGAGCTGTTGCCGGCCCGGTCCCAGGCGGAGATGGAGACGGCGTATTCGCCGTTGGCCAGGGCTTCGGTGGGGGTGTAGGTCCAGGCGTAGTGGCCGTCGGAAAGGACGCCGAAGTCGGCGTCGCCGATGTGGCGCTCGATGGTCAGGCCGCCGATGTGGATCTCGTAGCGGATGGCGTCGGTGGACACCGTGCCGCTCAGGGTCGGGGTGGTGTCCCTGGTCAGGTTGTCCACGGTGGACGTGCCGGTGTCCGACGGGGTGTCCAGCCCGATGCCCGAGCCCGGGCCCGCCGAGTCGATGGTGACGCTGAAGGTGATGGGGTTCGGGTCGGAGACGTTGCCCGCGATGTCGCCGAAACGGACGGTCAGGTCGTAGGTGCCGTTAACGTAGGGATTGCCGTCGTTGCGCTCGCTTGACGGGTTCAGTGTGATGACGCCGTCGTTGTCGCTGTCGGTCAGGTAGGAGGCGTAGCCCATGCCGCTGACCGCTATCATGGTGCCCGGCTCCACCAATATCTGGATGATCGGGGTGCTGTCCGTGGTGATAAGGTCGGCGGAGAGGACGCCGGTGCCGTCCACGTCCGTGGCGTCGCCCGAGATGATGACGGGCAGCACGCGCCCGCCCACGGTGACCTCCTCGGTCCAGGCGTTGGCCGGATCGGCCGGGTCCTCGTCCTTGACGTGGACGTAGTAGCCCGGGGTGGCCTCCAGGGCGGCCCGGTCCGGGATGACCGGGTCCAAGGTGTCGATGACCAGCGGGTGCGTGGAGGAACCCACGTCCCAGTCGGCGTCGGTCACGTAGGTGCCGTCGGCCTCGGTGGGCGGATAGATGGCCTCGCTGACGTGGCCGGACTCGGAGATGTTGACCAGGCGAAGCTGGTAGCCGCCGTCGGCCAGGGGAATCTCCACGTAGGTGTCCGAGCCCTCGCCGTACACGCCGGTGGCCACGGGCGAGCCGTCGGCGTTGATGTTGTCGGTCACGTTGCCGTCCGCGTCCACGTGGAAGGCGTAGACCAGGTAGGTGGCCCCGCTGTCGCCATAGAGCCGGAAGGAGGGCGTGCCGTCGCTGGTGATGCGGTCGTCGTAGGCAGGGTCGTTGTTGCCGAACGGGCCGGTGTCGCTGGACATGCTCAGGGCGATGCCCGCGTTCGAGAAGTCGTGGTCGATGGTCACGGACAGGGGCGTGGTCACGGCCCGGTTGCCCGCCAGGTCGATGTTCTCGATGGTGTAGGCGTGCTTCACGTCAGCCAGTTCGCCGGTCCGGTAGTCCCAGGTCCCGTCGTCCCGGATGTGGAAATATACGCCCGCGTAGTCCGCGCCGTAGGTCGCCGTGAAGTCGTCGGCGCTCATCCAGGTCCAGGCGCCCACGTCGCCCGCGTCGTCCACCTTGACGTAGTAGGCCTCGGTGGCCGTGTCGTCGCCCAGGGCCTGGGCCGGGTCCACAATCAGCACCGGGGTGATGCTCACGGTGACGCCCTGGCGGGTGTCGGTCAGGTACATGCGCGATCCTGCCTCGACCTGGCCGTGCAGGAGCAGGTTGTTCTCCACGGTCAGGTCGTCGCCGACGCCGGACTCGAAGGTCGAGGGCAGGTGCCTCTTCTGGACGTAATCCAGCCCCTCCAGGGTGGCGGTGGCCGCGATGTCGTCCCAGTCCGTGCCCAGGGCCACGCCCGCCCAGTGCAGGGCGGTGTCCTGGTCATCGGGCAGGTCGAGGACGGTGTCCCGGATGGCCGCGTCGATGACGATGGTCTTTTCCGGGCTGGTGTATTCATTGCCCGCCTTGTCCACCACGTGGATGCGCACCAGGTACTCGGCGTTCTCGTACTCGGCCGGGAACACGAAGCGCCAGGTGCCCTCGGCCGTGGAGTTCCGGTCCACGATGCCCACTGTGACCCACTGGTCCACGGGGTTGTCCAGCCCGTCGTCGGTGAAGTCGGCGGCCATGTAGCGCTGCACGTAGACGATGCTGCCCGCCTCGACGTCGCCCTCGATGGTCGGTCCGCTGGTCTTGACGATCCAGTCGTCGTAGGTGCCATGGCCGGCCAGGTCCTCCGGGGTCTCCCAGAAGTCGTCGGCCTGGCCGAGGTAGACCCCGGCGGCGACCTCCTCGGGGGTGCGCCATTCGTTGTCGATGCCGGAGTCCATGCGGCTGCTGTTGGACCGCCGCTCCTCCTCCGTGCCGCCGGACGTGGTGTCCAGGATCAGCCCCAGCTCGAAGGTCGGGTCCTTCAGCTCGGTATCCACCTCCATGACGTAGTCCGGGTAGGTGTAGACGCCGTCGTCGACCTCTACCGGGGCCGCCAGCACGGGCGTGCCGTCGCTGTTGATGACCGCCTGGCCCTTGTCGTTGGTTTCCTGGATGGAATAATAGGTGTTGCCGTTGAAGTAGTCGCTGGCCACGAAGAATCGGTAGGCGCCGTCCTCCACCACGTCCGAGTCCTGGTTGTCCGCCTCGAAGTCGGTGGGCAGCTCGTAGCTCCACTCGCCCGAAGCGTTGGCCGTGACCGTGGCCAGGAGGTGGGCCGCCAGGTAGTCGGCGGTGATGAGGCCGTAGGTGTCGGCCATGGCCTCGGAGCTGTAGATGCGGACCACGGCCCCGGCCTCGGCGGTGCCCGTGAGGGTCAGCCCGGTGTTCTGCTTGGTGACTCCGTCGTTGGACGTCTCGCTGTTGTAGGTGTCGTCCGCCTGGTCCAGCCGGATGGTGGGCGGGCTGGGCGGGATGGAGCTGATCTGGAACTGCGGCGACGGGCTGAGGGTGGTGGCGTTGCCCGCCGGGTCGGTGCAGGTGACCGTGGCCGTGTAGACGCCGTCGGCCAGCCGCCCCGCGCCGGTCTCCTCGCCCGAGAAGTCGAAGGACCACGCCCCGGAGGGGTCGGTCACGTCGATGGTCAGTTGCTTGTACACGGCTGTGGGATCGTCCAGCGCGCCGTCCAGGTCGCCGTCGATGCGCAGGGTGATGCTGACCCGCGAGCCGTATTCGGCGGTGCCGCCGATGGTCGGCATCCAGTTGGTGGTGACCCATATCCGGTCGCCGTCCGCGTCCAGGACATCGCCCAGCCGGACCTCGCCGTCCGTGGCCGAGCCCTCGTTCAGGCCGTCGCCCTCGAACTGGTCCTGGAGGTGGAAGGTCAGGGGCGCCGCGTCGTCGGCCTCGCTCGGCGCGTCGGTGTCCTTGCCGAAGACGAAGACCTCGGGATCGGGCATGTTGCCCGCCTGGTCCTCGGAGGCCACGATGACCTTGTAGTAGCCGTCGGCCAGCTCGGCGCCCGAGGCGGGGTCGGCGGCGTCCCAGCTCCAGGAGGTCTCGCCGTCGCCCAGGACTATCTCGTGGTGCGGGGTGTCGTCGTACCAGTCGTCGCCGGTCACGGTGAAGGTCGCGTCAGTCTCGGCCTCGGCCCGGGTGTCGAACCGCCGCAGGTAGATGCGCACGGCGCTGCCCGCCTCGGCGCTGCCGGTCAGCTCCGGGTATTCGTCGTTGGACAGGTTGTCGTCGTGGGCCACCACATGGTCGCCGAAGCTGCCCTGGTCGGACGTGCTGGACAGGTCGGCGGTCAGGTTCGCGTTGTCGTAGGTCCGGTCCACGGTGACGGTCAGGTCGCGGGTGCTGACGTTGCCCGCCAGGTCCGTGGAGCGCAGGGTGAAGACGTAGTCGCCCTCGGCCAGGGTGTCGCAGGTGTAAGTGTAGCGGTTGGTGGCGGCGTTGTATGCGATCCCGGCGGGCAGTCCGCTCTCCAGGTCGCCGCCGTCCAGGGCGAAGGTGTACCCGGCCCCGTCGTCGGACGGGTCGGGCGGCATGGCCGTGAATTTGACCTGGCCGTCGATGAGCAGCTCGATCTTGGCGTTCGCCTCGCTGCCGAAGGTGATGCGCGGCTCGGTCTCTGCCGTGGCGTTGTCGCCGTCCGTGGCCCGGAACAGGCCCGCCGTGTCGTCGTCGGCCGTCAGGTCCACGGAGCCCTCGTTGAGCATGGGGGCGTTGCGGTCCACGGTGTAGGTCAGGGGCTCGCCCGCGGACGGGTACCAGAACTCGTTGCCGAAGTTGTCCACGGCCTTGACGAAGTAGGAGTAGCTGGTGGAGCCGCCGTCGACCACGGAGGTGGCCTCCATGGTCCAGGTCGGGCCGGTGATGTCGTCCCCGTCCAGGGTGTTGACCACGGCGCTGTCCACGGCGCGGATGATGCTCACGCTGGATATCTCCCGCCAGTCCACGTCGTCGCCGAAGGTGCCGGAGAAGTGCACGCCGGCGGCGTTGACGATGTCGTCGCCCGCGAAGAGGCCGTGGCCTTCCACGCCCGCCCGGTCCTCCACGATCTCCAGGGTGAACTCGGGCGGGATGCCGTTGACGGTCAGGGCCTGGCCGCCTTCCAGGGTGAATTCGTTCCCGGCCTTGTCCGTGCCGGTCAGGGTCAGCAGCCAGTCGCCGTTGATGTTGACGTCCTGGCCGTCCGAGGTGGTGAAGGCCACGTTGGTCCACAGGCCGTCCGCCGGGGGGTTGTCCGCGTGTTCGGGCCCGAGGTTGATGACGAAGATGTCCGTGTCGGCCACGGGATTTTCCACCGGGTTCCCGTCTTCGCCCAGGCGGATCAGGGTCAGGGTGGCCGTGTCGCAGTCCGGCTCCAGGGTGATGTCGAAGGAGGGCGTGGTCAGGTTGGTCTTGAGCGTGCCGTCGGCCGGGTCGTAGTGGACCGGGTCCGATTCCCCGCTGGGCGGGTTGGCCGCGTCGAAGTCCGCGCTGAACCGGATGCGCGCCACCTCGCCGTCGGCGAGTCCGGCGTCCGGGTTGCCCACGGAGGTGTCGATGGTGATGGTCCGGGCGGCGGAGAAGCCGGATTCGTTCCCGGCGTCGTCCCAGGTCCTGACGCTGACCTGGTGGTCGGCGCCCAGGACCGAGCCGGTCAGGGGGGCGGCTGTATTCGGGAATTCGAGCTGCCAGTTGCCGTTGGCGTCCGCCTTGGTGGTGCCGATGAAGGTGGGGTCGGCGTCGCCGGGATAGGTGACGTAGACGTCCACGCGGGAGTGGCTCTCGGCCACCTCGCCGATCAGGGTTGGCGTGGTGTCCGAGGTGTAGCCGTCGGTGTGGTCCAGGCCGGTGTCGGAGTAGACGGTCTGCGACCCCACGGTGACCGGGGTCGGGAGAATCCGGCCGTATGACTCGCTCACGTCCGGGGCCTGGGCGTCGATGACCACGGTGCCGGTGGCGTCGGCCACGTTGCCCGCCCGGTCCGTGACCCGGGCCGTGAAGGTGTAGGACGTGCCGTTCAGGTCGGCGGAGGTGTCGGCGAGCGTGCCCCAGTCGCCCACGTCGAAGGACCATTTGCCGTTGGCGTCGGCGGGGATGTCGCTGCCGATGAGCGTGCCCCCGGCGTCCGGGTCGCCCAGCCAGAGGTCCACGGTGGAGTTGGGCTCGGCGGCGCCCGTCAGGGTCGGCTCGGTGTCGTTGGTCCGGTTGTCGATGAAGTCGCCGTCGGCCGCGTAGACGCCGGAGTTGGACGCGGCGTCCAGGACCACGGTGCCGGGCGTGGCGTCCACGTCGATGGTGAGGGTCCGCCCGATCTCGGTGGTGTTGCCCGCCAGGTCGGTGGAGACGATGACCAGCTCGTTTTCGCCCACGGAGAAGGCGTCGGCGTCGATGGTGTAGCTCCAGGCCCCGTCCGCGCCGGTGACCACGTAGCCGTCCGCGGAGCCGCTGGGGGCGAGCAGGGTGCGCGAGTCGTCCGCGCCCAGGGCGTAGACCTGTACGCGCACCTCGGTGGCCGGGCTGGAGCCCGAAGGTGCGGAGCCGGTGATGGTCACGGTTTCGGCGTCGCCCGCCACCTCGGGATTGGTCACCCAGTCGTCCTGGACGCCGGAGTCCGACGCCAGGTCGGCGCTGAGCGCCGTGGACGTGGTGTCCACCGTGAAGGTGGCGGTGTTGTCGTTCAAGGCGGTCTCGTTGCCCGCCTCGGTGTCGGTGAAGATCGCCTTGATGGTGTAGGCGCCGTCCGCAAGGTCCAGGTTCGACGGGGTCCAGGTGGTCACGCCGCCGGTGGTGGTCAGGTCGGCCGCGTCCGCGACGATGGTCCGGATGGGCGAGGCGATGCCGTTCTTGTAGATCACGAACCGGGCGGTCACCTCCTCCTGGGCCACCCAGGAAAAACTGGGGCCGGTGTTGGCCGTGTAGTGGTCGCTGTCGGAGAACCCGGTGTCGTTGACGGCGTTCTCCACCATTTGGAACGAGCCGGGGGTGAGGGAGACCTCTCGGTTAACCTCGAAGGACAGGACGTCCTCCTCCACGGAGGTGTTGCCCGCCCGGTCGACGGCCGTGACCGTGACGTCGTAGTTCCCTTCCTCGATGGCCGTGCCCGAGGGGACGGTCACGCTCCACGCGCCGTCGTCCCCGGCCAGGGTCTCGGCCATGTACACGGTGTCGTCGGCGGTGTCGGCGGTGCCCTTGTCGTCCCGCAGCTCCACGGTGATGGCGGCCTTGGCCTCGGACGCGCCGGAGATTTCGGGATGTTCGGCCCTGGTCACCGGGGCCGCGGCGTCGTCGGCCCCGCCGGTGTTGGAGTCCGGCTCCAGGATGACCTGGTCGATGGCCGGGGCCACGGTGTCCACCACGAAGTTGAGGACGGCGTGGGCCGACTCGTTGCCCGCCGCGTCGGTGACGTAGGCCGCGACGGAGTGCGCCCCGTTGGCCAGGATCGGCGGGATGAAGTTGCGGCTCGCGTCGGTGACGGCGATTTCCTGGGGCGCGCCGCCGTCCACGACGATGGTCAGCACCGAGCCCGGCAGGGTTTCCAGCCCGGTCAGCCGGAATTGGGGCTGGTTGTTGTCGTTGTATCGGATGTCGTCCAGGCCCGAGGGGGTGCCCCGGTCGTCCAGGTAGTAGCCGTCGGCGGGCACGCCGTCGGTGTAGTCCGTGTCCTCGGTCCCGGTCATGGCCAGCGCCGGGGCGGACGGCGTGGAGCGGTCGACCAGGATTTCGTCCAGGGCGACCTCGGTGACGTTGCCCGCGCTGTCCTCGATGCGCGCGGTGAAGAGATGGTAGGCCTCGGTGAGCGGGCTGGCGCTGGAACCGGCCTGGAACGTCCACTCGCCCGCGTTGTTGACGGTGGCCATGCCCAGGGAGACCCGGGCCCCGAAGCCGCCGTCCAGGGTGGACTTGGTGGCGTCGAAGATCTCGACGGTGACGGCGTCGCCCCCCTCGCCGGAGATTTCGCCCGACAGGGTCAGGCTCTTGCCGTTGGTGGCGTTCTCCACCACGGCGCCGTCCGTGATGTGCGTGGCCGTGGCGCTGGTCGGCTCCCAGTCGATGCCGTTGCCGGGCGTCACGGACGGGGGTTCGTCGTCCAGGGTGAAGGTATAGGTGCCGTACTCTGACTGGCTGCCGTCGTCGGCCACCACCACCAGGGTCACTGCGCTGGTCTGGTCCTGGTAGCCCGAGCCGTCGAAGACGAAGACGTCCCATTTGCCCTCGGCCGAGTTGTACCGAATCCCGGCCTGAACCAGGTCGTAGCCGCTGCCGGGGTCGCCCAGGGTGTCGAGGTCAACGGCCTGGCTCCCGGAGGCGGGGTTCTTGACGTAGACCGAGACGGCGGCGTCGGGATCGGCGGTGATGTCCAGGTGGATGTCGGTGCCGTTGGCCGCCGCGAATCCGGTGTAGTCGTCGCTGGCCCCGTCGGGCTGGCCGTCGTTGTTCACGTCCACCCGGGCCGGGCCGCCGTAGGTGTTGGCGTCCCCGGACAGGGCGATGGTCGGCCGGTCGAGGGTGCGGTCGACCAGCACGTCGAAGCTGCCGGCGGCGGGGTAGGTGGTCAGGTTGCCCGCCCGGTCCTCGGCGTAGAGCACGAAGGAGTAGCCGCCCTCGGGCAGGCTGGCCCCGCCGGGCCCGGCGTATTCCAGGCTCCACTCGCCGGTGGTCCAGTTGATGTCGGTCACCCGGATGGCCTCGCCGCCGTCCTCGCGGACGTAAAGCGCGATGTCGCGGTCCGAGGTGTCGCTCAGGCGGCCGTGCAGCTCCAGGGTGTCCGTGTTGGTCTTGCGGTCCTGGGCCCCGCTGTCGTTGTCCAGCCAGAGCTCGTAGTTGTGCAGCAGCGAGGGGGCCTGGTTGTCGACCACGATGTCCAGGGTGTCCTCGTTGGTGTTGCCGGAAAGGTCCGTGGCCACGGCCTTGAAGCGATAGGTCCCGTCGCCCGCCGACAGGTCGGCGTCGAGCACGGTGCAGCTCCAGGCGGTGCCGTCGGCGGCGGGTTGGACCACCGCGCCGGTGACCGCCTCGTAGTCGGAATAGACGCCGTCGCCCAGGGCTCGGGCCACGTACAGCGTGATCGTGCTGCCCGCCTCGGCCACGGTTCCCTGGAGGGTGAAGGCGTTGTCCGGATCGGCCAGGCCGGTCTGGGTCCGGTCGGTGGCGGTGACGTTGTCCTCCGTCCCGGCCGAGGGATCGGCCGCGCCGGAATGGAAGTACGAGCCCGAGGTGTCGTCCGCGTCGACGAGGTCCAGGCCGGGCGCGGCCGTGCTGGCGTCGATCTCGACGTACAGGGGCGCGGTCCGGGTGGTGTTGCCCGCGCTGTCCTCGACCACCAGGGTGAAGGCGTAGCTCGCGCCGTCGGCCAGGGTGGTGACGTCGAAGCTCCAGGCGTCGCCCGTGATGGTCGCCTGGCCCGCCAGCGCGCCGTTCTGGTAGACGTAGGCGGCCACGGGTTCGGCCGAGGCGTCGTAGCCGGTCAGCACGCCCTCCAGGGTGATGGAGGATTTGTCGATGTAGGCGTGACCGTCGCCGTCCAGGCGGACCGTGCCCGCCGTGACCAGGGGATTGTCCGCCGCGCCGCCCGCGTCCGCCGGGTTGGCGGCGTTGGTGTGGCTCTCGTCGTTCAGCGCCAGGGTGGGGACCACGTCCACCACGGTGTCGCGGTGCACGGTCTCGATGACGGCCGCGCCGCGGTTGCCCGCCTTGTCCACGGTCACGGCCACGAACTCGTATTCGCCGTCCGCATCCACGCCGCCCGCCGGGTCGGTGTCTAAGGTGTGGGCCAGGCTCCACGCGCCGGTGGCGGCGTTGGCGGTGACCACGTCCAGCAGCGTGCCGGGGTGGGCCTCGCTGTAGTCCGAGCCGGGGTCGACCCGGTAGATTTCCACCCGGGCCCCGGCCTCGGCCGCGCCCTTCAGGGTGATGGTGTCCGCATTGGTCCGGCCGTCCGAGGCGGAGCCGATGGCCGCTTCCCCGGCCTGGCCGCTGATGGCGTCCATGGAGTCCGAGCCCGCGTCCAGTCCGACGGTCGTGCCCGTGGGCGCATGGCGGTCCACCGACACCGAGAAGACGCTCGCGGTCTCGTTGCCCGCCAGGTCCGAGGCCGTGGCCCGGAACAGGACCGACTCCGTGGCCGCGGCGCCCAGGCCGGAGCGCAGGTCGTCCACGCTGACGGTGTAGGTCCAGTGGCCGCCGCCGTCCTGGGTCCAGTTGGCCCCGCTTGAGGCCGAGGAGCCGTTGGGGATGGCGAAGAGGCTGGCGTAGGTCGCGCCGCCGTCCGTCGAATATTCCAGGAGCACCGGGGCCGAGACCGCCGAGGAGCCCGCCAGGGTCAGGGTGGACGAGCGGGTGTAGTTGTCCGTGTTGGAGCCCAGGTCGTCCGCCGGGTCGGCCGCGTCGTAGAAGCTGTCGGTGGCGTCCAGGAGCTCGAAGCCCGAGATGACGGGCGGGGTTCGGTCCACGGTGACGGTGAAGTCGTCGCCCACGGTGGTGTTTCCGGCCCGGTCCGTGACCTCCACGTGGAAGGTGTAGTCCTGGCTGCCGCCCGGGGCCAGGCCGGAGGAGAAGTCGTAGGACCAGGTGACGTTGCCGTCGCCGTCGGTGGAGACGTCGGCCACGCCGATCTGGAACGCGCCCTGGAAGACGCGCACGGCCACGTTGTCCGCCTCGTCCGTGGCCTCGGCGTCCAGGGAGCCGGTCAGGGTGAAGTCCGGGCTGCGGGTGACGGCGTCCTCGGCGTACTGCTCGTTCAGGGCGGCCAGGGAGGCGTTGGCGTCCACGAACCGCTGGTCCATGGCCGTGTTGTTCGCCGCGTCCAGGGCCGTCCCGCCCAACGCGGGGGCGGTGGAGTCGAAGTCCACGGTGAGCGGCGCGCTGTCGGCCACGTTCCCGGCCTTGTCCATGGTCCGGACCACGAAGGTGTGCGCGCCGTCCAGGCCGATGTTCAGGATGCGCGCGTCCGCGGAGTCCAGGGCGATGGACCATGTGCCGGTCTCCGCGCCCTGTTCCAGCACGGTGTCCTTGTACTCGTCGAACGAGAGCGCCTGGGTGACGCCGTTGTAGGTGTGCACCAGCCAGACCGTGGACCCGTCCTCCGCGTTGGCCCCCTTGAGGGTCAGGACGTTGTTCTCCACGGCAAGGCTCGTCCGGTCGTCGGCAGTGCCGGAGCGCGCGCCGTAGTCCAGGGTCGGGTAGCCCGACGCGGGCCCGCTGGAGTCGGAGACCAGGTCGATGGTGGGCGTGGTGGTGGAGCGGTCGATGGTGGCCGTGTAGCTGGTCGCGGCCGAGGGCTGGTTGGCCGCGTCGTAGGCGGTCACGGAAAAGGTGTAGCCGGAGCCCAGGTGGGCGGTGTCGGCGGTGTCGGTCAGCAGCACTTCCGGGGACTCCCAGAGGCCGTCCCGCACGGCGATCCGTTCGCTCCCCGTATCGGTCCGCACGGTCTGGGTGACGCCGTTTTCGTCCACGTAGGTGATGACCACGTAGGACGCGCCCGGCGCGTTGCCGTGGATGCGGATCAGGCCGTCGCGGTCGGTGGCGTCGCCGGGGTCGGTTCCGTCCGCGCCCCGGGTGACGTCGTCGTTGACGCTGCCGGTGTTGTAGGCGTCGGAGAGGTCCACGCTGGGGGCCGCCGGGGGATCGCCCGCGACCTTGATGTAGAGGACCTCCTCGGTGACGTTGCCCGCCTTGTCCGTGGACAGGATGGTCACCTTGTTCATCTCGCCCTTGGTCAGGGCGAAGGTCTCGCTTTGGGCGTTGTCGCCGAAGCGGATGCTCCACGAGCCCGAGGAGGTGTTCAGGGTCTGGGTCGGGTCCGTGTCCGCGTCGTCGCCGAGGATGACGGTGACGCTGCACCCCGCCTCGCACGAGCCGCCGAAGGTCGGGTTGACCGGGACCACGTATATGGGGTCGCCCACGGTGTCCACCACGGCGCGGTCGTCGTCGGACAGGGACGCGTCGCTCGGCTCGACCTTGTAGTCGTCGGGCGAGCCGTCGAAGCTCGGGTTGTTGTCGTCCGTGGCCAGCTCGATGTCCGCCAGCTCCGGGGGGGTGGTGTCGTAGATGAAGGTCGTGCTTTCGTAGGCCTCGCCGGACGCCTTGTCCGTGGCCCCGGCCCGGTTCACGACGACCACGGTGTACGCGTAGTCCTCCGTGGTCCCGTCGTATCCGGCGTTGAGGGCCGCCCGCAGCTCCGCGTTGAACTGGGGGGCGAGGACCCAGGCGTCGCCCTGTTTGGTGGCCAGGTAGTAGGTGTCGTTGTCCAGGTCCGGCGGGTTGTCGCCGTCGAGGTAGACCCGCACCTCCTGGATGTTCGCGGTGTTGGCCCCGGCGGCGAAGGAGACGGTCAGGGCCGGGTTGTTGGTGACGGGGTCGGCCGGGCTCTGGGTCGAGCCCGTGTCCGTCACCGACAGGACCGGGCTGGGCGGCCGCGAGGTGTCCACGATGAATTCGAGGGTGGTCGTGCTCTGGTTGCCGGCGGCGTCCATGTTGGTGAAGGTCGCCAGATAGGCGCCGTCGGCCAGGGTGCTGGGCGAGGTGAAGGTGTAGGAGTCGGTGTCCGGGTCCCAGCGCACCTGGAGCGGGTCGGCCACGGCCAGGCCGGTGGATTCGTCCGTCAGGGTGAAGGTGCCCGTGGAGTAGGCCTCGCCGCCGACGGTGAATTCCGGGCTGTCGTCGCCGATGTAGTTCTCGCCGTCCGAGGACGCGATCAGGCCGTCGATCGAGAGGGTCGGGGCGTCGATGGCGGAGTCGATGACCAGAGCGGTCTCGATTCGGGTGCTCTCGTTGCCCGCGTCGTCGATGGCCACGACGGTCAGGTCGTAGTTGCCGTCCGCAAGCACGGCGTTGTTGCCGGGCACGCTCAGGGAGTGAAAGTCGAAGTCCCCGGCCGCGAAGGTCCAGGCCCCGCCCGCCGGGGTGGTCGTGCCGATGAGCACGTTGCCGAGGTAGACGCGCACGGTGGCGTCGTTGTCGGCTGTGCCGCTCAGCTCGAACTGGTTGTCGCTGGTGATGAAGTCGGCGTCGGTGCCGTTCATGGCGGGGTTGAAGGAATCCACGGTCAGGTTAACGGACGCGCCCAGGAGCGGGGCCGTGGTGTCGATCTCCACGCCGCCGAGCACGGAAGTGCCCGAGGCGGTGGCGTTGCCCGCCACGTCCTGGGCGGAGAGCTGGAAGTCGTAGGCGCCGTCGGCCAGCTCCGCGCCCTCGGGCAGGCGGAAGGACCAGCTCCCGTCGGACTGCACGGTGGTGGTGCCGATGGCCAGGAAGGTGTCGGAGCCCTGCTGGCGGGCCTCGATGGTCAGGGTTGTGCCAGCCTCCGAGGTGTCGCCGCCGTACGAGCCCTGGAGCAGCGGCCGGGCTTCGTTGGTGAGCTTGTCGGCCCCGCTGACGCCGGTGTCGTACTCGGCCGCCAGTTGGATGGACGGCAGGGCCGGAGGCAGGGTGTCGATCTCCAGGGTCATGACGCTGCTCTGCGCCTCCAGCCCGTATTCGGCGGAGTGGACGTAGACCGAGTACGTGCCGTCCGCGTAGGTCTGGTCGAGCAGGAAGAGGAAGTCGCCGTCGGCCGAGGCCTTGCCCGTGGCCACGGCCGCGTCGTTGATGTACAGGGTCAGGTCCGATCCCGGCTCGGCCGTGCCCACGAAATGGGGCGTGGTGACGTTGGTCACGGAGTCCAGGGTGGAGCCCGAGTTGGTGTCGTCGGTCAGGGCGATGTGGGGCGGGGCCAGGGTCGGCGTGATCTGCTCCGGCTTGATGTCGTCCGCGCCGCCCTGCTTGTCCGAGGTGTTGGTGTTGTTCTCGGGCGAGATGTTGCGGTTGACGACGTCGTCGCCCAGCCGCTTGCTGGTGTTGTCGTTTTCCTGGAGCGCCTGCATCAACTGCTGCTTCAGGTTATGGGTCTCGGCGGCCTGGACGTCCTCGGCCCGGGGCGCCTGCTCTTCGTCCCGCCCGTCGGGATCGGGGGTGTTGCCCTCCTGCTGCTGCTCCGGCTGCTCCTGCTCGTCCGGGGTGTCGCTCTTGGCGTCCCACTCCACCTCTTCCTCGTAGAAGGGCTGGACGTCGACCATCTCGGACCTCTCGAACAGGTCCGCGGAGTGGAGCGTCTGACCGTTGGAGAAGGTCATGTCCACCCGGCCGTCGAGGCTCATGATGTTGCCCACGAAAAGGAACACGTGCTCGACGTTGTTCTGGTCGATGAGCACGAGGTCGGCCCCCCGGAGGACGTAGCGGTAGTCGTCGGGAGAGCCCGCCACAGTGTAGGAGGTCGAAGGGGCGGTTCTTTCCTCTACTCTGCCCGGAGCGTTCTTTTCAGCCACGATGTCATCCTTTTGTTGGCGGCGATACCCGTCTACTTTTCCAGCGGCAACTGCAGCACGCTTTCCAGCCGGCCTTCCTCCAGGAGGATGTTCAGGGCGGCGCGGATGCGCGTGAACCGTGCGTTCACCTCCCGCACGGCGGCGTTCGTCTGTCCGTCCCTGGCGGAGGTCAGGTCCAGCAGGGTCCGGATGCCGAGGTCGAATTCGCTGAGGTACAGGCTCATCAGGCTGACGCTGGAGTCGAAGGCCTCCTTGGCCAGCTTGTATTCCGAGGCCGACGAGGCATAGGAGTTCATGGCGTCGGTAAGCACGTTTCTGATCTCCAGCTCGGCCCCGCGCGTGGACGCCTTGAGGCGGCGCAGCACGGCCTTTTTCTTGGTCACTTCATTGGTGGTGGAAAACCCGTTGAAGAGGTTCCAGTCCAGGGTCAGCTGGGCCTCGGCCGTCTGGGTGCACTTGTTCGCGGCCTTGAACTGCTGGAATTCGTTCTTGAGCTGGAGCCGGTAGCCCAGTTCGGGGTAGTAGTCCGCCTCGCTGGCGTTGACGCTCTTGGTCTGGGCGTCGATCTGCTTGACCAGGGCCTGGAGCTTCCGGTTGGAGCCCAGGGCGCGTTGGTAGGACTCCTCGATGGAGCCGTCTATGCTCACGTGCAGCAGGTTCACGTTGGGCTCCACGGAGGCGACCGGGGTGTCGATGATGTTCTCCAGCAGGCTCCGGGACGTGCTGAACTGCTCGTTCTGCCGCACCACCTGGGCCTCGGCGTCGCGCAGGGAGACCTCCACCTTCTGGGCGTCGGCCAGGGAGGAGATGCCGCCCGCATAGCGGACCCGGAAGGATTCCAGGAGCTTCTTGTAGAACGACAGCGCCCCTTCGTAGACCCGGACCAGCTCCTGCGACTGGAGCACCGTGAGATAGGCGTTGATGGCCAGGACCGCGATGTCCTCGCGCGTCCGGGCGGACTGGAGCCTTGCGCTCTGGAGAAGCAGCCGGGCGCTGGCCACGGAGTCCTGGATGCCGCCGAACTTGAACAGCTTCTGCGTGATCAGGATGGCGCTGTCGCCGTATTCGACCACGCCGGTGTCCAACTCGCGGGAGGGGCCGACCTTGGTCACCCAGTCGACCTTGGGATAATACTGGCTGCGGGCGATGCCGTAATCGGCCTCGGCCTCGTCCAGGTCGGCGTCGGAGGACTCGATGCGGGGGTGGTTCCTGATGGCGAGGCGGCAGGCCTCCTTGAGCGTCATCGGCTTTTCGTCGCCGGTCAGGGGAATGGACGGGGCCGGAGACGGAACGATCTCCTGGGGCTCGTTGAGAAAATCGATCTTGTTTCCCTGGATGTATCCGGCGTCGTCGGTGGGGATGCCGGTCAGCGAGCCGGACGGCGCGGCCTCCGGGGCGTGCTCGGCTTCGGCGGCCCGGACGTCGGATTCCGCCTGGCGCTCCACGGCCCCGACGTCGACGGGCTGCTCCGCCAGCGCGCAGGGAAGGCAACAGGCGAAAAGCAGGCCGATGAGCCCGAAGGACAAGGCCGTCCGCACCAGGGCGCCTCGTGAGGGAGTGAAGCTGCTGCGCCGCTTCCCGCGATCACTTCTCCGCATGTTCCAGTAGCGTTTGCAGCGTCGAAACCAGTTGGCGGCTGTCCTTGACCAGGCGGCCCGTCAGTTCGTTGCCGAGCAGTATGCCCTTTTGGGTTTCGGCGGCCAGCTCTTTCATGGAGCGGAACATTTCCGCCGCCTGCTGCTGCTGGATGGTCATTTCCAGCAGGAATTTGTTGGAATCGGCCATGGCCGCGCCGGCCTCTTCGCGGGAGGCGGCGAGCTGCTGGGCGATGGCCCGCATCTGTTCGGGCAGGTCGCCGTTCATGGGGAAATTGAGGCCGTCGTCCGGAGCGCCCTGGCTGGAAAGGCGCACCTGCTCGCTCAGCCAGTTCTCCAGGTTCCATTTCAACTGGTCGTGCATCCGGCTCAGGATCATGGCCAGGACGCCGACCACGCCGCTGCCGGACAGGCCGAAGAGCGAGGTGGAGAAGGCGGTGCCCATGCCGCCCATGGGCTCCTTGAGCCGCGTGATGAGCTCGACCATGACCTGGAGGATGGAGTCGTTGGAGGCGTGCTGCAGGCCGCCAGCCAGCTTGTTGAGGATGATCCCCATGGACTGCAGGGTGATGGTCAGGCCGAGGAAGGTTCCGAGCAGGCCGAGCAGGACCAGGAAGCCGCCCAGGAAGGAGACCAGCTTGGACCGGGAGGATATGCTCTGTTCGAGTCCCTCCACCATGGAGCGGGTCTCGCTGGTGGAGCTGACGACCACTGAGCCGTTGTTTCGGATGGAGCCGATGATGGGGCGCAGCACCACGCCCAGGAAGCCGGTCTCCACCCGTTCGATGTCGAAGCCTTCGGCCTCGGGGTCGCGGCACCATTCCGTGAACCGGTCGAACACCTGGATGTCCCGGTAGGCAGAGATGATGTACCACATCGCGATGCAGATGCTGCCCCAGATGACGGCGACGATGGCCGAGTTGATGGGGACGGAGGTCTTGTAGAGCGATGTGATGAAATCGAAACTGTACCAGACCGCCACAGCCAGCGCTATGAGGAGCCCGATCGAGAATCCCAGATATAAATTGTGAGCTTTCGAAGTGTTGCGCATCCAATCCAGCTTGATGTTGAAGTGGTCCCTGTTTGCCGCCCGTGCGCCGTCGAGTGGCTACCAATGGCACGTATAGCTACGCCAGATAGCACGGTAAATCAAACTTTATGCACATATAACCGTAGGGGTCAAACCAGATTATGCCCGGAAAGGACGAATTAACCAAAAAAGACGCCACTGGCTGTCCGGGGGGTATTTGCATACTTGCCTGTCCTGCTTGGATAAATGCTTGGAATATGCAACCGGTGGCGCAGTTTTCCACAGGCGGTCGATGGGACGGACGCTTAAGCGTAAAAAATGAATATAGCCGGGTTGACAAGACGGTTTAACGGCGAAGTGGTTAAAAATCAGTTATGATTGTCGGCGCAACCCGTCTCCGGGCCTCCTGTCGTTCGGCGCGGGGCAAGGCCGTTTCGGTGGCCGCTTCCCGTGAGGAGCGAGGGGAGCCGCTTCGGCTTTGGGTTCGGCAACGAAAAATCGCTCTGCGGGAACGGGGGGCGAGGGCCATGGGCCGGGGGCTAGTTGGCGGCGAGTCGCCGGCCGTCGTCGGCCTGGCCGGTGGGGGCGGGGACGCGGATGTAGTCCACCACGTCGCGGATGCCGCCGATTTCGTGGGCGATGGCGATGGCGGCGGTCTTTTGCGAGTAGTCGTCGGCGCGGCCCACGATGATGGCGTTGCCCTCGATGACCTGGACGCGCAGGTCGGCGCGTTTGAGGCGGTCGGTTTCGGCCAGGCGCGCGGTCAGGGTGTGGGTGAGGGCCTGGTCGTCCAGCCTCTGGTCCTCGCTGGGCAGGGGGTAGAATTTCACGGTGACGGTGCGCAGGCCGGTGACGGAGACGGCGGTCTTCACGGCGTTGTCGGCGCGGCTCCGGGTGGCCATGCAGCCCAGCAGGTAGGCGTTGGAATCGATGACGTGGGCGGTGATGTCGCCCAGGCCGTTCAGGGCCAGACGCTCGCGCAGCCGCCGTTCCAGGGTGCGGTCATGGACGGCGTGAAGCGAGCCGCCGTCCACGGACTGGCGGGGGATGTAGTCGTCGGCCATGACCACGGCGTCGTAGCCGGTCATGGCCCCGCCCGCCACCTGCACGGCCGGGTAGAGGGCGCAGCCGGAGAGCGCGCAGACAAGCAGCGCGGCGGCCAGCCGCAGGGGCGTGATATGGCGAAACACCGGTTTCATCACCCCACCTCTATAGCGCAACGTCTAGAGTTTGTCTAACTGTTTGATGCGCCTCGTTTCCGGGGGCGCGTCACTGCTTGAGCACGATGAGGTAGTCCATGCCCGCGATGTCCTGTTCGTCGATGACGGTCAGCCCGGCGGGCCGGTCCTTCCACTCGTCGAAGTGGCGGCGGCGGATGGAGAGCACGGCCTTGTCCGTTTCGTCCAGCCACGCTTTGAGCTCGGCCGGGTCGCCGGTCTCGGCCAGGTCGTGGCCCGCGTACCAGGTGAATATGCCGGAGTAGATCTTGAAGGCCATGGGCGCGTAGCCCTGGTCGGCGTACTTGCCGATGATGAGGGCCTGGCGGCGGGGGCTCATGGCGTTGTCCAGGGACGGGGCCACGAGCAGGCCCACGGGATAGAGCCAGACGATCAGGGCCAGGACCGAGGCCAGGAGCGCGGCCCGGTTTCCCCGGCGGGAGGCGGCGTGGATGGCCGCGCCGCCCAGGACGAGCAGACAGGCCGAGAGCCCGAGGCCGCGCACCGGCACCGGGAAGGGCAGGAAGTCGCCGCCCGCGAGGAGCCCCAGGCCGAGGATCAGCCAGAGCCCGGCCACGGCCTTCCAGAACCGGGCCGTGCGTTCTGGCGCGGAGCGGAACAGGGCGTCGGCCGTGAGGATGGCCAAGGGCGGGAACATGGGCAGGATGTAGACCAGCACCTTGCCGCTCAGGCTGGAGAGCAGGGCGAAGATGGTCAGGAACATGAGCCAGAGGAAGGCGCGGGGCCCGGCCTCGCGGCGGCCGCCCCACAGGTCGCCCAGCCGGGCGGGAGAGAGGGTCCTGGCCACGGGCGCGGCCAGGAGGAAGAGGGTCCAGGGCAGCCAGGCCAGGGGCAGGGCGATGAAGTAGTATTGCAGCGGCTCGCGGTGGTGGAAGGTGTGGGTGGCGCGTTCCAGGATCTGGTGGCCGAGCACAGTGTGGATCAGGACATCCGGGCCCACGGCGAGTATGACGCCCGCGACCCAGAGGGCGAGCAGGCCGAGCATGGCGAGGAGCCCGAGGCCCATGGCCCGGGTGAACAGCTTGCGCCCCTCGCCCTTCCAGAGCAGGTAGGCGGCCAGGGTGACGAGCGGGAAGAGGAAGCCGAGCGGGCCCTTGACCAGGGTCGCGACCCCGGCCAGGAGGAATCCCCACAGCGGCCAGCGCCCCTTGGCGTCATCCTGCGCGGCCTTGAAGAAGCAGGCGTGGCTGAGCACGATGAGGGCCGCGAACATGAGGTCCATGCGCGAGTAGTGGAAGAGCCCGGCCAGGAAGAAGTTGGCCAGGAGCAGGAGCGCGGCGGCCAGGGAGACGGTCCGGTCGAATTTGAGGGTGCGCGCCAGGACGAAGGCCGAGGCCACGAGCATCAGGCCGGACAGGGCCGCGCCCAGGAAGAAGACGGCGGGCGGGTCGGCCGGGGTGAGCTTGTCGATGAGCCAGAGGAACCAGAAGTAGACCGGCGGCTTGTCCGGGTAGGCCTGGCCGTTGAGGGCCAGGACCATCCAGTGCCCGTTTTCGGCCAGGTTGCGGTAGGCGTCGGCGTAGCGCACCTCGTCCGAGAACCAGAGGGCGCGGTTGTTCAGGGTGAACCAGGTCTGGGCCAGGACGCCCAGGACCATGGTGATCCAGGGGTGGCTTTCCAGGGCGCGCCAAAGCCGGTTGGCGAAATCCTTCATGAATCAGGCCCTCTTGCGGAACCAGGCCGTTTGGGCCAGGACGTGGGTGGCGAAACCGGCGAAGCTGCCGAGCAGCCAGCCGAAGAAAACGTCGCTCGGGTGGTGCCACCCCAGGTAGACGCGGGAAAAGCCGACCAGGCCGATGGCCAGCCCGATGGCGGCCGAAAGCCAGATCCGCCCGCGCCTCAGCGCCAGGGGCAGGGTCCAGCCCATGATCTCGGTGGTGTGGCCCGAGGGCAGGGAGTGGTAGTTGCCCCGCGTGGTCAGGGGGTCGAAATACCAGCCCTGGCCGGGGCGGGGGCGGCCGATGGTGTATTTGATGAAGTGCACGGCCGCCAGCGAGACGACCAGTTGCACGAAGAGCAGGATCAGGATGAAGCGCACGGTCTCCCGGTTGCCCCGCCGCCAGGCCAGGAGCAGGGCCAGGCCGTAGCCCGCGTAGCAGGCCGGGTTGGACCAGTCCGTGACGAACTTGAGGGCGGCGGAGAGGCCGGGATGGGCCTGGGCGTGGGCCTGGAAGTACGCCTCCACCGCCGGTTCCGTGCCGAAGCACAGCCAGAGGGCGGCCAGGACGCAGAGCAGGGGCAGGGAGACCAGGGCCCAGTGCAGGGTCGGGGTTGCGCGCATGGGGGTGTTGTAGGCCATCCGGGGAGCGGGGGCAAGGCGCGGGCGATCAGCCCTCGGCGCCGTCGTCCGGGCCGTCCCCTCCGCCGGAGCCGTCGCCGTTGTCCGAGGGGAAGGGCAGGTGGGTGTACCGGGCCCAGGTGGCCTCGTCCGTGCCGAGTTCCTTCAGGATGTCGGTGAGGGGTTTGCCCTCCTGCTTCCAGTACTTGTAGGCGTGGTCCGAGCACTCGAAGGGAATGACCAGGGTGCCGTCGGGGTCGAAGTGCGGTTTGGTGTCGTCCATGGCCGGGCACTCTTCCATTTTTCGCGCGGGATATCAAGCCGTCCGCAAAACGGCGGACGGCCCGCGTCTCCGGGCGGGAACGCGGGCCGTGCGGTTTCAGGATTCGGCGCGGCCTCAGGCCACGGCGTGTTCGGCCTCTTGGGCCAGGCAGACCTTGCGGTCGATCTCGCGCACCTTTTTGAGCACGCAGCGGGAGATGCGCTTGAATTCGGGCAGGTCCTTCATCTCGTACCGCTTCTTGGCCCGGGTCAGCCCGGCCAGGTCGATGGTCTCGTTGAAGAGGTAGGGCAGGTAGAGCGGGTCCTGCTTGAGGAAGAGCTCCAGGTTGAGGAAGGTCTTGTGGATGTCGTCCTGGTTGGCGTTCAGGTTGCGGAAGAGCTTGGTCAGCCGCTTTTCCGCGTTGCGCAGCGAGGTGGACCACATGGGCCCGCGCGGTTCGAAGCGCAGGTGGGTCGCCCGGCCGCGGCAGCGCATCAGGTCGGCCATGAATCGGTCCACGCTGCCGGGGGCCGAGGCCAGGACGCCCTGGCGGCGGGCGGCGTCTATGTCCACGGGCGTGGTTCGCTCGATGACAGCGCCGCCGCCGTAGAGGTTGTAGACCGGGAAGGGGACCTGGCGCAGGTCGTCCTCCAGCTCGCGTTTGGCGGTCATGTACTGGATGGTGGTCACGATCTCGTTGCCGTCCATGTCCTTGGTTGTCTGGTGGAACGAGCGGTGGTGCATGGACGTGGAGTGGTTGTGGTGGCCCTTGGCGTGGGACTGGTTGTTGATCCAGGCGTAGTCCTGGCCGACCATGAGCAGGTGGCTCACCCCGCACCAGCGCAGCAGGCGCGAAAGGGTCACCGAGACGTTGCCGCCCGCGTCCAGGACCAGGTCGCGGTCCTTCATGACGAAGGTGCCCATGCCGCCCACGGTCCACAGGGGGAGCGTCGGTCCGGCATAGCGCCGCACGGCCTCGGGGTTGATCTTGGTGGAATAGATGAGCGGCACGTCCTTGACGAAATCCGGGTCGAGGCGCTCGAAGAGGTTGAGCAGGCTCTTGTCGTAGTCGATGGCCACGCAGAAGTGCGGTTTCAGGCCCAGGGCCTGGAGCGCGGGCACGGTCTGGAGGCCGCAGGTGTAGAGGACGTGGCTGCGGTGCGCCATGAGCTGGGGCACGAACCGCTCCAGGCTCGGGCCCGCGCCGAGGATGACGCCGCCCACGCCGCCCGCGCGGCCCTCAAGGCTCTTCAGGCTGCCGTCGGCCATGGCCTGGCGGAAGTTGCCGATCTCGTTCTCCACCATGACGTTCTGGCGGTAGCGCAGGGTGGAGAGCTCCAGGGAGAAGTTCTCCAGCTTGCCCTTGAGGATGCTCGACCAGCGGGCGTATTCCGGCCCTAACTGCTGGCTGGGGATGTCGCTCTTGAGGTGGATCTGGCCGTAGACGAACTGGAGGTCGAGGTTGCGGATGACCTCGTAGACGTAGTCCTCGTCCGGAAGCAGGAGGTGAAATTTCCTGGCCTTGAAGAAGGGGCGGTAGTCTGTCTGGCCCAGGCAGGCCAGGAGCATTTCGGGCCGGGGCTCCAGGACCATGACCTTGTGCGAGTCCGGGGTGCCGGAGAGGACGTGGTTGATGCCGTATCCCAGGTTGGACCCCACGATGATGGTGGCCGAGGTGTCCTGTTTCTCACCCTTGAGCCAGCCCGCGTAGATGCCAGCCGGGTGGATGGCCTCGAACATGCCCTTGCCGGTGTCCATGCGCCAGTCGTGCAGGCCGCGCTCGTTGATGAAGACGCTTTGCGCGAGCCGCTCGTGGTCGAAGGGCTGGGCGGACAGCCACTGGTACACCGGGTGGTTGACGGACTGGAGATAGTCGATGTTGTCCTTGAGATAGGGATACGCGGTCATGCCATGGTCCTTGTGCTTCGGTCGGTTCTCGTTGCGGGCCTGTGCGCCCGACGTGAAAATGCAGGTAGCGTGCCAGTTGCATGCGGCCCGGTTTTGCCCTACTCTGCTGGGTGGCCCTGGGGGGCTTACAATCCGAAATCTAAGGGATAATGTCATGAATAAGGACCTGCTTGAGCTCATCGGCGACACCCCGCTGGTGGAGATTCGCCATCTGAATCCCAATCCGCACGTCAAGATTTTGGCGAAAATCGAGTGCCAGAATCCGGGCGGCTCCATCAAGGACCGCGTGGCCTCGGCCATGATCGCGGCGGCCGAGGCGTCGGGCGAGCTGACCCCGGAGAAGACCATCATCGAGGCCACCTCCGGCAACACCGGCGTGGGCCTGGCCATGGTGGCGGCCATCAAGGGATACCGCATCAAGCTGCTCATGCCCGAGACGGCCAGCGAGGAGCGCAAGATGATAATGGCCGCCTACGGCGCGGAGCTGGAACTGACCCCCGGCCACCTGGCCACGGACGGGGCCATCGAGCAGGCCTACCGCTACGCCCGCGAGGAGCCGGACAAGTACGTGCTCATGGACCAGTACAACAACCCGGCCTCCATCGACGCCCACTACAACGGCACCGGGCTCGAAATCTGGAACCAGACCGGCGGCGCGGTCACCCACTGCGTCATGGCCCTCGGCACCTCGGGCACGGCCATGGGCATCGCCAGGCGGCTGCACGAGATGGGCAAGGTCCACGTGGCCGCCGTGGAGCCTTACGCGGGCCACAAGATCCAGGGCCTCAAGAACATGCTGGAGTCCTACCCGCCGGGCATCTACGACAAGACCCAGCTCGACGAGGTTCTGCACGTGGAGGACGAGGTGGCCTTCGACTACTGCCGCCGCCTGGCGCGGGAGGAAGGCATCTTTGCGGGCATGAGCTCGGGCGCGGCCTTCGGCGGGGCGGTGCAGCTTGCGGAGCGCATCAATTCCGGCCTGATCGTGGTCATCTTTCCGGACAGCGGCGAGCGCTACCTGTCCACCCACCTGTACCGCCAGCGCGACGACGGGGCCGTGGCCCTCTACGACACGGCCAGCGGGGCCGAGAAGCGGCTGCGCACAGGCGCGGGCCTGGGGCTCTACACCATGGGCCCGAGCCTGGACAACGTGGACGGCCTGGACGCCTGGCGGCGCGTGGTCATCCTGGACGTGCTGACGCGGCACCTGGCCGCGCGCGGCGTGGACGTCCGCGCCGCCGTGGGCCTGACGGACATGGACGACCGCACCCTGGCGGGCGCGCGCGAGACGGGCGAGGACCGGGCCGGATTCGCGGCCGGCCGGCGCGAGGCCGTGCTGGCCCGCGCCGCCGCCATGGGCGTGGCCGCGAACGTGGAATTTCCCCTCTCCTCCAAGGGCGAGGAGGCGGCCCTGGACCTCTGCCGCAAGCTGCTCGGCAAGGGGCTGGCCTACGAGAAGCTGCGCAGCGTCTATTTCGACGTCTTCCGCGACAAGCGGTACGGCGAGATCGGGGCCATGGACATGGACAAGGTCTCGGGCGGCCGCACCGTGGACCTGGACGCCTACGTCAAGGACAACCCCCTGGACTTCACCCTGCTCAAGCGGGCCTCGCTCATCGACCTCAAGCGGGGCGAGGTGCTGGAGACCCAGTGGGGCAACGTCCGGCCGAGCTGGTTCTTGCAGCACGCGGCCACGGCCCTGGTCAGCCTGCCGCGCATCGACGTCATGATCGGCAGCGAGAAGCACCGCTTCCCGCACCTGGAGAACCTGCGGGCCATCTGGTCCGCCGCCGGGCGCGAGCTCCAGGCCTGGATGGTCTGCCAGCAGGCCACGGACGGCGCGGACCGCGACCTTCCGGCCGTGGCCGAGGCCCTGGGCGGCTGGCGCGCCGCCCGCTTCTGGATGCTCTCGGTGGCCGGGCGCAAGCCGCTCTGCGCCTCGGACGACAACCTGGCCATGTGGGCGCGCAACTGGCGCCGGGTCCAGGAGGGCGCGGCCGTCCTGACCCTGCGCCTGGACGCGCGCGGCGAGGACGTCTCCCCCGAGGTGGAGCAGGCGGTCTTCGACCTCAAGGCCGGTTTCCGGGCCGCCCTGGACCAGGACCTCTCCCTGCACCGCTTTTGGCCGACGCTGTTCAAGTTCGTCAAGCAGGTCAACGGGTTCGACGCCTCGGGCGAGCTGACCGGCGCGGCCGCCCGCGCCTGCCTGGACGCGCTCATGGCCGTCAACGAGATTCTGGACATCGTGGACACGGCGCGCATGCCCCTGCCCCTGGGCGAGCTGCCCCCGGAGGTGCAGGGCATGGTGGCCGACCGCCAGAAGGCGCGCGACGCCAAGGATTTCGCCCTGTCCGACGAGCTGCGCGAACGCATGGCCGCCGCAGGCTACCGGGTGGAGGACACCGCCGG
>NZ_JAQUWN010000109.1 GCF_028692895.1 Pseudodesulfovibrio sp.
TGATGCGGCTGCCGGGGATGTAGTCGCCGGGGTAGAGGGTCTTGAAGCCGTCGCGGACCTTCTTGACGTAGGCGTTGTCGCGCTTGAGCGGGTCGCTGTAGCGCGGGTCGCGCATCATCTCCAGGAGCTTCTCCTTGGACAGCTCCTCGCCCCAGCCGCGCGCCGAGCCGCGCAGGCCGCTCTCCAGCACCAGGGGCGCGATGCGGGCGAAGGCGCTGATGACCGTGGCCCGGTTGCCCGCGCCGGTCTCGTTCAGGGCCTGGATCAGCTCCTGGCCGCCGATGGCCTCGGCCGCGCGCAGGGCGGAGTCGAGCATGGTCGGCGTGTCGCCCCGGTGCACGGAGCGCAGGGATTCCAGCTCGCTTTCGCGCAGCCTGCGGTCGCCCGCCTCCAGCTCGTGGTGCGCGTCCAGCACCAGGGGCAGGAACCACTGGTAGAGCCCCGAGACCTGGGCCGGGGTCAGCCCCAGCTCGAAGGCCCGGTCGCGGAAGCCCGAGACGAGCTTCTCCTGGACCTCGAACCCCTCGGGCAGGTCGATCTCGGGCAGGGCGTAGCCGCCCGCCTCCTCGGGACGGCCCAGCGCGCCATAGAAGGCGGCCAGCTCGTCGGGGTCGGCGTCCTCGCCCGGCACCCGGACGTAGCCCTCCGGGGCCTTGCCGAGCAGCCGCTGGGCGTGGACCAGGGCCTTCACGGCCTCGTCCTTGGTCTTGTAGGCCTTGAGGCTCGGGTGGTCGCGCAGGGGAATCTCCACGGTCGTGCCGTCCGGCCCGGCCTGGGCCACGGTCCATTCCTCGGGCATGGTCCTGCGCCAGTCCTCCTCGGCCGCCTGTTCCATCTTCTTCTTGTTCGTCACGGTGTTCATCACTTGTCCTCCTTGTGGATGAAGTTGGTTTCGTCGAGCATGTGCTTCATGTGCAGGACCAGGGAGCGACGCCCCTCCTGGAACTGCGTCCGGCCGGACTCGGTGGAGAAGGTGGAGCGCAGGAAGCATCCCCGCGTCTCCAGGTCCTCCATGACCGTGCGGCCGTCCTCGCAGTCGAAGAGCCGCCGATAGGCCCGGTGCAGCTCAAGCGGGTTATCCGTCATGGCGGGCCTCCATGGCGTGTTGCAGGGTTTCGGCCAGGGGAGCGGCCGGGGTCGCCGCCTGGGTTTCGGGCGGCATCCCGGCCGGTTGCGGCCCGGCCCCGGCTTCGGCGTCGGGAGCGCCCGGTCCGGCCAGGGCCGCCGCGCCGCCCGTCAGCATGTCCCACAACTGGGTGAGCACGCTGGGCCGGTCGGTGTAGGACTCGGACAGGGTCTTGGCCAGGGCGGCCATCCCGGCGATGGTCTGGGCCTGCCGGGCCGATTCCCCGGCCTTGGACTTCCGCCCGCGCTCCTGCGCCACCTCGTCCTCGGGCTTGAGGTAGTCCGCCGGGGTGTCGAAGAGCTCGGCCGCGTGGCGGGCCACCCGGTCGGTGCGGAAGTTGTCCATGATCCCGTAGGGGTCGCCCGAGCCCACCAGGGGCGCGAGGTATTCCATGGTCCGGGTCAGGCCCTGGGCCTCGTACTGCTTCTGGGCGCGGGCCATGGGCGAGGTGTAGCGGACCTCGATGTCGTCCGGGGTCAGCCCGTCCGGGAACCGGGGCAGCTCGCCCGCGCGCAGCAGGATGCGGAACACGCGCCGGATGAGCGGGCTCAGGAACTCGGTCTGGAGCCGGCCCAGGACCGGGCCGAGCACGCGCATCTTCTCGCTCTGGCGGATGACCGCCTCGGTGGCCGTGCCCGTGGGGCCCTCGGGCTGGAGCTGGTCCGAGAGGAAGATGCGGCGGATGGACTCGCGCCGCTGCTCCATCATCTTTTCGGTGGCCGCCAGGTCCACGCGCACGGGCAGGGACTCGATGCGGTCCGTGGAGCCCGCCCGGTAGTAGGACAGGCCGCCCGGACCCGAGCGGACCGGGCCGAGGAAGCCGTCGTCCGGCACCATGAGCGGCGGGTCGGCCATCTTCTCGGCCGCCATGAGCGCGGTGCGGGCCATGGCGTTGAGCACGCGGGTGTCGGACAGGGCGGTCTGGCCCGGCCCCCGGCCGTAGATTTCGCCCGCGGCCTTGGCCCAGCGGGGCACCAGGTAGGGCATCTCCAGGTAGCCGGATTCCTCCAGTACGTGCTCGCCGTCCAGCTCCAGGTAGACGCTGCCGAAGGGGAAGTTGGCCGCGCCGAAGCCGAGCGGGTCGCGGTCGGACCGGGGGAAGACCGCGTGCAGGATGCGCACGGGCGTCTCCGGGTTGTCCACGCCCTTCTGCCGGGCGTCGGCCGAGAGGGCGTCGCCCCATTCGCGCAGGGCCTGGCGGGCCGGGAGCTCGTAGCTGCGGTAGACCGTGTCGACCATGCCGCGCGCGGACTCGGCCACGAAGACCTCGCCCAGCGGCCGGGCCGAGAAGCGGACCACGTTCTCCGGGTCCGCCTCCACGTACATCACCGCCGTGCCGAGCAGGGCCACGTCCAGGTACAGCTCGTGCACGTTGGACTGGAACCCGGTGTCCTCGCTGTTGAAGACCGCGATCATCCGCTCCCGCGCCTGTTGGAGGAAGGTGCGGACCTCCTCGGCGTCCCCCACCTCGGGGTTGCGGGCGCGGATGTCGAACCAGACCAGGGACGGGTTGGTCAGCAGCCCGCCCAGGGCCGAGGCCAGCAACTCCAGCGCGTGCATGGGCGCGGAGTCGAAGATGCGCTCGTCCCCGGTCCCGCCGCGCGGCAGCGAGGCCGAGCCGGGCGTGGCGAAGCTGTCCTTGCGGGGCAGCATGTATTCCGCCAGCTCCCGCCACGTCGCCACCCACGGGCGGCGGCGTTCCTCCAGGCCGTGAAACCGGTCGATGAGCGACCGTGCGAGTTCGTCGTCGCGCATGGCTACTCTCCCAGCTTTTGTTTGAGTTTGGCCGAGGCCACGGCCGCGTCCCCGGCGAGCCCGGCGCCGCCGGACGACAGCGTGCTCTCGGACGCCTTGGCCTTGGCCGATTTTTCGGCCGTCCTCGCCTCCAGCACCTTGTCGCGGTCGCGCTTGCGTTCGGCCGCCTCCTCCTGGCGCTGCTGTTCCTCCCTGGCGGCGCGTTCCGCCGCCAGTTCGTCCGCCCCGTCCGAAGACGAGCCGTTTTGCGACCGCAGCATTCCGGCGACGGTGTTCATCGTGCCCATCGCCGCTGTGATAAGACTGACTGGATCTCCACCCATGATGTGAATCCTCCTGTTGGATGTTTTGCCCGAGACCATACCCCCGGTTTTTGGCCCAGGGGAAAAAGGCGAAAATAAACAGGAGAACGGGTAAAAAAGGCATAACTTGGCAGCTTGACAGCCCTCCGGGAAAGGCGGTTTCCGGCGGCTTTTGGGCCCGAAAAAGGAAGGCCCCCGGCAGGTCGCTGCCGGGGGCCTTCGGGCCGGAAGGAAAAAGAGGGCTAGGGGCGGACGAGGTCCACGGTGATGCCCTCGTTGACGTAGTAGAGGAGGGTATGCTTGCGCTGGAGGATTTCCACCAGATCCTCCACGGACCGGTCGCCGGTGCGCTCCAGGCGGATGTAGACGCGGCGATGGCCGGGACAGTTGAGGTCGGTGGCCGCGAATACGCTGGAGTAGCATAGCCCGAGGTCGCGGATGTCGGTGAGCAGCTCGGCCAGGGGGCCGGGCCGGGCCTGGAGGCGGAAGGCGAACTGGGTGCCGGAGCGCATGGGCCCGGCCGCCGCGCAAAGGAAGCGCATGACGTCCGCCTGGGTGATGATGCCGCGCAGCTCGCCGCCGTCCACCACGGGCAAGCCGCCGATCTTGTGCCGGACCAGGAGCTCGGCCACCTCGTTGATGGGCGCGTCCGAGGTGACGGTGATGGGGTCCAGGGTCATGATGTCCCCGGCCGTGAGGGTGTAGAGGCCGCCCTTCTTGCCGTCCACGGCGTCGCCGGGGATGAACTTGGAGGGCATGGCGTCACGGATGTCGCGGTCCGAGACGATGCCCACCAGGTTGCCGTCGTTGTCCACGACGGGGAACTGGCGGATGTTCTTTCCCCGCAGGATTTTTGCCGCATCCAGCACCGAATAGTTGACGCCAAGGGTGATGACGTTGACCGTCATCCAGTCTCTGACCAGCATCGCCCAACCTCCTGCTCGCCGTTCACTCCCGACAATACCGGTCAGTCTGTTGTAGTAACTCTGCGACAAAAAAGCAACGCTACAACGACTCCGCGTAGTTGCGCACCGCGTCGACCAGCCGGGAGAAGCCGTCCCGCAGCCCGGCCAGGTCCGGGCGGACGCGTTCCAGCCCGCCGTGGCGGCAGCGGCGCTCCAGGTCGCGCGCCCGGCGCACCAGGTCCATGGCCAGGACGTGGCTGGCCAGGTTGGTCATGGAGTGGGCGGCCGACGCCACGGCCTCGGCGTCCGCCCCGGCCAGGCCCCTGTCGAGGAGAGCCAGCTTTTCCCTGGCCTCGGCGAGGAACAGGGAGAGGATTTCCCGGAGCAGCTCCGCGTCCCCCCGGTAGCGGGAAGCCAGGGCGTCCAGGTCGTATCCCGGTTCCGCGGCCTCGGCGCCGGGGCCGGGGCCGGGCTCGGCCCGCGCCTCGGCCGTGGCGGGAGCCTCGGGCGGCTCGGGGCGAAGGGGGCGTCCTTCCATGGCCCGGTTCATGGCCTCGGTCAGGGCGTCGAATTCCACGGGCTTGGTCACGTAGCCGTCCATGCCCGCCGCGAGCATGCGGTCGCGGTCGCCCGTCATGGCGTAGGCGGTCAGGGCGATGATCGGGATGGTGGGGTCGAACTCCCGGCCGTCCCCGGCGCGGATGGCGGCCGTGGCCTCCAGGCCGTCCATGCCCGGCATCTGGATGTCCATGAGCACCAGGTCCAGGTCGCGGCCGTGGCGGCGCAGGGCCTCCAGCCCCTCGCGCCCGTTCCCGGCCAGGGTGGTCCGGTGGCCCGAGTCGGTCAGGAAATGGCTCATGAACCGCTGGTTGAGGGGGCTGTCCTCGACCAGCAGGACGCGCAGGGGCCGGGCCGGCGTTGTCCCGGCCCGTTGGGGGGATGTTTCGCGGCGGCCGAGCGGCTTGTCGAAGCAGGCGGTGAAGGTGAAGGCGCTGCCTTTGCCGAGCTCGCTTTCCACGCTGATCTTGCCGTCCATGAGGGTGACCAGCTCCCGGCAGATGGCCAGGCCGAGGCCCGTGCCCTGATGCCGCTTGCGCGCCGAACAGTCGCCCTGGATGAAAGCGTCGAAGATGGAGGCCTGGACGTCGGGCGGGATGCCCTCCCCGGTGTCCTCCACCGTGAAGGCGAGGCAGACGCGGTCCGGCGCGGCCCGGCACGGGGCCACGGCCACCCGGACGTGGCCGCCGGACGTGAATTTCAGGGCGTTGCCCACCAGGTTGCGGACCACCTGGGCCAGCCGGTGGGCGTCGCCGCTGACGAGCTCGTCCACGCCGTCAGCGATCTCCAGGCCGAAGGCCAGGCCCCGTTGCCGCGCCTCGGCCGCAAAGGGAGCCAGGGTGCGGTCCAGCATGGTCCGCAGCTCGAAGTCCGAGGGCACGAGCTCCAGGCGGCTGGCCTCGATGCGCGAGAGGTCGAGGACGTCGTTGACGATGTCGAGCAGGGCGCGGGCGGCCTCGCGGATCATGTCCACGTGCTCGCGCAGGTCGGCGGGCAGCTCCCGGTCCGCCAACATGCCGGTCAGGCCCAGGATGCCGCCGATGGGCGTGCGCACC
Source organism: Pseudodesulfovibrio sp. (assembly GCF_028692895.1). Classification (GTDB taxonomy): domain Bacteria; phylum Desulfobacterota; class Desulfovibrionia; order Desulfovibrionales; family Desulfovibrionaceae; genus Pseudodesulfovibrio. Next base: position 5,702 of record NZ_JAQUWN010000109.1, read on the forward strand.
TCGTGGCTCATGTTGGCCAGGAACCGGCTCTTGGCCCGGCTCGCCTCCTCGGCCCTGCGGTTGGCGTCCTTGAGCTCCCGCTCCATGCGGTGGCGCAGGATGGCCGAGCCGAGGATGTCCGCCATCATGGTCATGGCCTCGATCTCGGCGGGCAGCCAGTCCCGCTCGGCCCGGTGCTCGGAGAGGCCGATGAGCCCCCACCATTCGCCGCCCGCGAAGATCGGGATGAGCATCAGCGAGCGGACCCCGGTCCGGGCCAGGAAGGCCCGCTCCTCGGCGTGCAGGTCGCGGGCGTGGCAGGCCACCACCTTGCGGTCGAGCATCAGGGGCAGCAGCCGCTTGTAGAGCACGGCGGCGGGCTCCACCCGGATGCCTGGCCGGTCCCTGAGCAGGGGGATGCCGGGCATGGCCCACTCGCCGAGGATGCCCTCCGGGTCCACGCCCGGCCGGGGAGGCAGCATTCGGAAGACGTAGGCGCGGGAGACGCCCATGGCCTGGCCCAGGTCTGCCAGCCAGCCGTCCATGCCCGTTTCCCAGTCCGCCTCGCGGAGGAACCCGGCGGCGCAGGAACCCACCACCTGGAGCACGGCGTCGCGCCGGAACAGGACGTCCTCGAACTCGCGCTCCGGGGTGACGTCGCGCAGCATTCCGTAGGCCCCGGCCACCTCGCCGCCCGGCCCGTGGTCCACGCGCCGATGCAGGTGCAGGTGGCGGACCTGGCCGTCGTCCAGAACCACGCGGTATTCGAAATCCAGGGGCCAGCCCTGGCGGAAGGTGGCCCGGTTGGCCTGCTCGAAAATCTCCACGTCGTCCGGGTGGACCCAGCGGCGGATGCTTTCGAACGATTCCGTGAGCCCTCCTTCCGCGTCCCCCATGATGCGCCGCGCCCCGCGCGACCATGTGGTCCGGCCCCGGTCGTCCACCGCCCAGGAGCCCAGCCATGCGGTCTCCTCCACCCAGTCGAACAGGGCCCGGCCCCGCTCCAGTTCCCGCTCCAGGCCGCGCTGGCGGGCCAGGTGGCGGAGGGAGCGGTCCAGGTCCTCCGGCGCGGCCGCCGGGAGGGCGTAGGCATCGAAGGCGCCGGCCTCCAGGGCCGTGCGCACCCCTTCCGCGCCGGGCGGCAGGACCACGGCCTCCACCCCGTGCTCGGCCCGGATGCGCTCCAGGGCCCGCGGCCAGGTCCCGTCCCCGGCGTCCGGGGCCAGGACCACCACGTCCGCCGGCCGCCGCTCCAGGCGGCGCACCCCGCGCGAGACCGCGCCGTAGCGGGCCGCCTCGCACTCGCGCCCGCCGAGCAGGTCCGCCATCCGTTTCCGGTCCACCGATTTTCCGAGCAAGAGCAGTATGCGCAAGGACGTCCCCCTTCGGACAAGCCGCAGTGTTTGGGACCAGCATTACCCTTCCCCGCGCGTCAGGACAACCATGTTAGAGCGGGTGCGGGGCCGGTCCCGAACCTTGCCGCCCGGCCATTTCACACCACAATTGTCTGGAAAGACGGGCGGTTTCAGGGAAGCGCCCTTGCATTATCCCGGCCTCGGGTTTACATTGATAGAGCGCGGGTTTCCCGCCGACAATTCCCTCCGAGGTGGCGACCCATGAATTTCCTGCCTGACAACAGCATCGTGACCCTGATTTCGGGCGCGACCCTGGCCGTGAAGCTGGTGATGCTCTTCCTGGGCTGCATGTCCCTGTGGAGCTGGACCATCATCTTCTACAA
>NZ_JAQUWN010000110.1 GCF_028692895.1 Pseudodesulfovibrio sp.
CCGTGGGCAACGCGCCCTTCGTCATCCTGGGCGCGGCAGTGGCCCTGGGCACCCTGGCCAAGTACATGATGCTCGTCTTCGTGATCCTGGCCGTTATCCACGCGCTGATCCTCCATTTTCGCGGCCAGTTGCCGGACCGGTTCTGGGGCCGCTTCCTGGCCGCCCTGCTGGCGGGCGCGGCCATCGGCATGCTGCCCATCCTGATCTGGAACGCCGGAAACGACTGGGTCGGCTTCCGCCATGTGGCCCGGCAGACGGCGGGCAAGTCCGGCATCTCCCACCTGCGCGTCGGCCCGTTCTTCGAGATGCTCGGCGCGCAGATCGGCCTGATGGCCCCGTGGTGGTTCGTCCTGGCCATGGCCGGAGGCTGGCGCGCGGTGAAAAAAGGCTGGGTCGGGCCCATCGGGGCTTTTGACCAGAAGTACCGCAACGCCCTGCAGGCCGCCCTGTTCTTCTGGCCGCTGTGGGGATTCATCACCCTGTGGGCCATCCACTCCAAGACCGAGGCCAACTGGACGGCCGCCGCCTTCATGGGGGCGTCCATCCTGGGCGGCGCGGGGCTCATGTCCTGGTGGGACGCGCCCCGGCGCAAGAATCGCGGCCGGGCCGTCCTTGTGGGCGGGGCCGCGCTGCTCGTGATGCTCATGTACGCCTCCCCGCTGCTCCCCCTGCCCGACGGCATCAACATCACCAACCGCCTCAAGGGCTGGCAGAGCCTTGGCCGGGAAGTCGGCCTCGCAATGCAGGGCTTCGACGACCCGGCGCGCGTCTTCGTGTTCAGCGACGAATACGACATCACCTCGGAGCTGGCCTTCTACACCCCCGGTCAGCCCCTGACATACTGCGCCTGGGTCTTCGACCGGCGCATGAACCAGTACGACCTCTGGCCCGGCCCGGACAAGGACAAGATCGGCTGGGACGCCGTGCTCGTGCGCGAGCGCTGGTTCGAGGGCGACACCCACCCGCTCATCGCCAAGATGTTCGCCGCCGTCGGACCTCCCCGGCACATCCATTCCACGGCAGAAGGGCGCGACTACCGAAAATTCACCCTGCGCGCCTGCAAGGACTACAACGGGTTCTGGCCCCGCAGCGCCGCCGAGCGTTTCTGATCGGCCGATCTATTTTTCGTGGATAGTGCCGAGCCCGACGCGGCCCCATCCATTTTTCATGGACCCGATTTCCCGGCTCGTCCGGCGGCGACGCCCGCCCGGCGGAGCTCATGCGGCAACATGCTCCCTGGCAGGGTTCTTGCTTCATAATTTCGACGCCTTGTCCGCAACCCGCAACCACAACGAGACCGTGAACCCGCTCAAACCCGCCCTCGCCCTGCTCCTCCTCGCCCTGCTCGCCGGATGCGCCGCCGTTCCCTTCGGCATCGGCCTCATCCCCGGCGCACCCGCCTACGTCTCCTCGGTCATCGGCAACGGCCAGACCGCCTACGACACCGCCATGGACGAACGGACCACCCGCCAGCAGATGCTGGACGCCGTGGTGGCCGGGCACGCCCAGGCCGAGCTCTACAAGGACAAGAAGCTGCGCAACAACCAGATCACCGCCCACTGCTATTTCGGCAAGCTCTACCTGGTGGGCGAGTACGACTCCGAGGAGCAGTTGCGCAACGTTTACGAGTGCATGGAGAAGGTGAAGGGCAAACGGATGGTCATCAGCCGCCTCTACCTGCGGGAGGACCAGCCCGAGAACGACTTCCTCGAAGAGCAGGCCATGTCCGCCGAGCTGCGCGCCCAACTGGTGGCGGACCTCAAGGTGACCAGCACGCCGGTGGAGGTGGAGATCGTCCAGGGCGACATCATCCTGCTCGGCGTCATCTCCGACAAGGAGGAGCGGGACCGCATCGTGGCCCACGCCCTTTCCACCCACGGGGTGAACCGGGTCGTCTCCTACCTCTATCACGACGAAACCTGCGGCCCGGCCCCGCGCGTCATGACGGCCAAGCTCCCGGCCGACGCCACGCCCGCCCTGCCCGCGCGCAAGAAGAAATCCCCGCCCAAGCGGTTGGAGGTCCGGGCCAAGGAAGCGCCGACCCTGGTGCTGCACAACCCGGACCGGGGCCGCTGACCGCAGCCAAGCGCATCGCCCCCCTTTGCGGCACTGACCGGACGGCCGTCCCGGCCGTGGCCGAAGGACTCGAACACCGCTCTTCTTCGCACTTCTCGGCCTTCGTGAGCCGACGCCACGTCCATCGAAAAACGAATGCGCCGTATATTTTCCCATAGACGCAAAAATCCGGTCCGGGCTATACTCTCATTGTCCGGCCATCGGGCCGGACGCCCTGTCCCTTCTCATTCATGCAAGGAGATTCCCGATGAAAAAACTGCAATTGCCGGATGAAATGCTCGACATGATAAGCGGCGGCTTGATTTACATTAGAACGTCGGACGGGAAAGAGCGAAGGGTGGAGGAGTTCTACAGAATGGGAGACACCGGCGAGGTCGGCCTCGGATACAGGGGGGCTGACGACCATATACACATCTTCCGCACGGGAGAAAGCGGCTTCTTGAATGAGCTGAAATACGGAATGAAAGACCTTGCCCCCAAAAGATATGTATACGACGCCGATCCCTTGAACGACACGGTCATTCACGGTTCGTAGTGAAAAAGGGCGGGGATTTTGCAATCCCCGCCTTTTTTTTGTGCGCGCCGACCGCCATGAAATTCGCACTAGACCGCTGCGCGCGGTCTTTTGTCTTCAATGGGCCAGCAGATTCTGGTCCGTGGCCAGGAAGGTCTCCACGGTCCGGGCCAGGCCCTCGGGGGTCTGGTACATGAGCCAGTGCCCCGCGCCACGAAAACGGGCCAGCCACGCGCCGGGAATCCGCCCCGCCACGTCCAGCCCCTCGGCCGCCGGGGTGATCCCGTCCTCCTCGCCCGCCACCACCAGGGCGGGGCAGCGCAGGCCCGCCAGCCGGTCGGCCGTGCCGGACCAGGCGAACATGGCCTCCCGCTGCCGGGCCATGGCCTCGGCCGTGGCCGGGATTGCCGGGACCGGCAGCCGCTTCCAGACCTCGGGATTGGCCTTGACCCACGCCGGTGGGAACAACATCGCCATGAATTGCTCGGTGGTCACGCCGTCGAACGGGGCCAGGGCGCGCCGCACGGCCGCCGGGGTGCAGGCCGTGCCGTAGAGCACGAGCTTGCCCACGCGGTCCGGCGCGGTCAGGGCCATCTCCTGGGCGATCATGGAGCCCATGGACCAGCCCAGGACGTCCGCCCGGCCGATGCCGAGCCCGTCGAGGAGGGCCAGGCCGTCGCGCGCCATGGCCGCCAGGGTCGGCGGCGCGTCCGCTCCGCCGGAGCGGCCAATGCCCCGGTTGTCGAAGAGGATCACGGTCCTGGTCCGGGCCAGCCGGTCCACCAGGAGCGGGTCCCAGACGTCCATGGTCCCGCCGTAGCCCATGACCAGGAGCAGGGGCGGGCCCGAGCCGCGCACCGCGCAGGCCAGGTCCGCGCCGTTCGCGCGCACCATGCGCACGGCGGCGGGATCGACAGCCGGGGGAACGACGCGTCCGGCGCAACCGGCCAGGAGCGCGAAGAACAGCAGAAAGGCGATCAGACGACGCACGGCGACACTCCTAAAGCCCCGTCCACCAGCGCAGGACAGGCTCGCCGTAGAGGACGTAGAGCATGCAGCCCAGGGCCAGGGACGGCCCGAAGGGAATCAGGGTTTTCAGCCCCTTGCAGCCGGGCCGGAACATGCAGACGATGGTGCCGAGCCAGAAGATGGCCGAGGCGGTCAGCAGGGTGGGCATCAGCCCGGACAGGCCGGTCATGGCCCCGACCATGCCCATGAGCTTGACGTCGCCGGTGCCGAGCCCCTCCTCCCCGCGCCACAGCCGGTAGGCCTGCTGCAGGACCCAGAGGATGGCCGCGCCCACGGCCGCGCCCGCCACGGCGTCGCGCCAGCCCGGCTCGTCCAGGAGAAAACTCGCCGCCAGGGCCAGGGCCGCGCCGCCCAGGGTGATCCGGTTCGGCAGGAGCATGGTCTCGATGTCGATGAAGCTGCCCGCCACCAGCATACAGCCCAGGACCAGGAGCGCGGCGAAGGCGGGCCACTGCTCCGGTCCGAAGCGATGGGCCAGGGCCACGGCCCAGGCCAGGCAGGAGAGCTCCACCAGCAGGTACTGGCCGCCGATGCGCGTCCCGCAGTGGCGGCAGCGGCCGCGCAGGAGCAGGTAGCCGAGCACGGGCACGGTGTCGAGCCATGACAGTGGATGGCCGCAGGTCGGGCAGACCGAGCCGAAGGGCCGGAGGATGGGCCGTTCCTCGATCCAGCGGCGGATGAACACGGTGGCCAGGCCGCCCAGTTCCAGTCCGGCCGCACCGGCGATGAGGAGATAGAGCCAACGGGGAATCGCGTCCATGTCCGTTCCTTGCGCTTGAAGAATTGCGCCTTTTGCTGCATGTATACCGCTTGGGCGGCCACCTGACCAGAGCTACCGGATTTGCCCGGCAACGACAAGGGGCGCGCCAAGCCAGAAGGAGAGCATTCCATGACCCGCCGTTTCATTCCCGACCTGACCGAAGAACAGATTGCCGACAAACAGCTCCGGGGCCTCCAGTGGACCGTCGAGCACGTCTGGCGCGGCAGCCCGTTTTATCGGCGGCGGCTGGAGCAGAGCGGCGTGGTCCCCGGCGACATCCGGACGCTCGACGACATCCGCAAGCTCCCCTTCACCACGGCCGAGGACCTCAAGGACGGCTACCCCATGCCCCTGCTCTCCGTGCCCGAGGCGGACGTGGTGCGCATCCACGGCTCCAGCGGCACCACGGGCAAGCGCAAGATCCTGGCCTACACCCAGCGCGACGTGGACGTCTGGAAGGACATGTTCGCCCGCTGTTACGAGATGGCCGGGCTGACCGTGGAGGACCGGGTCCAGATCTGCGTGGGCTACGGACTGTGGACGGCCGGGATGGGCTTCCAGCTCGGATGCGAGCGGTTCGGGGCCATGGCCCTGCCCGTGGGCCCCGGTCTGCTGGAAATCCAGCTCCAGATGCTCACGGACCTCAAGCCGAGCTGCCTCTGCTCCACCGCCTCCATGGCCCTGCTCATGGGCGAGGAGGTCCACAAGCACGGCCTGCGCGACCAGATCGCGCTCAAGCGGGCCATATTCGGGTCCGAGACCCACTCGCCCAAGATGCGCGCCCAGTTCGAGGAGGCCCTCGGACTGGAGCACAGCTTCGACATCATCGGCATGACCGAGCTCTACGGCCCCGGCACCGGCCTGGAATGCGAGGCCCACGACGGCATCCACTATTGGGCGGACCTCTACATCATGGAAATCCTCGACCCCGAGACCCTGGAGCCCGTGGCCCCCGGCGAGGTGGGCGAAATGGTGGTCACCTCGCTGTGCAAGGAGGCCTCGCCCCTGATCCGCTACCGCACCCACGACCTGACCCACTTCATCCCCGGCGACTGCGCCTGCGGCGTCAAGCTGCCGCGCATCGGCCGGATCATGGGCCGCTCGGACGACATGTTCATCTTCCGGGGCGTCAACATCTACCCCGGCCAGATCGCCTCTGTCCTGGGCGAGTTCGACGACCTCTCGGCCGAATACCAGATTTCCCTGACCCGGCGCGAAGGCCTGGACCACATGAACGTCAACGTGGAGCGCGCGCCCGGCGCCTCCGCCGACAACGACGACGCCCTGGCCGCCCGCGTGGCCGACAGCTTGCGCCGCCACATCCTGGTGCGCAGCCAGGTCACGATGGTCGCGCCCGGGGCCCTGCCGCGCAGCTTCTCCAAGTCCAAACGCGTCCAGGACGAGCGCGGGGAGGACTGATGCCCTCCCTGTCGGACCTCCCGGCCCGGCACGTCGTCATCGACCGCCGCGAGGGGCAGTACCTCTGTTTTCCCGACGTCATCGCCGCGCCGGACGGCCGCCTCGTGGTCGCCTACAACGAGGCGGACCAGCACGTCACGCCCTCGCGCCGCGCCCTGCTGGTCCGGCACAGCCCGGACGGCGGCCGGACCTGGTCCGGAATCATCCGGCCCGACACCCCGCGCAGCCATTGCCCGCGCCTCTTCCGCCTGGACGGCGAGCTGTGGATCGCCGACGCCTCGCGCGTCTTCCACCACAGCCGCGACAACGGCGAAACATGGGAAGCCCGGCCGGTCCGGGGCATCGAGCACGACATGCTCGACCGGCCCCTCGACCTGGGCGGCGGCGCGCTGCTGACTGCGGGCCACACCCACCGGGGCCGCGCCGCCCAGCCCGCCATCCGCCAGGCCCCGGCCGAGCAGATGGCCTACCGTTCCGAGGACGGCGGCGAAAGCTGGATTCCCCTCGGGGCCATCGCCCGCGAGCGCAACCTGGTCCTGTGCGAGGCGTCCCTGCTCCGCCTGGACGACGGCCGCATCGCCGCCCTGCTGCGCGAGAACAGTTTCGTCTTCGAGCCCATGTACCTCTGTTTCAGCACCGACGAGGGCGAGACCTGGTCCGACCCCGTGGACACCCCGCTCATCGGGCACAGGCCCACCCTGGGCCGGACCTCGGCGGGCGAACTGCTGGTCACCTACCGCAACGTGGGGCCCGATCCCGGCACCTGCGCCTGGCTCGGCTCCCTGGAGGAGTTGGCGGCCGGCTTCGCCGTGCACGGCCGGAGTCGGCCGGACAATCCGGTCCCGAGCCAGGACGGCCTGCGCGTGGTGAACGGCGGGACGGAGGAAGCCGTGGTCCGCTACGCCCTGCGCCCCATGACCGACCCGCGCTTCGCCCGGGCGTCCCTGGAGGCAGAGGTGCGCGTGGACGCGGCCGGGGAGAACGGCTGCGGCCTGCGCCTGGGCTGCTGGTGGCGGGTCGGGCCGGACCGCGTCACGCCCGACGCCGAGGGGGCGGAGCCCGTCGCCATCAAGCCCGGCCGGTTCCACACCCTGCGCCTGGACTACGCGGACGGCGGGGTCACCCTCTCCGTGGACCACGAGCCGCGCGCCCGGATCAAGGTCGAGCCCGACCGGGCCGAGACGCGGGCCGTGCTCTTCGGCGCGCCCTACCCCTTCGAGGACAATGCGGTGGACTGCACCTGGCGGCGTGTGGCCCTGTCCATCGACGAGCCGCGCCTGGGCCGATCCTATCGCTGGGACTGGCACCACAGCCAGGGCCTGCCGGACCGCCGGGCCGCAGCCGCCATCCTGGAGCTGCAAAACGACCGTCTGGCGGCCGCCCCGGACTTCGGCTACTCGGGCTGGGCCGAACTGGCGGACGGCGAATTCTTCTGCGCCTACCACCACGGCGGGGGCGGCGAGCCGGGCTACGCCCCCCTGTTCACCTCCCGCATCATGGGCACCCGCTTCTCGCGCTCGGACTTTCAGGACTGACCCGCCGCGCCGAGGCGCGGCGCCGGGGGGAAGGGGAGAGGGAAA
>NZ_JAQUWN010000111.1 GCF_028692895.1 Pseudodesulfovibrio sp.
GTCCCGCGAACGCACGGTCCGGGGCGAGGTGGAGGCCGCGCTCAGCCGATTGCTGGGCGGCCACGCCAGAGTCCACGGCTCGGGCCGAACCGACGCGGGCGTCCACGCCCTGGGCCAGGTGGCCCACTTCGACTGCCCGGACGGGCGCGCGGACCTGCCCTGGCGGCGCGCCCTCAACGCCATCCTCCCGCGCGACGTTCGCGTGCTCGACGCCGAGGCCGTCCCGAGCGACTTCCACGCCCGCTACTCGGCCCTGGCCAAGACCTACGAATACACGCTCTGGCATGAGCCGGGCTACTGCCTGCCACAGCGGCGGCGCTTCGTCTGGGACTGCGGCCCCGTGGACTTCGCGGCCATGGAGGCCGCCGCCGCCCTGCTCACGGGCAAGCACGACTTCGCCGCCTTCCAGAATGTGGGCACGCCGGTCAAGTCCACGGTGCGCATCATGACCGGTCTCTCGCGCCACGCCCCGGCCGACCCGCGCGAGTCGGTCTGGCGGTTCACGGCCGACGGCTTCCTCAAGCAGATGGTACGCAACGTCATGGGCTGCCTGGTGGCCTGCGGGCGGGGCCTCCTGCCTCCCGGCGGGGTCCGGGCCATCCTGGAATCCGGCGACCGGGGCGCGGCTCCGGCCACGGCCCCGGCCAGGGGCCTGGCCCTGGTCTCCCTCGATTACGGGACCGACGGCGAACAGGTTACAATATAATGGCGCCGCAAAGAAAAGGTGGACAACATAAGAAAGATGGTTCATATGAGAATAATTCCCAGTTTAACCTCCACCTAATCACCTTGACAGAAAGACAAGGACCAACCCGATGAAATTCCGCGACATTTCGATCAAAATCAGGCTGTTTTTCTCCTTTGGGCTGCTGTTCCTGCTCTTTGCCGGATTCGCCTATTTCCAACATGTCGAGTTGAACAATCTGGCCCGGCTCTCCGAGCAGTGTTCGCAATTGGCCGGGGACATGGAACGGCTGATGCGCATCGACTCCAGGGTGGAGTCCCTCAACTCGCTGGCGGCCCGCGCCCTGCTCGACCAGAGTTCGACCGCCATCCGCAAGGGGATCACCGAGCTGGCCGCCCTGTCGGGCGATGACATCGACTTCGTCAAAAAGACGGGAAGCGAGGTGGGGCTCGACGCCAGGGCCGCCGAAGGCGCGACCGCCTACGCCGCCTTCGCCAAGGCGCTGACCGGCCGGCTGCTCCCCCTCCTGGAGCAGGGAACCGCCGACCCCGACCGAATCACCGCGGTGAGCGCCGAGGTCGCCTCCGAGTTCGGGAAAACCATGCCCGTCCTGGACGAGTTGCAGGACGCCCTGCACGCCAAAATCACGGATGGGACCAAAACCTCCGCCGCCTATCGCATGGAGCTGGAACGGACCAGCATACTGCTGGCCATAGGCATGATGGGGCTGACCCTGCTGCTGGCCACCCTGCTGGGACTGAGCATCGCCCGGCCGATCTGCAATGCCGTCGCCTTTGCCCGCAAGATCGCCGAGGGCGACTTCTCGGCCCGTCTCGACGTGAACCGGCGCGACGAGGTCGGCCGGCTGTGCGCCGCGATGGATGAGATTCCCAAGGTCCTGACCGACATGGGCGACCGGCTGACCGGCATGGTCGAAAAGGTCGAGATGGGCGAACTGCGCACCCGCGCCTCGGCCGAGGGGCTGCAGGGCGAATACCGCGTGCTGCTCGAACGGGGCAACCGCGTGGCCGAAGCCCTCACCGGCTATATCGACGCCATCCCCACCCCCGTCATGGCCATGAACAACGACATGGACATCCTTTTCCTGAACAAGGCGGGCCGCGAAGTGGGCGGCCACGCGGACGATCGGTCCTACCTCGGCACCAAGTGCTACGACACCTTCCGGACCTCGGACTGCAACACCCCGAACTGCGCCTGCACGCGGGCCATGCGGAGCCGAGCGCTGGAGCAGGCCGAAACCGACGCCCACCCCCAGGCCATGGACCTGGAGATCAAGTACATCGGCTCGCCCATCATCGATTCGCACGGCAAGGTCGCGGGCGCTTTCGAAATCGTCATCGACCAGACCGAGGTGGTGGGCATGCAGCGCAAGGTCGGCAAGCTGGCCGAGCACGCCTCGTCCATCTCCGAGACCCTGGCCTCGGCCGCCATGAGCCTGAGCAGCCAGGTGGGGCAGGCCTCCCGAGGCGCGCACACCCAGAGCGAGCGCACCGCCGAGACGGCCACGGCCATGGAGGAGATGAACGCCACGGTCCTGGAGGTGGCCCGCAACGCCACCAGCGCCGCCGAGAACACCGATCAGGCCACCATCAAGGCCCGCGAGGGGGCCGAGGTGGTGGGCCGGGTGGTGGACGCCATCCGCAAGGTCCAGGACCACGCCGCCGCGCTCAAGAACGACATGACCGCCCTGGGCAAGCGCGCCGAGGGCATCGGCACCATCATCGAGGTCATCACCGACATCGCGGACCAGACCAACCTCCTGGCCCTGAACGCCGCCATCGAGGCCGCCCGCGCGGGCGAGGCCGGGCGGGGGTTCGCCGTGGTGGCCGACGAAGTGCGCAAGCTGGCCGAAAAGACCATGACCGCCACCACCGAGGTCAATCAGGCCATCCGCGGCATCCAGACCTCCAGCATGGAAAACGTGGCCGCCACCGAAAAGGCGGCCAAGGCGGTGGAGGAAAGCACCGGCCTGGCGGACCAGGCCCGCGCCGTCCTCGAAGAGATCGTGGCCTTCTCCGGCGACTCGGCCGGGCAGGTCCAGTCCATCGCCGCCGCCTCGGAACAGCAGTCGGCCACGGCGGACCAGATCACCCGGTCCACCGAGGAGATCGACACCATCTCCCAGGAAACCAGCCGGTCCATGCAGCAGGCCGCCTCTTCCGTGAGCGAGCTTCAGGCCATGGCCGGAGAGCTGGACGACCTGATCCGGCAGATGATCGAGAAGTAGCTCCTCCTCCGAACATATCCCGAAAAGGCCGTCCGGCATGGACGGCCTTTTCTTTAGGCGGCCCGGCGCAAGCCCGGCATCGGCGGCGCGCTCGGCAAGCACGGCCTCTGCACGTACCTCCAGCCGCACCTTGCCGACATGCGGCGGAGGCGCGGCCGCAAGGATACGTCCTTGCCAACAAGATTGGCTTGGGTTAATTGCGGGTACATAAAGTTTCAATAAAGGAGAACATATGGGTATCTGCATGCCTGTAGTCGATACGATTCTGGGGCTTTGGAAGGAAGGCCACTTCCCCGAGCACGGCAAGGTCCTCGAACTGGGGTCCCAGCAACTGCTGCACACCCTCAATGATTTCGAGCGGGCCGTGACCTCCTACGGGGTGGAGGGCTACAGGCGGGAAGACTTCGAGCCGTGGGAATGGGAAACACGCGGCAAATGCGTCTATGCGGACAAGTTCTACAAGCTGCTCGGCCTGGACGAGTACATGTGCTTCGACATCAACGGCGAGAACAACGCCATCGCGCACGACCTGAACTTCCCGTTCGAGGACAGGTCGCACTGGAACAAGTACGATCTCGTGACCGATTTCGGCTGCGCCGAGCACATCTTCAACGTCTCCGAGCCGTTCAGGACGATGCACAACGTCTGCCGTCCCGGCGGGGTCATCCTGAACCACCAGGCGATGCTGAACAACACGAACGGCTATTACATCTTCGACCCGGCCTTTTACGAGGACATCGCCGCCGCCAACGGCTACGAAATACTTTTCTCGGGCATAACCGTGCACGGGAAATGCGCCATGAAGGACACCGGCCGATTCTCCTGGATTCTGCCCATGTCCCACGAGCTCATCGAGACCCTGGAGTGGACGAAAATCGAATCCACGGCCCTGCTCTACGCCTTCAAGAAGAAGAACGACGCGGAATTCGTGATTCCCTACCAGGAAAAGCTCATGTGCCACAAATATCAGAACCTGGGCTACAAGATCGCCTGCCTGACGAACTACAAGCGCCCCACCCGCACGTACGTTCCCGTCATCGAGCGGAACGACGACATTTCCAGCCGTGAGTTCAAGCGGGTCTGCCGGGCCTACTTCAAGAAAAAGCTGCCCTTCCTCTTCAAGCGATAGCCCACGGCAAGGGCCACGGAACAAACGAAAAGGGCCGTCCGCGAAAGCGGGCGGCCCTTCGGCTTGCCTCGCACCGGGCTCCTCCGTGAATTGGATATATTGCATGCCCCGGCAGTCTCTACGAGAAGTCCGTCACTCCATCCGGATTAATGACATATTCAAATGTGACTTCATCAATGGCATCAGAACGAGTTCTATCTTTGATATCCACGATTCGCACTACTGCAAAATTGTTGTGAATATTTTTTACAACAACAAGCCCTCCCTCTTGCGGCATTCGACTGCGCGACGTCATATCATAAACTGTTGCATCATCAATTTGAGAAATTGTTCTGGCATCAGAGGCAAGCGCTATACCTGAAATTGATGGAGGATCATTATACACATGGATTGAATCACCGCTAGCCTTGCCGAATTGCAATTCAAAAAGCAGACTATCGTTTCCTATTGTATATCTTCCATCATTATTTGAATAATCGAATGATTCTCTCCCCTTGAGCCTACGACTCAAATAAGCGGAGCCTTTTGGGGTAAACCAAAATGAACTGGTTAGCACAATGACAAAGCTCATTGTGCTAACCAGCGGCTCAAATCCTGGACGTAACGTAAGCCATACCAGACTCGCGCAGAGTGCCAGCACAATAACTGTAAATAAAACTTTGCGCTGTGTTCGCTTCAGCGCTTGTCCCCCCGATGAACTGCCTAAGCTGGCAGCCACTGCACCCAGAGCTTGCGGCTGCGCGGCCCGTCGAACTCGCAGAAGTAGATCTTCTGCCAAGTTCCGAGGCGGATGACGCCCTTTTCCACGATGACCAGTTGGGAGCAGCCGAACAGGCTGGACTTGATGTGCGCGTCCGAGTTGCCCTCGGCGTGGAGGTAATCGCCCCGGTGCGGGACGAGCTTGCGCAGGTTGACCACGATGTCGCGCACCACGTCCGGGTCCGCGCCCTCGTTGATGGTCACGGCCCCGGTGGTGTGGGGGCAGTAGATGAGCAGCGCGCCGTCCACCCAGCCGCTGGCCCGGACCAGGTTGGCCAGGGCGTTGGTGATGTCGAGCAGCTCCTCGCGTTCGCGGGTCTTGACGTTCAGCGTCTCCATGGCGCTACTCCTCCGGGTTGCGGTAGCCGTGGGCGAAGCCCGCGTCGTAGAGCAGGGATTTGGTGTCCGCACCGTCCCACTCGCCCTGGCCTGGCAGGACCAGGAACACGGTCTGGCGGGCGAACCCGTGCTCGCGCGCGGCCTCGGCCAGGCGGGAGAGGTCGGTGCGCACCACCCGCTCCTCGGGCCAGCCCACGCGGTGGGCCATGACCACGCGCGTGGCCGGGCCGTAGCCCCCGGCCAGGAGCCTGTCGCGCACGCCCTCGGGGTCGCCCGCCGAGAGGTAGACGCACAGGGCCGCGCCGTGGGCCGCCAGTTTTTCCAGGGACTCGGCCTCGGGCACCGGCGTCTTCCCGGCCAGGCGGGTAAAGATCAGGGTCTGGGTCACCTCGGGCACGGTGTAGGAAATCCTCGCCGCCGCCGCCGCCGCGAAGCCGGCGGTCACGCCCGGCACCACGTCGTAGGCGATGCCGTCCCGGTCGAGCAGGGCCATCTGCTCGCGGATGGCGCCAAAGAGCGAGGGGTCGCCGGTGTGGACGCGGGCCACGTCGCCGCCCGCCCGCACGGTCTCGGCCATGAGGGCGTGGGTCTCCTCCAGGTTCAGGGGCGCGGAGTCCACCACCTTGGCGTCCGCGCGGGCGCAGGCCACCACCTCGCGCGGGACCAGGGAACCGGCGAAGAGGACCAGGGCGGCCTCGCCGATGAGCCGCCGCCCCTTGAGGGTCAGCAGCTCCGGGTCGCCGGGGCCCGCGCCGATGAAGTGGACCAGGGCCATTATAGCACCTTGCCGAGGAAGCCGGGGTTCTCGCGCAGCCCCTGCATGGCGATGAGGGCGCAGGCCTCGGCGTCGGACCCGGCGTGGTGGTGGCGCAGGTCGATGCCCAGGTGGTCGCAGACGCAGTTGAGCTTGTTGGAGGGCAGCCCCCAGGTCTTGCGCGAAAGCTGGACCGTGCAGAGGAACGGCTGCGCGGGCGGGGTCCGTCCCGCGTCGCGGCAGCAGGTCTGGAGCACGGCCTTGTCGAAGGAGGCGTTGTGGGCGCACAGGAAGTCCGCGCCCTCGAAGTGCGGGGCCAGCTCGGGCCAGAGGTCGCCGAAGGTCGGCTCCCGCCTGACGTCCTCCCAGTGAATGCCGTGCACCTGGACGCAGAAGGGGTTGAACTGGGGGCGCGGGGGCCGGATCAGGCGGTAGTCCCGGGCGACGATGTCGCCCCGGTCCACCACCACCAGCCCCACGGCGCAGGCCGAGTCCCGCTTGGGGTCGGCGGTTTCGAAGTCGATGGCCACGAATCGGATGTCGTCGAGGGTGGGCGCCATGGATGCGTCTTAGGGTTTTTCGGCCCAGAGGATGAAGACCGGGTTCTGGGCCTTGAAGCGGAAATCCCCGGCCAGGGAGTCCGTGGCCGAGGCCTGGAGCTGGGTCACGCCGAAGTGCCAGCCCAGGTGCTTGAAGTGGTCCTTGGCCGCGTGCAGGGTGTCGAGCAGGATGCAGTGGACCACCATGTGGCCGCGCGGCTTGAGGCGCTCGCAGGCCACGCGGAGCAGCTCGGTGTCCTCGTTGGACTCGCCGCCCAGCCCGCCGCCCACGAAGATGCGGTCCGGCTCCGGCAGCCCCTCCAGGCAGCCGGGCATGGTCCCGAGCACGGTGTCCACCAGCCAGGCCCCGGTGCGCCGGATGTTCTCGCGGATCATGGCCGCGCGCGTCTTGTGCCGCTCCACGGCGAAGACCCGGCCGCGCCGCGCCAGGTGCGACGCCTCTATGGCCACGGCCCCGCAGCCCGCGCCCAGGTCCCAGACCGTGGAGTGCGGCTCCACGTTGAGGTGGGCCAGCCCGGCCGCGCGCACCGGCAGCTTGGTGATGAGGTTCTTCTGGTGCATGTAGTAATGGTCCGGGATGCCGAGGGTGAGCTGGATCTCGGGCGGGTACTGCCGCTCCAGGATAATCAGGTTGAGCGGGGAGAAGGCCATGCCCCAGGTGTCGGGCAGGGAGAGGGGACGGACGGACTCCTCGGGCGTGCCCAGGTTCTCCAGCACGGTCATGGAAAAGCAG
>NZ_JAQUWN010000035.1 GCF_028692895.1 Pseudodesulfovibrio sp.
GCACGGCCGGAGTCATGCGCGCGCAGGAAGACATGATGTGCGCCATGTATATAAAGAATGAGTTGGACGGGTACCCAAACAGCTTCGAGACCCTGCGCAAGTTTCTGGCCGGGGTGGACAGCGCCGAGAAGTTCTTCGACGAGACCAAGGACTATGCTCCGGAACGGGATTTCGAGTTGTGCATGAACCTGAACGCCTTCGACTTCGTGCTCCGGGCCGCGAGCGCGGACGGGGGAATTGTGCGGCTTGAAAAGATAACGGTCGAAAAATCCTGATTTTTTTTCGCAAGGATGGAGCCATGAGCCATCGCAAGCAGCAAGTCCTCATCGTAGACGATTCGCAGACCAACCTGACCCTGCTCGACCACATGCTGGCCCAGGAGGGGTGCGAGGTGGTTCAGGCCAGGAGCGGCATCGAGGCCGTGGAAATGGTCCGGAACAACGATTTCGCCCTGATCCTCCTGGACATCCAAATGCCGGGAATGAACGGCTACGACACGGCCCTGCGCATCAAGGAGCAGGACCGGGGCCGGCACGTCCCGATCATCTTCGTCACCGCCATATTCCAGGATGAGGATAACGTCCGGCAGGGCTACGAGACCGGGGCCGTGGACTACCTTTTCCGGCCTGTGGACGTCATGCTGCTCAAGAGCAAGGTCCAGGCCTTCCTCAAGATCAACAAGCAGCAGGTCCTCCTGCGGCGCGAGATCGAACAGCGCAAAAAGACCGAGCAGGCCCTGCGCCTGGCCGAGGAAAAGTACCGCTCCATCTTCGAGCGCGCCGTGGAGGGCATCTTCCAGTCCTCCCTGGACGGTATGCTCATGGAGGCCAACCCGGCCATGGTCCGGCTCTTCGGCTACGACAGCGCGGAGGAGATGGCCGGGATCGAGAATCTTCGCGAGGCGCTCATGGTGGACGCGGACGAGCGCCGGACCTACGTCGAACTGCTCCGACGGGACGGCTTTGTGGCCAATTTCGAGTTCCGCGCCCGGCGCAAGAGCGGCGAGATCATCTGGTGTTCCGAGAGCTCCCGGCTGGTCCGGATGGGCGAGGACGGCCGGGAATACGTGGAGGGCGTGCTCGAGGACATCACCAAACGCAAGCACAGCGAGTTCGAGCTCAAGCACCTGGCCACCATGGACAGTCTGACAGGAGTGCCCAACCGCCACATCTTTTTCGACCGGCTGGAGCTGGCCGTGGCCGCCGCCAAGCGGTACGGCTCCCGGCCCGCCGTGCTTTTCGTGGACCTCAACGATTTCAAGGAGGTCAACGACACCCTGGGGCACCAGGCGGGTGACGATCTCCTGTGCATGGTGGCCGGGCGGCTGCAGAAGCGCATTCGCGAGGCCGACACCCTGGCCCGACTCGGCGGCGACGAGTTCGGCGTCCTCCTTGCCGATGTGGAGAACGAGGAGGGGGCCCTGATCGTGGCCCGCAATTTGATCGCCGTGCTGGAGGAGCCTTTCTCCATCCAGAACAAGCAGATCCGGGTGGGGGCAACCATCGGCATCAGCTACTTCCCCGATGACGGCAAGGACGGCGTGACCCTGGTCAGCCGGGCCGACGCGGCCATGTACGGCGCCAAGAAGAACTGCCACCAGAACGTGGGCACCTTCCGCGACTGCGGCGCTCCCAAATAGCTCAAATTCAACTCGTCAATAGGGCCATGGCGCCCCGTGCCTGCACGGGGCGTTTTTTCCCGCTGTAAAAAAGTCGTGCGAGCGCCGGGGAGCCTTGGCGTCCCTTGCGGGAGCCCGTCCAGCCGATTCTCTGGACTTTTTCCAGAAACGGCTCAGAGTCAAAAAAATGGGGTGCTTAGACGGCCGACACTTTGCGAAAAAAAGGGCTATGTACTTGACTTACCCCTTCATTAAGGGCATGTGAATCGATAACCTTGGAAATAAAGTATTGGTTTGGGTTTCAAGCAAATTTACTGCCAAAAGGACTGGGTATGGTTTTCAACTGGCTGCATTTTGCGATCGTTCTGTTTTTGCTCGCCGGACTGCTTTTCGCTGTCGGGCCGATCATCCTGGCTATGCTGCTGGCGCCCCAATCAAGGGGGGGGGACATAGGGATGCCGTACGAGTGCGGCATGGTCCCCTACGGCAGTTCCTGGTCGAGGTGGGGGGTGTCGTTCTACATCTACGCCCTGATCTTCCTCGCCTTCGACGTGGATGTCCTTTACCTGTTCCCGGTTTCCACGGCGTATGTTGACGCCGAGGGCTGGGTTTCCTTCGTAAAGGTATTCATCTTCCTGTTCTTCCTTATTCTCTCCGTCATTTATTTTTGGGCGAAAGGGGTGTTCACATGGCCGCGCAGGATTCAGTAGTGCAAAGGGACCTGTTGACCAAAAGCGGGAACTACATGGACCCGCCCCTGGTCAACATGAAGCTGGCGCAGGACATTTTCGACGTCTGTCGATCCATGTCCCTGTGGCCCATGACCTTCGGCCTTGCCTGCTGCGCCATCGAGATGATGGCCACGGGCATGGCGCGGTTCGACATGGCCCGCTTCGGCGCGGAGGTCTTCCGGCCCTCGCCCCGCCAGTCGGACGTCATGATCGTCGCGGGCACCGTCACCAAGAAGATGGCCCCCTCGGTGGTGCGCCTCTACGAGCAGATGCCCGGCCCCAAGTGGGTCATCGCGATGGGCAACTGCGCCATCTCCGGCGGGCCCTTCAAGATCAAGGACAACTACAACGTCATCGAGGGCGTGGACACGCTCATCCCCGTCGACGTGTACGTGCCGGGCTGTCCGCCCAGGCCGGAAGGGCTGCTCGAAGGCTTCTTCCAGTTGCAGCGGCTCATCACCGGAAAGCGCTGGTGGCCCGTGGCCGCCGAAGTGGAGGGCTAGGCCTATGCTGAAAGCGCTCGAAGGCGTTCAGACCCAGTGCGTGGCCAGGCAGGACAAAGGGACGACCGGACATGTCTGGTCCGTCTTCCTGGCTCCGGGGCAGGTGGTCAAGGCGGCGGGGAAGCTCTACGAGGCGGAATACTCCCTCGAAGACATCTTCGCCCTGGATTTCGAAGAGGGATTTCTGGTCCTCTATCACTTCAACCGGTGGTTGGTGGACGAGCGCGTGGTGCTTCGCGTCCTCGTCCCGAAGAACAACCCCGTCGTGCCCTCCATTGCGGGTATCTTCCAAGGGGCGGAGTGGCACGAGCGGGAAACCCGCGACTTCCACGGCGTCCGGTTCGAGGGCAATCCGAACCTCGTGCCGTTGCTCATGCCCGTGGAGACCGCGGACCTCTTCCCCCTCGTCAAGTCCGACAAGGTCCGCGCGTCCATCAAGACGCTGCTGAACCTGGGGGAGGTGGTTTCCTGCACCAAGGCCATCGAGGAGTTGTTTGCGGAAGCGGAGGCCGGGGAGGCCTCCGAAGCGTAGGCCGGGGCGACCGGTCGGTCATACAAGGACTGAGAAGTTATGTCGGCTTACCAGAATTCAGAACAGATGAAGGGTGATTTCTACACCCAGAAGTTCGAGGCCGGGAAGCGGGACGGCACCCTGATCCTCAACATGGGCCCGCAGCACCCGTCGACCCACGGCGTGCTCCGGATCGTTGTGGAGCTGGACGGCGAATACGTCGTCCGGGCCGAGCCCGTGCTGGGCTACCTGCACCGCATGCATGAAAAAATGGGCGAGACCCAGACCTGGGGAGGGTTCATCCCCAATATGGGGCGCGTCGACTACGGTCATCCCATGGCCTGGAACTGGGCCTACTGCGGCGCCGTGGAAAAACTGATGGGCATCGAGGTGCCCGAACGGGCGGAGCTGCTCCGGGTCATCATGACCGAGCTCAACCGTCTCACCTCCCACCTGCTGTGGTGGGGGGCCTACATCCTCGACCTGGGGGCGTTCACGCCGATCATGTACGCGTTCGACGACCGCGAAATGCTGCTGGACATCCTGCAGCGGCCCACGGCCTCCAGGCTCACCTACTCCAACTTCCGCGTCGGCGGGCTCCAGATGGACGTCGACGACAAGTGCATCGAGATGATCAAGGCGTTCATCCCGCACTTCCGCAAGCGGCTGCCCATGTACAAGGACCTGGTTACGGACAACCTGATCCTGAGGCGTCGCATCGAGGATATCGGGATCATCGACCAGGACATGTGCCGCCGCTACGGCTGCACCGGTCCGGTCCTGCGCGGGGCGGGCGTCGCCTACGACGTGCGCCGCGCTGAACCCTACTCGGTCTACGACCGGTTCGACTTCGAGATCCCGACCCAGACCAGCGCCTGCTCGGCCGGACGCTACCTGGTTCGCGTGGCGGAGATGGAGCAGTCCATGCGCATCATCGAGCAGGCCATCGAGATGCTCCCGAGCGCGCAGGGCGGCTACATTGTGGACAAGGCGCCCAAGCCGGCCATGAAGCCCCCCGTGGGCGAGGCCTACTTCTGCGTCGAGGGCGGCCGCGGCAAGGTCGGCGTGTATGTGGTCTCGGACGGCTCCAAGACGCCGTACCGCGTCAAGCTGCGCGCGCCCGGGTTCTCGAACCTGAGCGCCTTCGCCGAGGCGGCGACCGGCACGCTCATCGCGGACGCCGTGGCCATCCTGGGCAGCCTGGACCTCATCATTCCGGAAATCGACAGGTAGGGTGGAGCAATGAGCGCATTCGTACAACAACTGTTAGTCCTGATCGTCGCCGCCGTCGCGGCCATGATCTGGCTCGGCATCAACGCCCTGGTCTGGGTCTACTGCGAGCGCAAGTTCGCGGGGCACATCCAGCGTCGGCCCGGCCCCTTCGAGGTCGGCCCCCACGGCGCGTTGCAGCCGCTTATCGACGGCCTGAAACTCATGGGCAAGCAGCTCCTCACCCCGGACAACGCGGACGCCATCCTCTACTGGCTGGCCCCTATCCTGTCCATGCTGCCGGTGCTGCTGCTCTTCCTGCCCATCCCGTACGGCCCGGTGCTGACGGGCATGGACGTCAACCTCGGCCTGCTGCTGATCCTGGCGTTCTCCAGCTTCAACGGTCTGGCCGTGCTGCTGGCTGGCTGGTCCTCCAACAACAAATGGGGCCTGCTGGGCGCGGCCCGAGCCGTGTCCCAGACCGTGGCCTACGAGATCCCGCTGCTCCTGGTCGTCCTGGCCGTGACCTTCATGACCGGCACGCTGAGCCTGACCGAGATCACCAACATGCAGGCCGGACACATCGGCAACTGGTTCATCTGGAAGCAGCCCCTGGCCTTCCTGATCTTCCTGGTGGCCATGTTCGGCGAGACCAACCGCGCCCCCTTCGACCTGGCCGAGGCCGAGTCGGAGCTGACCGCCGGTTTCCACACGGAGTACTCCTCCATGGGATTCGGTCTCTTCTTCATGGCGGAATATGGATACATGGTCGTCATGTGCTCCGTATGCTCGGTCCTGTTCCTGGGCGGCTATCACGGTCCGTTCCCGGGCGTGGACGGCTGGTGGTGGATGCTCCTCAAGACCTTCGCCCTGCTGTCCTTCATGGTCTGGGTGCGCTGGACCTACCCCCGCGTGCGGTTCGACCAGCTCCTGAACATCAACTGGAAATGGCTGTTGCCGCTGGCCACGTTCAACCTGCTGGCCACGGCGCTGATCCTGAAGCTGTAGAGGTGTAGCATTATGAATACCTTCAGAAAACACGTCATACAGCCGATCATCGACTGCTGGTCCCTGATTGTGGGCCTCAAGATCACGGGCAAGTACTTCTGCAAGCCCCTGATCACGGTCCACTACCCGCGCGAGGTCATCGACAGCGAAAACCTGTCCACCTACGGCGGACACGTCGAACTGATCGGCAAGCCCAAGGATCCGGCCACGCCCAAGTGCATCTCCTGCATGATGTGCGTGACCAACTGCCCGAGCGGGTGCCTGACGGTCGTCAAGTCCAAGGCCCCCAAGCCCACCGCGGACCAGGAAGCCGCCTGGAAGGCCGCCGAGGAGGCGGGAGAAAAGGTCGAAAAACCCAAGGCTCCCAAGAACCCGGCCAAGTTCATTTACGATTACACCAAGTGCAGCCTGTGCGGCACGTGTATCGAGAACTGTCCCGCCAAGTCGCTCCGGTTCTCCAACAACATCTACTGGGTCGCCACCAGCAGGGCCGAGATGAAGATTGATCTCCTCGCCAGGCTGAAGGGGCAGGCCGCGGAGGTCTCCGCGCCCGCTCACGCTCCCAAGTCCGAGGCTTCCGCCCCGGCGGAGAAGGAGGCTTAAGGAATGGAAGTTTTGGCAAAAATCGCATTCAGCGTCTATACGCTCATCATATTGGGCGGCTGTGTGGTCGCGGTCTCCAGCTCCAGCCTGGTCCGCGCCCTGGTCGGCCTGATCACCACCCTCATCGGGGTGGCGGGCATGTACCTGCTGCTGGCCACGCCGTTCATGGCGTTCATGCAACTGCTCATCTACGTGGGCGCCGTTTCGGTCCTCATCTTCTTCGCGGTCATGCTCACGCGGGCCGAGCAGGGGGGCGACGAGGCCGGGAGCGCACCCATGAAGACCTACGTGTTCGGCCTGGCGGCCACCATCGCCCCGGCGGCCATCCTCGGGTGGCTGGTCCTGACCCGGCCGGTGGCGTCCGTGGCCGTGCCCGTCGAAGTCACCATCAAGCAATTGGGCGGCGGGCTTCTTGGCTCGTACTTCCTGCCCTTTGAACTCATCTCGGTCATCCTCATGGTCGCCATGTCCGGCGCCGTGCTCCTGACCTGGGAAAAGCGGGGGAAGAAATAGATGAGCGCCCTGACTCTGTATCAAATCGTCGCGCTGATCCTGCTGTGCGCGGGCCTCTTCGGCCTGACCCAGCGGAGAAGCCTCGTCGGCATGTTGATCTGCGTGGAGCTGATGCTCAACGGCGCGGGCCTGTCCATCGTGGCGGCCGCCCAGCTCACGGACTTCAGCGCGATCCTCGGCCAGCTCGGCACCCTGTTCGTCATGGGGCTCGCTGCGGCCGAGGCGACGCTCGTGCTGGCCATCGTCGTGGTCGTGGCCCGGCGGTTCGGTTCCGCCAAAACCAGTGACATCACCACCCTGAAGGAGTAGCCGCCATGGATGGAGTGACCATAGTCTCTGCCAGGATACTGCTGCCGGTGGTGATCACGCTGATTGCGCCGCTCTTTATCTGGCTCTGTCGAAAAGATGAAAACCGGCGGGAGGCCATCAGCTTCGTGGCCGCCGCCCTTACCTTCGCAAGCGTGCTCTACATGGCCCCGGCCGTGCTGCGCGGCGAGGTGTGGTACTATCATGTGACCACCATCATGCCGGGCATAAGCATCGCCTTCGCCGCCGACGGCCTGTCCATGGTCTTCGGCCTGATCGCGCCGTTCCTCTGGTTCTTCGTGACCAGCTACAACGTCGGGTACATGCGCGGGCTTCACGAGCACGCCCAGACCCGCTACTACGTCTGCTTCGCGGTGGCCATCTTCGGCGCCGTGGGCGTGGCCCTGTCCGCCAACGTGTTCACCCTGTACCTCTTCTACGAGGTCATCACCGTGTTCACGTATCCTCTGGTCTACCACCACGAGGACGCCGAGGCGAAGGTCGGGGCGCGCAAGTACATCGTCTACTTGATGGGTACGTCCAAGCTGTTCCTGCTGCCCGCCATGGTCCTGACCTACGTGCTGGTCGGCAACCTGGACTTCCACCTGTCCGACATCGTGAACGGCATGTTCTCCGCCCAGGTGGTGGCCGAACATCCGCACCTGGTGGCGCTGACCTACTGGCTGTACATCCTGGGCATCGGCAAGGCGGCGCTCATGCCGTTCCACAACTGGCTGCCCTCGGCCATGGTGGCGCCCACCCCGGTCTCGGCCTTGCTGCACGCGGTGGCGGTCGTCAAGGCGGGCGTCTTCTGCGTCAGCCGCATCGTGCTCTCGGCCTTCGGCACCAAGACAGCCTCGTTCCTGACCCTGAGCCAGTTGTACATCGGCTCGCCTGGCACCTTCCTGGGCGACACCAGCCTCGGGATGAGCACGGCGTATGTCGCCACGTTCACCCTGGTGGTGGCCTCGTTCATCGCCCTGACCAAGGACGACATCAAGGCGCGGCTCGCCTATTCCACGGTCGCCCAGCTCTCCTACGTCGTGGTCGGCGTGACCATGCTGGTGGACTCGGCGGTGCAGGGCGGCGTGATGCACATCGCCCACCACGCCTTCTCCAAGATCACGCTCTTCATGGCCGCCGGTGCGATCTTCGTCGCCACCGGCCTGCGGAGCATCAGCCAGATGGACGGCCTGGGCCGCCGGATGCCGTGGACCTTCGGGGCCTTCGGTATCGCGTCCCTCTCCATGATCGGCATGCCGCCGGTCTGCGGATTCGTCTCCAAGTGGTATCTGGTCAACGGCACCCTCGACAGCGGGCACATCGGCATCCTGGTGGCCCTGCTGCTTTCCACGGCGCTCAACGCGGGCTACTTCGTGCCCATCACGTATCGCGCCTTTTTCCGCAAGCCGAAACCCGAGGCGAACATCGGCCAGTACAACGAGGCATCCATGACCATGGTCGTGCCGCTCTGCTTTACGGCGGCCGTCTCCGTGTTCCTGGGTCTGTATCCGCAGACATTCCTGAACTTCGTCAACATCTTGGGCAAGTTCTAGGGGGGATGATATGAGTCAACAAGGATTGGGCGAGATCCTCGCCAAATGGAGAGAAAACTGGAAGACCTGGAGGATCATCTTCTTCGCCGTGCTCGCGGCGATGGTGGTGCTCAACGTATTCTTCCATTCCCACCACGGTCACTTCTGGCACCTGGACGAGACTCCCGGCTTCTTCGCCGTGTTCGGTCTCGTCGTCGGCCTGGCCATGGTCATCATCATGAAGAAAATCGTTCAGCCGTTCATCAAGCGCGGGGAGGACTACTATGGAGACTAGCTGCTTCATCCATCCCTCCATCGCCTTCCTGACGCTGGCCGTTCTGGTCCCGCTGGTTCCGCAGGAGGTGTGGAAGGTCAAGGCGTTCAGGGGCGCTCTCGCCCTGGTCGCGCCGCTGGTCGCCCTCTACGGCATCTTCACGGCGGTGCCGGGCACCTACGGGGCCCTGCACTACCTGGACCAGGCCCTGGTCTTCGGCCGGGTGGACAAGCTGTCCATCGTCTTCGGCCAGGTCTTCGCCATCATCGCAACCATCGGCGCCATCTACGGCATGCACGTCGAGGAAAAGGGCCACTACGTGTGCGCCTCCCTCTACGTGGCGGGCGGCTTCGGCTGCGTGTTCGCGGGCGACCTGCTGACGGTCTTCCTGTTCTGGGAACTGATGAGCATCGGCTCGACGTTCCTGATCTGGCAGGCAAGGACCAAGGAATCGGTCGGCGCGGGCTTCCGCTACTTCCTGTACCATACGGTGGGCGGCCTGTTCCTGCTGGGCGGCCTGCTGCTCAAGTACAAGGCCACCGGCTCCTTCGCCTTCGTCGGCGTGGACCCGACCCAGGCCCAGTACTACGACTGGCTGATCCTGACCGGCTTCTGCGTCAACGCGGCCGTCGTGCCCCTGCACGCCTGGCTGCCCGACGCCTACCCCAGGGCGTCCGTGGCCGGTGCGGTGTACATGTGCGCCTTCACCACCAAGACCGCGGTCTACGTCCTGGCGCGCGGCTTCGCCGGATGGGAAATCCTGGCCGTGGCCGGAACGATCATGGCGGTCTTCGGCGTGCTCTACGCGTGCATTGAGAACAACGCGCGGCGCATCCTCTCCTACCACATCGTCTCCCAGGTGGGTTACATGGTGGCGGGCATCGGCATCGGAACGGCCATGACGCTCAACGGCGCGGTGGCCCATGCCTATGCCCATATCCTCTATAAGGGGTTGCTCTTCATGGGCACCGGCGCCATCCTGTACTCCGTGGGCACGGCCAAGCTGGACAAGCTCGGCGGCCTGGCCACCAAGCTGCCGTGGGTCATGGTCTGGTACATGGTCGCGGCCCTGTCCATCTCGGGCATGCCGCTGTTCAACGGCTTCATCTCCAAGACCATGACCATCGCGGGCGCCGCCGAAGCGCACCGGACCATCCTGGCCCTGGGCATGGAAATCGCGGCGGTCGGCACGTTCATCTCGGTGGGCATCAAGCTGCCGTACTTCGCCTTCTGGGGCGGAAAGTCCGAATACAAGGGCGAGGTCAAGCCGCTGCCCATGAACATGTACATCGGCATGGCGCTGTGCGGCATGCTCTGTATCGCCCAGGGCGTCTATCCCCACATGCTCTACCAGTTCCTCCCGTTCCACGCCGAGGAAGCCTTCCATCCCTGGACCATCGACAAGGTGCTCAACTCGGGTCTGCTGCTCGGCTTCTCCGGCCTGGCCTTCTACCTGACCCGTGAGGTCATCAAGCCGCACGCCTTCCTCAACCTGGACTTCGACTGGTTCTACCGGCTTATCGGCAGCGTCACCATGCGCGCCGTGTGCTGGCCGATCTCCAAGGTCGATGACGTCTGGACCGAGGTCTACCGCACCGGCGGCCTTCGCGCCCTGATCGCCATGGGCGACGGCACGAGCGTGTTCGACAAGAAGGGAATCGACACCGTGGTGGACGGAAGCGCGTACACCGTCAGGTATCTCGGCAGGGTGGGGGCCAAGGCCCAGACCGCCCAGTTGCAGGACTACCTGGCGTTTGCCGCCGTTCTGGGTTTGGGCATCTACGCCCTGGTATGGTACTTCGGCTAAGCCGGACAATCTAAGGAGAATCTGTTTTGAACTTCGGATATCCGGTACTCACACTGTTGATCGCATTCCCCGTCTTTGCGGCGTGCGGTCTGTTCTTCCTGCGCTCGCCGCAGGTGGTCAGGATGTTCACCTTCGCGGTGTCCATCGTCGAGTTGCTGCTGGCCGTGCCGCTGTTTGGCTACACGCCCAACGCCGACTTCCAGTTCGTCGAGAAAATCGACTGGGTCCATCAGTGGGGGCTCCAGTACTACCTTGGCGTGGACGGCATAAGCATCCTCATGGTCTGGCTGACCCTGGCGGTGCTGCCCCTTTGCGTCATGTGTTCCTGGACCTACATCGGAAAGCGGGTCAAGGAGTTCCACTTCTGCCTGCTTTTCATGACCTCCGCCGTGCTCGGCGTGTTCTGCGCCCTGGACCTGGTCCTGTTCTACGTGTTCTGGGAAGCCATGCTCATCCCCATGTACCTGCTTATCGCGGTCTGGGGCGGCGATGACCGCAAGTACGCGTCCATCAAGTTCTTCCTGTACACCCTTGCGGGTTCGACCCTGCTCCTGGCGGCCATCGTGGCCTTCCGGATCACGGGCGGCACCTTCTCCATCCCGGACCTGATGCAGCAGAACTTCAGCTTCCGCTTCCAGTTCTGGGCCTTCCTGGCCATGGCTCTCGCCTTCGCCATCAAGGTGCCCATGTTCCCGTTCCACACCTGGCTGCCCGCGGCCCACGTGCAGGCGCCTTCGGCCGGTTCCGTCATCCTGGCGGCCGTGCTGCTGAAGATGGGAACCTACGGTTTCCTGCGCTTCTGCCTGCCGCTGACCCCGGCCGCCAGCGAGTACTTCGCCCCGATGATGATCGCGATCTCCATCGCCTCCATCCTCTACGGCGGAGCCATTGCGCTGGGCCAGACGGACATTAAGAAACTGGTGGCCTACTCCTCGGTGGGCCACATGGGCTTCGTCACGCTGGGCATCTTCCTGTTCAACCAGCGCGGCGTCGAAGGCGCGCTCTTCCAGATGCTCAACCACGGCATCGTCACGGGCGCGCTCTTCATGATGATCGGCGCGGTCTACGAGCGGAGCCACAGCCGCGACATCGCCAAGAACATGGGGCTCGGCAAGTATCTGCCCGCCTTCATGTTCTTCTGGGGATTCATGGCCCTGGCCTCGTTCGGCTTCCCCGGCACCAACGGGTTCGTGGGTGAAATCCTGGTGTTCGTCGGCGCGTTCCAGCAGTCCACCATCCTGGGCTTCCTGCTGGTGCCCGGCGCGCTCCTGGCCGCCGCCTACATGTTCCGCGTGTCGCTCAAGATGGCCTGGGGCAAGCCCTCCACGGCCAAGGCCTGGCGCGACCTGAACGCGCGCGAATGGGTCTACCTGACCGTTCCGGCCGTGTTCGTGCTCTGGATCGGCCTGGCGCCTGCGCCGTTCTTCAACATCATCGACCCGTCCATCAAGAACCTGCTGGGCGATTTCGAGAAGCGCAAGGTCGCGCACCTCGAAACCGAGCAGCCGATGCAAACCGCCGCAGGCGACCTGTTCCGGGCCGTCGCGGTCAAGCAATAGGGGGGCTGAGACGTGAACTTCAATCTCTCGCTCATCGTCCCGGAGTTCTACTACCTCTGCCTGGTCATCGCCCTGATGATCCAAAGCCTGGGGAGCCGGGAGTGGAAACCCCTGGTCGAAAAGTGGATTCCCTTCGGGGCAGGCCTCGGCTTCTTCGTCACCATCGCGGGCTTCGGCCTGCACGGGACCATGTTCTGGGATGTCTACAAGGTTGACATGATGTCCCAGTTCTTCAAGATCGCCATCGCCTTCGGCTTCTTCGTGACCTCCATCAACGCCGCCCGCCAGTCCACCCTGGACGAGGGCAAGCGGTCCGACTACTACATGATGCTCGGCTTCTCCACCCTGGGCCTGATGATCCTCTCCTCCTGCGTGGAGCTGGTGACCATCTACCTGGCCCTGGAGCTGGCGTCCTACTCCCTGTACGCGACCATTCCGCTCAGGGCCAAGAGCAAGGGCGCGGCCGAGGCCGGCCTCAAGTACATCATGTTCGGCGCGGTGGCCACGGCCCTGTCGCTGTACGGCCTGTCCTACATCATGGCCAGCCAGCACACGACCTTCATCGCGGAACTCGCCACCAAGAACTGGCACTTCGCCGACAACCCCATGGCGGTTGCGGGCCTGTGCCTCTTCCTGGGCGGCATGTTCTTCAAGCTGGCGCTCTTCCCGTTCCACTTCTGGTGCCCCGACGTGTACCAGGGGGCGAGCAACGAGACCGCCGCCTTCGTGGCCACCCTGCCCAAGATGGGCGCGGTCATCATCCTGGTCCGCATGGCCGCCTTCATCAAGCCCGGCCTGGAAGTCACCACGCTGCTCGCGGTCCTGGGCGCCTGCTCCATGACCTACGGCAACCTGGCGGCCCTGGCCCAGAAGGACATCAAGCGGCTGCTCGGGTTCTCCTCCGTGGCCCATGCGGGCTACATCATGGTAGGCCTGGTCAGCGGCACGCCCGAAGGGTTGGCCGCGGCCGCCTTCTACGCCCTGGCCTACCTGGTCATGAACCTGCTGGTCTTCTGGATCGTCAGCCGCATCGCGGTGGACGGCCGGAACCTCCTGCTGAGCGATCTGAACGGGCTCTACAAGAAAGCCCCGGTCCTGGCCTTCTCGCTGGCCGCCGGCGCCTTCGCCCTGGTCGGCCTGCCGCCGACCATGGGCTTCATGGGCAAGTTCTTCCTGATCACCTCGGCCTGGGACCACGGCTACAACTGGCTGGTCATCACGCTGGTGGTGAACTCGGCCATCGCCATCTACTACTATCTGAGCCTGTTCCGGCACGCCTTCACCGAAGACGCGACCCCGGAACTGACCCCGGACCCGGATACCAGTTGGTACGCCTCGGTGGGCGCGGGCATGCTCGCCGCCACCGTGCTCGTCATCGGCATCCTCCCGGCCCCCCTGTTCAACTTCGCCATCGCCGCGGGCAACAGCCTCTTCGGCATCGTGGCCACCGGCCACTAGGCGAAGGCCAACCGACAACCGGAAGGGCGGAAGCTGACGCTTCCGCCCTTTTTTTGCGCCGTCTTCCGGGCCAGGGCGGGCGATGGCGAGAAAGGAAGAGGGAAGGGCATGGGTTGCCTTGGGGGAGGCGGGGGATTATCGTAAATGGATACTGGAGGGAAGGGTATGCATGAATCGAGTTTGGGCGGGACGCTCCGGGATTACCTGACCGGCGACGAGATCGACGAGACCACCTTCGAGGAGTTCCGGCAACTGCTGGCTAGGCTGCTGGTGGAGGAGCTGGGCTACCCCAAGGAGCGGATCAGAGCCAAGGTGCCGATCAGGTATTGCGTGGACGGGGAGGATTTCGAGCGGCCCGTCGACTACGTGATCCAGGACGGCGCGGGCAGGCCCATCTTCATCATCCTCTTCTGCGCCGGGGATGTCATGTCCTTCGAGCGGGAGACGGTCTGCGCCGGGCGGCTCATCGAGGGCGGGCCCGTTGCCTACGCACTGGTAACCGACACCATGGAGGCCTCGCTGCTGGACGTGCGCACCGGCGAGGCCGTGGCCCACGGCATGAACGCCGTGCCGCACTGGGACCGCCTGAACGACATGGTCGCCGAGGCCGAGATCAAGCCCCTGACCGACGAGCAGCGCGAGAAGCAGACCCGCGTCTTCCACACCTACTGCGGCTTCATTTACGGCGCCTGTTGCAGCGAGTCCTGCTCCCTGCCGCCCATGCCGAAGAAAAAGTGATTTATTCAGGATTGACAACAATGATGAAACGCGCGGTTGCGCGATCCTTTCGATAGCTGCGCGAACGTTGGGGCCGGGCCGTCCCCCGCCCGAAGGCCTAGGAGACGACCCGGCCGCGCGGTCACGAGTCGGTCGCTTCCCCCGGTTCATCCACGAACACGATGCATCCCTCGGGGCAGGTGTTCATGATGTCCCGCACCTCGTCCTCGGTGACCTTGGAGCGTCGGACGCAGGGCATGTCCAGCGCCTCGTCCCACTCGAAAACACCGGGATTCAGATCGATGCACCCCTGACAGCCACGGCAGCCGCCCAGTTCGATGGCGACCTCGCGGTACTTGTTGTTCTGTGTCGTGTTGCTCATGACAGTAATATAGGAATGATTCCTATTGATGGCAAGGGCAAAACGCGACGGGTTGGCGGGAGCGGGAGATTGCGTTAACGTGTCTGCATCATCTTCATGCATAAGGGGTTGGTTATGCGCAGGTTCTGTTTTTCGTTGCTGGCGTCCGCCTGCCTGATGGCGGCGGTCTGCCTGGCCGGATGTTCGGGTGGGGACACCATCCTGTCCGAGGACTGGGGCAAGATCGAGGCCGCAGCTAGGGGCGGGCTGGTCCGGCTGTACATCGACGGCTCGAATGCGCGCATCAACGGCTGGATTGACGGCTACCTTGCGGAGCAGGTCAAGCGGCGCTACGGCATCTCGCTGGTTCGCGTGCCCATCGGGCCGGAAGTGGTGGTGGCCCGGCTGGCGGAGGAGAAGGGAAGCGGCAAGGGCGGCGACATCGAGCTCTTTTGCCTTATGGGCGACGCCTTCCGCCGGGCCAAGGCGGCCGGGGTCCTCTTCGGCCCGGTGGCCGAAAAGCTGCCCAACTACGTCCGCTACGTGAACAAGCGGCTGGCGGCCTACGATTTCGGGACCCCCGTGGAGGGGTATGAGATTCCGCTGGGGTGGAGCCAGTTCACCTTCCGCTACGCCGTGGACCGCGTGCCCAATCCGCCCGTGACCCTGCTGGCGCTGACGGACTGGATCAAGGCCCATCCCGGCCGGTTCGCCTATCCGGCCCCGCCGGACTTCACGGGCTCGGCCTTCGTGCGCCAGATTCTGTGCACCGTGGCTGGCGGCCCCAAGACCCGGCTGACCCAGTGGGACAAGAACATCTTCGCCCAGACCTCGCCCAAGGTATGGGCCTTCCTGAACCAGATTCGTCCCTGCCTGTGGGAGAATGGCGCCCGTTATCCGGCGAACTCCCGCGAACTGGAGGCCCTCTTCGACAAGGGTGACATCGACATCGCGGCGCACTACGGCTCGCCCTATCCGACGGCCGACGGCAGGGCCGGGGTGGGCGTCTTTCTCCTGGCCGGGGGGATGCTCGGCAACATGCACTTCATGGCCGTTCCGAAGAACGCGCTGAACAAGGCCGGGGCCCTGGTTGTGGCCAACTTCCTGCTCTCGCCCGAGGCGCAGCTCTCCAAGTTCCTGCCCGCCAACGGCGGCGACTGCCCGGCCGTTGACCCGGACGCCCTGAACAGGGCGGAGTGGGACGGTTTCGCAGCCGTGGACCTGGGGCCGGGCTCGCTGCCCTTCGGCAAGCTGCGCAAGGAAGTGGTGCCGGAGATGGTCCCGGAGTACGGCAGCGCCCTTGACGCGGGCTGGGCCGCGAACGTCGGAAAGTAGTCGGATTTTCGGTGTGAAAACGGGGCCGGAGCGCAGGAATGCGCTCCGGCCCCGTTGCCGTCCGTGGGCACGTCGCGGGCTAGACGTTGAAGCGGAACTCGATGATGTCGCCGTCCTGGACTACGTATTCCTTGCCTTCCAGCCGGGCGCGGCCCGCGTCCTTGACCTTCTTGAAGTCGCCGTACTGGAGGAAGTCCGCGTAGCCGATGACTTCGGCGCGGATGAAGCCCTTTTCGAAGTCGGTGTGGATCACGCCCGCGGCCTGGGGGGCCTTGGACCCCTTGCGCAGGGGCCAGGCGCGGCATTCGTCCTCGCCCGCCGTGAGGAAGGAGATGAGGCCGAGCAACTGGTAGGTCTTGGCGATGACCTTCTCCAGGGCGGATTCGGCGATGCCCAGGTCCTGGAGGAACATGGCCTTTTCTTCGGGATCGTCCACCTCGGCCAGCTCGCGCTCCAGCTTGGCGGCCACGGCGATGTGGGTCATGCCGGGGGTGTCGCCGGGCAGCTCCACGGACGCCTCCTCGCCTTCCGGGCAGTTCCAGACGTAGAGGACGGGCCGCGCCGAGAGAAACTTGAAGCCGCGCAGCTCGGGCAGGGCGGAGAGCTCCTCGTCTTCGCGCAGGGGCTTTTCCGTTTCGAGCAGCGCCAGAGCGCGCCTCAGGCCTTCCTCCTCCTTGGGGTCGATCAGGGCCTTGTTCTTGTTCTTGTCCGCGCCGATCTTTTCCAGCCGCTTTTCGATGACGGCCATGTCCGAGACCATCATGTCGGCCTCGATGGCCTGCCACTGCTGTTTCGGGTCGTTCATGCCGGAGAAGGCGTCGAGCACGCCGATGAGGCAGTCGTAAGGACGGACCTCGTTGAGCACGCGCTCGCCCAGGCCGTTGCCCTTGCCTCCGCCGCCGGGGATGTCCAGGTATTCGATCTCGCTTAAGACGACCTTCCTGGGGTGGAAGAGTTCGATCAGCGGGTCGAGCCGGGCGTCGGGCACCTTGACCATGGCGCGGTTGCCCGCCGCGGCGGCGGTGGGGCCCGCCAGGGCGGCGAAAAGGTCGGTCTTGCCGGAGCCGGAAAATCCGAAAATGGCGGTCTTCATATGCGTTCCCCCGTGGATTGGATTCGCGTTTGGCATCCGTCCTAGCAGCAAACGGCGCGATTGCAAAGGAGCGGGCGCGTCTTCGTCGTTGAAGGCCGTCCGGTTTTCCTCTAGTGTGTCGGGCATGGAAGTTCCCCGCGCCATTTATCTGATCGGCCCGCGAGCCTGCGGCAAGACCAGCGTGGGCCGCGCTCTGGCCGACCGCCTGGGGCTCGACTTCGTGGATACCGACCACGAGCTGGCCCGCGACGTGGGCATGGAGATAGCCGACTACGTGGCCGCCCGCGGCTGGGACGCCTTTCGCGACCGCGAGGCCGGGGTCCTGGCCCGCCTGGCGGCCGGGCCGCTGCGCGTGGTGGGCTGCGGCGGCGGCATCGTCCTGCGCGCGGAGAACCGGTCCGTGCTCTCCGGCGGGGTAGTGGTCTACCTCAGGACCGAGCCCGAAACCCTGGCCGCGCGGCTGATGCGCGATCCCAACGAGGCGCAGCGCCCGTCGTTGACCGGCAAGGGGATCGTGGACGAGGTTCGCGAGGTCCTGGCCGAGCGCGCCCCGCTCTACGAGGCGTGCGCCGACATCGTGCTGGCGGAGGCCCCCCTGGCCGAGGTGGTGGGGGCCGCACTGGACGCCCTCAAGCCGTTTTCCATGCATTTTTGACAGGTTGGGCCAAGAGGCTTATAAACGGGGATCGGCGGCGGCCGCGCGGGCTTTTGACGGGCCCGGCTTCCGTTGCCGGAGATGTCCATGCGAACGAAAGTTTTGTCACCATATTGGATGCCGGTCTGGTTCTTCGCCGGAACCATCATGGCGGGCGCGCTGCTCCTGCGCCTGGGCATCAGCCATCCGGGCGGGCCGCTCTCCTTTCTCGACGCCCTTTTCACCGCCACGTCGGCCATGTGCGTCACCGGCCTGGCTGTGGTGGACACGGGCTCCTATTTTTCCCTGCTGGGCCAGAACGTCATCCTGGTGCTGATCCAGGTGGGCGGGCTCGGCATCATGACCTTCACCACCCTGTTCATCCACCTGCTTGGCAAGCACGTCTCCCTGAGCGACCGCATCGCAGTGGGCCAGAGCCTGCTGCGCGATCCGTCGTTCAGCCTGGTCAAGTTCCTGATCCGGGTGGTGGTCGGCACGCTGCTGATGGAGGGGCTCGGGGCCCTGGCCCTGTGGCTCCTGGACCCGGTGGGGTTTGCGCCCTATTCGGCGGTGTTCCACTCCATCTCGGCCTTCTGCAACGCGGGGTTCGCCCTGTTTCCGGACAGCCTGACCCGCTGGAGCGGCAACGTGGGCGTCAACCTGGTCTTCATGCTGCTCATCACCGCGGGGGGGCTCGGGTTCTACGTCCTCAACGAATGCGCCTCCCTGGCCAAGCGGGTGGTGCTGCGCCGCGAGCGGCTGCGCCAGGGCGGCCACATCCTGAGCTGGCACACCTCCATCGTGTTGAGGATGTCCCTGTTCCTGGTAGTGGCCGGGACCGTGGTCATCTTCTGCGCCGAGAGTGCGGCGGGCAACGCCACGGGACCGCTGCGCGAGCGGCTGCTGACCGCGCTCTTCCAGTCCGTGACCTGTCGCACCGCCGGGTTCAACACCGTGGACATAGCCTCCATGACCAACGTCTCCCTGGCTTTCATGATGGGGCTCATGTTCGTGGGCGGCTCGCCGGGCTCCTGCGCGGGCGGCATCAAGACCACCACCTTCCGCGCCCTGGGCGGGTTCGTGGTGGCCCAGTTCCGGGGCCTTTCCCAAGTGCCGGTGGGCCGCTTCGCCCTCAGCCAGGAGGCACTGAACAAGGTCATCGCCCTGTGCACCCTGGCCGTGCTCCTGGTCGGCCTGGGCACCATGGTCCTGACCTCGCTGGAGAGCGCGGGCGACGCCTACCTCATGGGCCGGGAAAAATTCATGACCAACATGTTCGAGGTCATCTCCGCCTTCGGCACGGTGGGGCTGTCCACCGGGCTGACCACCCAACTCAACGGGGCTGAGAAGAGCATGATCATCGTCCTCATGTTCGTGGGCCGGCTGGGACCCATCTGGCTGCTTTCCGCCCTGCACAGTTGGCAGGCCGAGCGCCGCTACCAGTTGCCCAAGGCCGATCTGCCCCTGGGCTAAATTTCGGAGAAACACATGGCGAAGAAAAATGAAATAGGCATCATCGGGCTCGGGAAGTTCGGCTTCTCGCTGGGCTCGGCCCTGACCAACCTTGGTCACGACGTGGTCGGCGTGGACCTCGACCCGGAGCACATCCGCCGGGCCCAGGACAAGCTGTCCCACGTCTATCAGGCGGACGCCACGGACGAGAAGGCGCTGGAGCAGGTCGGCATCAAGGAGCTCGACCGCGTGGTGGTCTCCACCGGCGAGTCCATGGAGGCCTCCATCCTTTGCGTGCTCAACCTCCAGGCCCTGGGCGTGGAGAAGATCTGGGTCAAGGCCATCAGCGAGGAGCACGAGCGGGTGCTCTACAAGATCGGCGTGCCCTACGTGGTCTTTCCCGAGGCCTTCGTGGCTTTCCAGTTGGCCCACCGGCTGGCCACGCCCGGCATCCAGGACTATTTCGGCATGGGCCAGGACGTGGTCACCCGCGAGGTCCTCATCGGCAAGTGGGCGGGCAAGACCCTGCGCGACCTGAACCTGACCAACGAGTACCACGTCCAGGTCGTGGCCTACCGCAAGAGCGGCGAGGCCCAGTTCTCCTTCGTTCCCGAGGCCAACCGGCCCTTCGAGGAAGGAGACGTCATGGTCCTTATCGGCAAGACGTCAGACGTCATGAAGATCGACAAATTCTAGGAGAGGCCATGAGCGGCAACACCTTCGGCGCCCTGTTCCGGCTGACCACCTTCGGCGAGTCCCACGGCCCCGCGCTGGGCGGGGTGGTGGACGGCTGCCCGCCCGGCATCGAGCTGGACGAGTCCCTGATCCAGCGCGAGCTGGACCGCCGCCGCCCGGGACAGGGCGGACTGGCCTCCACGGCGCGCAAGGAGCCGGACGCGGTCCGCCTCCTCTCCGGCGTGTTCGAGGGGGTGACAACGGGTACGCCCATCGGCTTCGTCATCGAGAACACGGACCAGCGGTCCAGGGACTACTCCAGGATCAAGGACGTGTTCCGGCCCGGCCACGCGGATTTCACCTTCAACGCCAAGTTCGGCCTGCGCGACTATCGCGGCGGCGGCCGCTCCTCCGGGCGCGAGACCGTGTCCCGCGTGGCGGGCGGGGCCATCGCCCAGGAGCTGCTGCGCCGGGAGGGCATCGCCGTCTACGCCTACACCGTGGAGCTGGGCGGCATCCCTGCCGACGTGGTGGATTTCGAGGGCGCGCAGGACCGGCCCTATTTCAGCCCCGACCCGGACGCCCCGGCCAAGTGGGAGGAGCGCATCAAGGAAGTGAAGGGTCAGGGCGACACCCTGGGCGGCGTGGTCGAGATCCGCGCCACCTCGGTGCCAGCCGGGCTCGGCGAGCCGGTCTTCGACAAGATGGACGCCCGGCTGGCCTATGCCCTGATGTCCGTGGGCGCGGTCAAGGGCGTGGAGATCGGCTCCGGCGTGCAGGCGGCCTGCTCGCTGGGCAGCCTGAACAACGATCCCATCGGCCCGGACGGCTTCGAGTCCAACAACGCGGGCGGCATTCTGGGCGGCATCACCTCGGGCCAGGACATCGTGGTCCGGGCCTACGTCAAGCCCATCCCGTCCATCTCCCAGGAGCAGCGGACCGTGACCACCTCGGGCCAGGCCGCCACCATCACCGTGGGCGGCAGGCACGACATCGCGGCCATCCCGCGCATCAACCCGGTGCTCAAGGCCATGGCGGCCCTGACCATCGCCGATCTGCTGCTCGTCGACCGTAGGCTCGGCGTGCGCGACTGACCGGCATGGCGCAACCCCGCCATGCCCGGCAGGGTGCGTCGCAACATGCCGGATCGTCACATGTTCTCGTGACGGGAGCGGTCGGCTTCCGTCGGTTGGCCCACTTGACGCGCTGCCTGAAAAATTGCAGTCTCAACGTCGTTTTTCATTCGTTTTAGAAGGACTTTTCTTGAAGCTGATACAATACCGGGGTGAAATTGACGGACTGCGAGCCTTGTCGGTTCTGGCGGTCGTCCTGTTCCATTTTGATTTCCTTTCCGTGACCGGCGGTTTCTACGGGGTCGACGTTTTCTTCGTCATCTCGGGCTACCTGATTTCCTCCCTGCTTTTCGCCGAGGTGGACCGGACCGGCACGCTCTCCATCTCGAACTTCTACCTGCGGCGCACCCGGCGCATCCTGCCCGCGCTGCTCGTCGTCTGCCTGGCCACCTACGTTCTGTTCGCGCTCTTCGTGGGGGAGGTCCAGAGCCCGTTCCCGCACTTCGGGCAGTCGCTGCTGGCGACGCTCTTTTCGGCCTCCAACATCTTCTTTTGGCAAAAGGCGGGGTATTTTTCGCTGGACGCCTGGGCCGAGCCGCTGCTGCACACATGGTCCCTCGGCGTGGAGGAGCAGTTCTACCTGATCATCCCGCTGCTGCTCTACTGGCTGTCCCGCGCGCCGGGCGAAGTCGGCCGCCGCAAGCGGTATCTGGCGGTCTTTTCATGCATGGCCGTTCTCTCTTTCGCCCTCTGCCGGTACGGGGCCGACCTGGTGGGCCGGGATTTCATCTTCTACATGCTCCCCACCCGGATGTGGGAATTGCTGATCGGCGTCCTGGTTTCGCTCATCCTTCGCCGCCGCATGCTGACCCGGCTGCCGCACCGCTGGATGAACGAGCTCCTGTCCGTCGTCGGCGTGGCCGTGATGCTCTACGGCTTCTTCAATTTTCACGAGACGACCCGCATAGCGGAAAAGTCGCTCGTGGTGACGTCGGGCGCCGCGCTGTTCCTGCTCTTCACCAACGAGGCGACCCTGGTGGGGCGGCTGTTCACCTCGCGCCCCATGCGCCTCACCGGCAACGTTTCCTACTCCTGGTATCTCTGGCATTGGCCGCTGGTCTCCCTCTCGGTCATGATGGAGGTCAAGTATCCGGGGCTGAGCTCCACCGCCGTGCGCATCGGCCTGTGCGTCCTTTCCTACGTGCTGGCGTTTTTTTCCTGGAAATACGTGGAGACGCCGTTTAGGCGCATCAAGAACTGGCTGCCGTGCATCAAGCGGCTGGCCCCGCTCTTCATCCTTCTGGTCGGCATCGGGCTGGTGAACGCCCTGCATGTGTTCGGCAGCAGCCCTATACCTTCGAGCAGCGATTCATGCAGGGGACTTCGCTGAAGGAGCCGAACGACGCCGCGCGACTGGGCGCGAAGGACAAACCCGTATCCTTCCTGCTCATCGGCAACAGCCATGCCCAATCCGTCGCCCCTGTGGTGGACGACCTGGCCTGCCAGTTCGACATGGCCGGCATCCTCAACTGGGAAGGGCTGATGCCGTTCCTGGGAATGACCCGTGAGACGAGCGACGAGGACGTTTCGGACATGCGGCGGTTGCTGGAAGCGTATCTGACCGAGAACAAGATCAAGAACATCATCTGCGTAGCCCGCATGGACCAGGTCTGGGAACTGGCGGCGGGCGGCAAGGTCATTTACCAGGGGGAACAGCTTTCCCCGGACAAGGTCGCGATGGTCTTCGAAAAGGAGCTGGCTGCGCTGCTTTCCCTGCTCGCCTCGGACGGCAGAAACGTCTGGGTGATGGAGCAGGTGCCCCGCGCGGACGTCAATCCCATCGTGGCGGTGCGCGTCATCAGGGATTACACGGAGGCCGCCAAGCCCGAGCCGCACAACCGGATACTCGACAAGGTGGTGGCGAACCTGGGCCTTCCGAACCTGTACGTGTTCAGCACCAGGGATTTCTTCGTCAAGGACGGGCGGGTGCATTTCACCGCCGGAAACAAGCTGCTCTACTTTGACGACAATCATCTTTCCGTGGAGGGGGCTTTCCACATCCGGCCCGTCTTTCTGCCCATCTTCGAGGCGATGGCTCGGGAGCGCCAGTCGCCCGAGTGAAATCCTGCATGGCGAAATGCAACGCCCCGGCCTTCCAGATGGAAGGCCGGGGCGTTTTTTGTCGCATCGGCGGAAGGCTGCTTGATTTTCTTCATTCGCACGGCCACGCCGCGGCAGGAGTAGTACTTGTCGCCCTCGGGGTGGAAGGCGGGCGGTTCGCGGCGTTGCCGCAGGAAAAGGACGCCCCCGCGCAGACCGTTGCGCCGGGGCGTCCTCTTTTTATCGGTAGCGGCTGTCAGGCCAGTGAGCGGGAACGCTCGGCGCGGATGCCGGAAAAGGCGAAGAGGATCAGGGCGGTAATCGCCCCAAGGGTGTCGCAGAGCATGTCGGTCTGGGCGTCCCAGATGTCGCCCTGCGATCCGAGGAATTCGATGCCCGCCTCGCCGCCCGCCGTCACGGCGTACCACCATTCGATGATATCGTAGGCGGCGGCCAGGGCCATGATGGCGAACAGGCCGAACAGGTAGGCCACCACCGGTCTGGCCAGTCCCTTGCGCGTCAGCAGTTCGACGATGGGAAAGGCGTAGAAGCCGATGGAGAAGTGCCCGATCCGGTCGAAGTGGTTGCGCTCGAACCCGAAGAGGTCGGTCACGAAATCAAAGGGGACGTTGGCGAAGGTGTAGTGCCCGCCAATGGTGTGGAGCACCAGCCAGCAGGCCATGAGCGCATAGGCCATGTTGGAGAAACGGAACAGCGGACAGGTGCACGCGAGGAGCAGGAAGACGGCCATGACCGGCAGGTTCTCGGCCCACCAGACGTCGCGCATGACCGGGTTGACGGCCAGCGCGGCCCACAGGATCAGAAACCCGGCGGCCAGGAGGAGGGGGAAGTATCGGGACAGGGGACCGGCCACGGGGCTACTTGATTTTCTTCATGCGCACGGCCGTGCCGTAGCAGGAGTAGTACTTGTCGCCCTCGGGGTGGAAGGCGATGGTCTCGCGGTAGCCGACGATGGCGTCGGCGTTGACGTCCACGGCCTGGGCCATGAGACCGTAGAAGGCGTTGTCGAAATTGTAGCTGCGGCAGACGATGAGGCCGAAGGCGGACTGGATCTCGCGGCCGGGAACGGCCTCGGTGGTCATGAGCTTCATCTTTCCGGCCATGTACATGTCCCTGGCCATGGCCAGCCGGTGGTCGCTGCCGATGTCGTCCTTGGCCGGGGCCTGTTTCTTGGGCGAGCCGAAAATGAGCGCCATGTCTCCGTCCTCTCCGGGTAAAAGGTTCGTCGCGTTCATGTTGTGTAACCCACCGGAGAAACATGGGCAAGTCCCTGGAAGCGGGGCCGGGGAGGACGGTCCCCGGCCCCGAGGGACTATTTTTCGGCAAAGGTGCGGAAGAGGGTCCCCACCGTTTGCATCTGGGCCGTGTAGGCCACGCATTCGAAGATCTGCGGATCGGTCCAGCCCTGGGCGCGGGCGGCGTCGATGTCCTGGGCCGTCACCTTGTCGGGATCGGCCACGGCCTTGGCCGCCAGGGCGAGCAGGGCGGCCTCGCGCGGGTCGAAGGCCTTGGCCGGGTCCGTGTGCAGGG
Organism: Pseudodesulfovibrio sp.; assembly: GCF_028692895.1. GTDB lineage: Bacteria > Desulfobacterota > Desulfovibrionia > Desulfovibrionales > Desulfovibrionaceae > Pseudodesulfovibrio. Next base: position 24,627 of record NZ_JAQUWN010000035.1, read on the forward strand.
CGTCGATCTCCTCGGCGCTCAGCCCCATGGACGCGAGCATGTTCCGGTTGAACTCCGTGCAGAAGCCGAAGCAGGTGGCCGACGCGCCGATGTAGCGCAGGGCCGCCAGCAGGGCGGGCTCGTAGGCTTCGTCATTCATGTATTCGCCCATGATGGCCATCTGGTGTCCCAGGTAGCGCGGGCTGGCGCTGTAGAGCTGGATGGGATCGGGCACGGCGATCGTTTTGGGGAACAGGGCATAGACCTCGGCCACGGACCCCGTGGCTTTCTCCGGCGTGGCGTAATCGATCAGGAACATGGCGTCCTCCTAAGGATGCGGGTTGTAGTAGACCGGTCGTCTACAATGTGGGTACAAAAAAACGTCGGAAGGCCGGGCCGTCCGGCGATGTCATCTCAACACGTTGTCGAAAATGAGTTTGTAAAAGATTTCCAACGGCTCCGGGGTCTTGGTGACCTTCATGCGGATGATGGCCCCGTGCCAGGCCTCGATGATGAAGATGGCCGTCTCGCGAATCTCCAGGTCGGGCTCGACGTCGCCCGCGCGCTGGGCCTTGGCCAGCAGGTCGGCCACCACCCCGGCCAGCCCGTCCAGAGACCGGGTGAGCTTCTCGCGGAAGGGGGCGCTCAGGTCGCCCATCTCCTGGCCCAGGTTGCCGATGGGACAGCCGCGCGTGAAGCCGTGCGCCTCGAAATAGGCGTGAAAGGCCATGAAGAACCGGCGCAGCCGCTCCAGGGGCGCGACGGACTCGTCCTGGACGATGGGGCCCACCATTTCGCCGAAGCGCTGGGAAAGGTAGTCCACCATCTCGATGCCGAACGCTTCCTTGTTGGCGAAGTAGAAGTAGAACGACCCCTTGGGCACGCCGGCGGCTTCGAGGATGTCCTTGAGGCCGGTGTTGTTGAAGCCGCGCTGGTGGATCAGCTCGGCCCCCACTTCGAGGATGCGTTGTCTGGTGTCTTCGCTCATGGATGCTCCGTGGACTGGAAATAGACCGGTCGTCTATCAGGTGTCAAGCGGTTTTTTTGTGGGATGTCCAAAACCGGGTCGGGGGAGGATGGGAGCTCGGCTTGGGGCGGCGGGACGAGTGCGAGAGGGAGGACGTCGGTGGACGGAGGCGTCGAGAGAGGCAGGGCCATTTCGGACGGTTGGGGGCGTTTCCGGACGCCGTCGGGCGTGGTCGGGCGGCGCGGTAAAAAAAGGGGAGGCCGAAGTCGGCCTCCCCGTGGTGGTTGTCGCATTTTGCGGCGGCTAGGGCATGACCTTGACCAGGTAGGCCTTGGCCGGGTCGAGGTACTTGCGGACGGTGTCGCGCAGTTCGGCCGGGGTCACGTCCTTGGCCCGGTTGATGAGCGCCTCGGCATAGTCGCGGTCCATGCCGCGCGCCATGAGGCTGGCGGCCTCGCGGCTGCGCGAGATCAGGGACTGGTGCTCCTGGTAGTAGTCGCCGAGCAGGATGTTGCGGGCGCGGGTCAGCTCCTCCTCGGGCAGGGTCTTGGCCGAGAGGTCGGCCAGGACGCGCTTGAACCCGTCGAGGGAGGTGTCGATCTTGTCCGGGTCGGTGCCGATGTACAGGGCGGTGAAGCCGGTGCGCACGGACTGCCAGTTGAAAGCGGTGACGGTGTAGGCCAGCCCCTGCTTGTCGCGCAGGTCGCGGAAGAGCAGGCCGGACTGGCCGGAGAGCACGGCCTTGAGCAGCTCCAGCCGGGCCGAGTCCTCCAGGTCGGTCTGTCCCGGAATGGGAAAGACCATGAGCAGGTGGGCCTGGTTGCGGCCGGGCAGGTGGAAGGTCTCGTCGCGCTTGGTGTTCCATTCGGGCGTGACGAAGTCGTATACGTCGCCGGGCACGGTCATGGTGTTGGCCAGGCCCGCAGCCCAGCTCTCGATGGCCTTCTCGTCGAACTGGCCGCACACGGCCAGGGTGAAGGGGTGCATGGCCTGGCGTCCCCAGAAGCGCATGATGTCGGCATGGGAGAGCTTCTCGACGTCCTGGGCCGTGCCCTGGTGCAGCATGCTGTAGGGGCCGGAAGTGTAGAGGAACGGGAAGAGGTGGCGGAAGGCCAGCCCCAGGGGCCGGTCCTCGCGGCTCTTGATGGAGGCGATCTGGTCCTGGCGGGCGCGCTCGACCTCGGCGCTGTCGAAGGCCGGGGCGGTCAGGGTCTGGCGGATGACCGGCAGCAGGTCGTCGGTGAAGCGCACCGGGAACTTGGCCTCCAGGGCGAAGACGTTGCGCCCGGCCGAGGCGGACATGGAGGCCGCGTGGTCGGACAGGAAGTCCTCCAACTGGGTGGCGGTCATTTTCAGGTTGCCGCGCGTCAGGGCGCGGGCCGTCAGGGCGGCCAGCCCCGCCTGGCCCTTGGTCAGGATGCCGTCGCCGCCCGCGAAGTACAGGGACAGGGCGGTGTAGGGCAGGGTGGCGTCGGGCAGAAGCACCAGGCGGCCGCCGCCGGGCAGGTCCACGACCTTCTCCCCGCCGCCAGTCGCGACGTCGGCGGCCTTGGCCACGGTCTGGTCCATGGGCCAGCCTTTGGCCACGATGCCGGTGAGGGCTTCGGCCGTGAGCTTGCTCTCCCGGGGGAGCAGGACGCAGGCGGACAGGCGGTCCGGCCGCACGAATTCGCGGTACAGGGTGCGCATTTCCCTGCGGTTCACCTGGTTCAGCTCGAAGAGGTAGTTTTGCTCCGCCTCCTCGCCGCCCTCGAAGAACTGGAAGTAGGCCGCCTTGGAGGCCAGGCCCGAGAGGGTCTCCTTGGCCAGGAACAGGGAGTCCTCCATGTTCAGCTTGGCGCGCCGGATTTCCTGGTCCGTGAATTCGTCGGGGTTGAAGGCGGCCAGCTCGGCCGTGAGGCCGGTCCAGAACTTCTCCACCTTGTCGGCGTCCAGAGTGGCGCTGACGTAGAGCATTCCGCCGCGCTCCAGGGTCATGGCCGACATGGAGATGTCGTCCACCAACTGCTCCTCATACTTGAATTTGCGGTAGAGCCGGGAGGTGTCGTCCCCGCCCAGGAGCTGGGCCAGCAGGTCCAGCCCGGCGCACTTGGCCGAGGCTGCGTGCGGGATGGGGAAGGCTGCGCCCAGGTAGACCTTGTTCCACTGGCCGGGCAGGGTGACCACCGTGGGGCCCGCGCCCTTGGCCGGGATGGCGATGGGCTCGGGCGGGGTCACGGGCCGGGTGTTCTTCAGGCCGCCGAGGAGCTTTTCGGCCTCGGCCAGGACCTTGTCCGGGTCCACCTTGCCGACCACGGCCAGCATCATGGACTGCGGCTGGTAGAACCGGGTGATGTAGTTGTGGATGTCCTCGCTGGTCAGCCCCCGGACCGTGTCGCGGAAGCCGATGATGGGCCATTCGTAGGAGGAGCCCTTCCAGATCATGCCCTGGAGGGTCTTGAAGAGCATGCTGCCAGGCGAGTCCTCGCCGCGCTCCAGTTCCTTGAGGACCACTTCCTTCTCGCTCTTCAGCTCCTCTGGCGCGATGGCGGCGTGGAAGGCCATGTCGGTGATGACGTCGAGGCCGAGGGCCATCCGCTCCTCGGGCACCTCGACGTAATAGACGGTGTAGTCGAAGCTGGTGGCCGCGTTCATGTTGCCGCCCACGGACTCGATGTCCCGGGCGGACTGGCCGGGCCCGCGTTTTTTGGTGCCTTTGAAGACCATGTGCTCCAGCAGGTGGCTGATGCCCGCCTCGTTCGGCGTTTCATAGCCGCTGCCCGCGTGCACGTAGAGCCGTGCGTTGACCAGGGGGAAACGGTCGTCCTGCTTGATGAGCACGGTCAGGCCGTTCTTGAGCTTGACCACGTTCGTCTCTCCGGGGGCCGATTTGAGCAGGTCGGCCAGGGGCTGGGGAGCGGGCGTTTCGATGGTGGTCTGTTTGGCGTGATGCTGGCAGCTCGTCAGGACCATGAGCATTCCTCCGAGCAGCAGAAGTTTTCGGAACATGGATTCACTCCGTGGGAAACGCCGGACAGTCGGGGCGCTTCCGCTGATATCGTTGGGTTGTTTTGCTGCATAGTATGATAAGGCCCGGTTCGGCGGTGGCAAGGGCCGTGTCCGTCGGGGAACCGGGCGGGTTGGCGATTCTACCCGAGCTTTCGGAAAATGCAAACCTTGCGAATGGGGGCGGGGCGTTTCGGCCCGCCCGGGCCCGCGCCGGTTTCGCCAGCGTGACGGACGTGCGAAACCTGAAAAAAATTGCCGGGCCGGAGAGGCCCTGTTTGACTGTGCACTCAACGGACTTTACAGGCTTTTTCCCGTACCGGGCGGGGGGGGCGGGAGAGATGCTGATCCCGTGCGTATGTTGACAATAAACTTGTGGCATGCCTAGAGGTTATGCATGTATCCGAGGAATTGTCGTGTCTAACTCAATGGAGGAATGCATGCCCATCACCTATGCACCTGCCGGGAAGACCGGTAAGTGGGATGGCGCCATGGACTGGTTGCAGATGCTTTCGGGGGCCGGTCTGATCCTGTTCATGTGGTGCCACATGATCCTGGTGTCGAGCGTCGTCGTCAGTCCCGGCGTCATGAACGCCATCGCGGAATTTTTCGAGGTCACGTTCATGGCGCAGGTCGGCGGCCCGCTGGTCTTTCTCCTGTTCCTGACCCATTTCGTGCTCGCGGCGCGGAAGATTCCCTTCCGGGCCGAGGGCCAGAAGACCCTGTGGCAGCACGCCCGCATGCTGCGCCACGGCGACACCTGGCTGTGGGTGATCCAGGCCGTGTCCGCCATGATTATACTGATAATGGGAGCCATCCACATGTGGGTGGTGCTGACCGACCTGCCCATCACCGCCGTCAAGTCCGCCGCGCGCGTCCAGAGCGGGTTCTGGGCCGTGTTCTACCTCATCCTCCTGCCCCTGGTGGAGCTGCATGTCGGCATCGGCTTCTACCGCATCGCCGTGAAGTGGGGGTTCGTCAAGGACGCGGACCGCGCCAAGTTCAAGCGCGGGGAGAATCTGCTCACCCTGATGTTCATCGCCATCGGCCTCATCACCCTGCTCAGGTTCCTCTTCCTGAGCGTCAACTAGACGGAGAAACGCCATGCAGACTATCTACACCGATCTTCTGGTCGTTGGCGCGGGTCTGGCGGGCGAGCGCGCGGCCGTGGAGGCCGCCGACGCCGGTTTCTCCGCCATCTGCCTGAGCCTGGTCCCGGCGCGCCGCTCCCATTCCTCGGCGGCGCAGGGCGGGATGCAGGCCTCGCTGGGCAACTCGGTCATGGGCGAGGGCGACTGTCCCGACATCCACTTCGCGGACACGGTCAAGGGCTCGGACTGGGGCTGCGACCAGGAGGTGGCCCGCCTGTTCGCCGACACCGCGCCCATAGAGATGCGCCGCCTGGCCCACTGGGGCGTGCCCTGGAACCGCGTGGTGGCGGGCAAGTCCGTCTACTACAAGGGCGGCAAGAAATTCGAGAAGGTCGAGACGCTGGAGAAGGAGGGGCTGATCATGGCCCGTTCCTTCGGCGGTACGGCCAAGTGGCGGACCTGCTACACCTCGGACGGCACGGGCCACGCGGTCATGTGCACCATGGACAACCGCTGCGCCCAGGTGGGCGTGGACGTGCACGACAAGACCGAGGCCATCGCCCTGATCCATGACGGCGAGACCTGCTACGGCGTGGTCGCCCGCTGCCTGCGCACCGGCGAGCTGCGCGTCTACCTCTCCAAGGCGACCATGATCGCGGCGGGCGGTTTCGGCCGCATCTATCCCAACACCACCAACGCCGTGATCTGCGACGGCGGCGCGCACACCATGTGCGTGGCCTCGGGCGTGGTCCCCATGGGCAACATGGAGGCCGTCCAGTTCCACCCGACCGGCATCGTGCCCACGGACATCCTGGTCACCGAGGGGTGCCGGGGCGACGGCGGCACGCTCCTCGACGTCAACGAGCGGCGGTTCATGGACAAGTACGAACCCGAAAAGGCCGAGTTGGCCTCGCGCGACGTGGTCTCCCGCTGGATGACCCACCACATGCGCGAGGGCTTCGGTGTCAAGTCCCCCTACGGCGAGCACCTCTGGCTCGACATCCGCCACCTGGGCGAGGAGCACATCACCGGCAAGCTCCGCGAGGTCTACGAAATCTGCACCTCGTTCCTGGGCGTGGACCCCATCCACCAGCTCATTCCGGTGCGGCCCACCCAGCACTATTCCATGGGCGGCGTGCGTACCGACAGGGACGGCGCGGCCTATGGCCTGAAGGGCCTTTTCGCCGCGGGCGAGGCCGCCTGCTGGGACATGCACGGCTTCAACCGCCTGGGCGGCAACTCCCTGGCCGAAACCGTGGTCGCGGGCGGCATCGTCGGCAAGAAGATCGCGGAATTCCTGGAAGGGTGCGAGACCGAGTTCAAGACCTCGCTCATCAATGACGCGGTCAAGCGGCAGCAGGCCCGCATCGACGCCCTGATAGAGGGCAAAAGCGGCGGCGAGAACGTCTACCGCGTGCGAGCGGCCATGCAGGACGCCCTGAACAAGGGGGCCAACATCTTCCGCACCCAGCAGGGGCTGGAGGAGTGCGTGGCCACCCTGCAGGACACCCTGATCCGCGCCCGCAACGTCGGCCTGCGCTCCAACGGCAAGGGCGTGAACCCCGAGCTGGCGGCCGCCCTCAAGCTGGAGGGCCAGGTCAAGATGGCCCTGATGGTCGCCTACGGCGCGCTCAGGCGCACCGAGTCGCGCGGGTCCCACAACCGCGAGGACTTTCCCGCGCGCAACGACCGCGACTGGCTGAACCGCACCCTGGCCTACTGGAAGAAGGAATCCGACACCCTGCCGACCCTTGAATACGAGCCGGCCACCCAGGTCGTCGAGATTCCGCCGGGAGACCGGGGCTACGGCCATTCCCAAATCATCAGCGCCGACTCCAAGAAGGATTAGCCCATGTCCAGATTACTGAAATTCAATATATTCCGGTACAATCCGCAGGACAAGTCGTCCCGTCCGCGCACGGAGGAGTTCGTCCTCGAAGAGACCGACTCCATGACCCTGTTCATCGCCCTGAACCGCATCCGCGAGGAGCAGGACGCGTCGCTCCAGTTCGACTTCTGCTGCCGCGCGGGCATCTGCGGGTCCTGCGGCATGGTCATCAACGGCCGTCCCGGCCTGGCCTGCCACACCAAGACCCGCGACCTGCCGGGCGAGATCACGCTCCTGCCGCTGCCCATCTTCGAGCTGGTCGGCGACCTGTCGGTGGACACCGGCTCCTGGTTCCGGGAAATGTACACCCGGACGGAGTCCTGGATTCACACCGAAAAGGCGTTCGATCCCGCCGCCTTGGAAGAGCGGATGGACAACAAGGACGCCGTGGCCATCTACGAGCTGGAGCGGTGCGTGGAATGCGGCTGCTGCGTGGCCGCCTGCGCCACCGCCCGGATGCGCGAGGACTTCCTGGGCGCGGCTGGCCTGAACCGCGTGGCCCGGTTCCTCATCGACCCGCGCGACCAGCGGACCGACAACGACTATTACGAGATCATCGGCAACGACATGGGCATCTTCGGCTGCATGGGGCTGCTCGCCTGCGAGGACGTCTGCCCCAAGCACCTGCCGTTGCAGAACCAGCTTGGCTTCCTGCGCCGCAAGATGGGCATCACCTCCCTCAAGCGGCTGTTCAGGAAGTAGCGCGGCCGTCAATCCCCGCGAAGCGCGATAAAACGTTTTGGAGAGTCCGGAGAACCTTTCCCAAAAGGTTTTCCGGTCTCGCCGAAGGCGCTCCCCGGTAGGGGCGCCGGAGGCGTTCATTGCAACATGGAGGTAACATGCGAGAGATACAGGGCTCGGCCGTCGTGGAAGCGGTGGCCGGGATGTGCCGGAAGGGCAACACCGAGTTGCCCGCGGACGTTCGGGCGAAGTTCGAGCGGGCCATGGCGGAGGAGACCAGTCCCTCGGCCAGGGAAGTGCTTCGGCAGTTGCTGGAGAACGCGGACCTGTCCATGGCGACCAAGCTGCCGCTGTGCCAGGACTGTGGGCTGGCCGTGTTCTATGTGGAGCTCGGCGACGAGTGCCGGGTGGCGGGCGGCAACCTGCGCGACCTCATCAACGAAGGCGTGCGCAAGGGTTACGGCGAGGGTTACCTGCGCAAGTCGGCGTGCGACCCGCTGACCCGGGCCAACACCGGCGACGGCGCCCCGGCGGTCATCCATTTCGACCTGGTGCCGGGCGACAAGCTGAGGATCGCCTACATGGCCAAGGGCGGCGGGGCCGAGAACATGTCCCGCGTGACCATGCTCGCCCCGGCCCAGGGCTGGAAGGGCATCAAGGAATTCGTCATCAACCGCGTGGCCGAGGCCGGGCCGAACCCGTGCCCGCCCACCATCATCGGCGTGGGCATCGGCGGCACCTTCGAGCACGCGGCCAAGATCGCCAAGCGGTCGCTGCTGCGCAAGCTGGACGACGTCCATCCGGACCCCAGGGTGGCGGCCATGGAGAAGGAGCTGGAGGAGGCCCTCAACCGGCTCGGCATCGGGCCCATGGGCCTGGGCGGCAAGACCACGGTGCTGGGCGTCAAGATCACCGTCGAGCCGTGCCACCTGGCGAGCCTGCCGCTCGCGGTCAACGTCCAGTGCCACTCCCAGCGGCACGAGGAGGTGGAACTCTAATGGCGGAATACAAGCTGAACACCCCGCTGACGGACGCGGCCATCGAGCCGCTGAAGGCGGGCGACGTGGTTTTCCTGACCGGCGTCATCTACTCCGCGCGCGACGCGGCCCACAAGAAGCTCTTCGAGCTGCTGGACGCGGGCAAGCCGCTGCCTTTTGAGCTCGAAGGCTCGGCCATCTACTACGTGGGGCCGTCCCCGGCGCCTCCGGGCCGCCCCATCGGCTCGGCCGGGCCCACCACCAGCTATCGCATGGATACCTTCGCCCCGCGCCTGCACGCCTTGGGCATGAAGGCGTCCATCGGCAAGGGCAAGCGGTCCGACGAGGTCAAGGCGGCCATGCGCGAGCACAAGGGCGTCTATTTCGGGGCCACGGGCGGGGCGGGCGCGCTCCTGTCCAACTCCATAGTGGGATCGAGGGTCATCGCCTTCGAGGAACTGGGGCCCGAGGCCATCCGCGAGATGAAGGTCAAGGATTTTCCGCTGTTGGTCATCAACGACTGTCACGGCGGGGAACTCTACGTCAAACCCGACCTGGAAGCGGCCCTGAAAGGCGCTTGACAGGGGCGTTGATTTGTTTCAGACAGGGGCTGGGCGGCTTGCCGTCCGGCCCTTTTCCCTTTTTCGCAGGGGCCGATCCCAGTCATTTCAGAGGGCGAGAATGATGGAAAAATCCTACTTTGAGAACGTGGATTGTCACGAGGAAAAAAGCGAAAACGTGTACACGCCGTACCCCGGCGCGGACGAGAAGTATGACGACGGCACCGATTGGCGCCTCTACAATCCCGAGAAATATCGCGACCCGAACTGGTCTCCGGACAAGGAATAGCTGAAGGGGCGCAACGCCCCTTTTTTCTTTTCCCCCACGCCATACCTGCGCCCGGCGCATGGCATTTGCCGCACCTCCCGCTCCTGACGGGCGCCTTGTTTTGCGCCCTG
>NZ_JAQUWN010000036.1 GCF_028692895.1 Pseudodesulfovibrio sp.
CGGGTGCGCCCACCGGGACTGGCGCAGCCTCGTCGCCCGGGGCGTCGCCGTGGACGGCGTGCCCATGGTGACGAATAACGACGGGTACTCCCCCCTGTCCGAGGCCCGCCGAATCGTCCGGGAGGGGGGCCATCCCTCCGAATTTTTCGTTTCGCTCCATCGCTCGCTGCTGCTCCCGGCCCTGCTGGCGGCCGTCGGCGGCGAGGGCGACCTCGACCTGCTTTCCGTCTCGATATGGGTCGGGCCCGTCCTCGGGATGACCATGGTCCTGGCTGTGCTGCCCTGGGCCTGGCGGACGCGCTCCAGGCTCATGGTGTTCGCCGCGCCCCTCCTGGCCTACCTTGCCCCGGCCTGGATGATCCGCACGCACCTGGGGTCCTTGGACACGGATGCTCTGGTCCCCTGCGCCCTTTACTTCGCGCTCTTCGCCTTGGAGCGGTTCACGGCCGGGGAACGGGGGCGGGCGCGCTGGCTTGCCGGATGGGCGGCCATGATCGTGCTGCTCTGGCTCTGGTGGAAGCCAGGCGTCTTCCTGTGCCTTTCTCTTGTCCCGCTCTCCTTTGCCTATGCGCCGCGCCTGCGCGAGGGGGTTTTGCTCAAGATCGGGGTTCTTGCCCTCGTCGCGGCGGCCCTGCTTCTCGGCCTGGCCGGAGTGACCCCGTTTGCCGCCGGTTGGGAGTACGTGCGCGAGCATTTGCGCCTGGCCTTCGGGCTCGGGGGCGATACCCTGGTCCGCCATGCCATCATCGAGTTGAAGGGGCTGACCCTGGCCCGGCTGGGCGTCAAGTGCCTGGGCGCATGGCCGCTCCTGCCCGTTACGCTGGTCGGCGTCGTGCTGTATGGCCGGGATCGCCGTTGGGACGGGCTGTTCCTGATCGCTTTCGGGCTCGGCGGCGGGGTGGCCGGACTTGTCTCCAACCGTTTTGCCTCATTGTTCATTCCGGCGGCGGCGTTTTTCACGGCCTATGGCCTGATACGGGGCGGGGAGCTGGCTCTCGACGCCCTTGGGAGGCGTTGGAACGCCGGGGATGCGCGGCTCAGGGGGGTCGCCGGTGTGCTGGCCGTGGCCGTCCTGCTCGGCCCGTCGGCCCTGAAGGCGGCCGACTACACGCCCAACGCGTATTTCACCGGCGACGACTATGCGCTGAGCCGGACCATAAAAGCGTCGTTCCCGGCCGGGACCACGGTCTGGACATGGTGGGATTTCGGATACTTCTTTGAGTTCTTTAGCGGTATGCGGCCGTTTTTCGATGGCGGGTCGCAGACGGACCGCTCCTGCTTTGTCGCGGCGTATCCCCTGATGCAGGGGGACCTTGCCCGCGCGGCGGCCTGGATGCGCCATTTTTCGCGCCATTCCATCAATGCGCTGCCAGCGGGGCCAAAGGGCGACGCGTGGGAAGGGGCGGTGGCGAAGCTGGTCGACGTCGACGCGGACAGGGGAACGCCGGTGGCCCTGTGTCTGCCCGCCCGTGTCTTTGCGACCATCGGGTACCTCTATTCCTTTGCGCACGTCTACGACGCCACGGTGCCCCCGGTGGTCAACCGGCTCGACCTCTTCACTCGCGAGGGCTTTCGGTTCGACCCCGCCACCGGCGTGCTGGAGGCGCCGCAGGCGATGCTGGACAAGGGCTACACGGGATTCGGCGCTGTGGTGGACGCCACGGGCAGAACGCCGGGGCAGATTGATTTCGACGCCATGCCCGATCCCTACCTCGTCCACTCCGCCCGCGCCGGTTTCCTGGCCGTCACCGACCGGCCGGTGGTTCGTTCCGTGCTCTTCCGCCTGCTCGGGCTGTTCGAGCGGGACGGCGCCGCGTTCGAGACACTGCGCTTTGACTGGCGGAAGGGGGGCGTCTGGCGTGTGCGCTAGCCGAAGGGGGCGGCGTTGTCCCGGGATGGCCCGGATGAAGGCGGCGCACCCGTGGGTCGGGATATGGCTGGTGTTGTGCCTGGCGGCGTCGGCGGCCGGTCCGGCTCCGGCGTCCGGGGCCGACTACCGGGCCCGGCGGGCGGAACGCATCACGGTGGACGGCGTTCCGGATGAGCCCGAATGGCGTCATGCCCGGAAATCCCCGCGTTTTTCCGATCTGGTCACCGGCCGTCCGGGGTGGCTCGACTCCAGGGCCGCCATCCTATGGGACGACCGGTTCCTTTATGTGGCCTTCTGGGTGGAGGAGCCGGATGTCCGGGCCGGCGTGGTGGAGCGGGACGACAAGGTCTATCGCGACAACGACGTGGAGCTGTTCATCGATGGCGGCGACGCCTATTACGAGCTGGAGGTCAATGCGCTCGGCACCCTTTATGAAGCCTTTTGGGTCTGGGACGACGCCATCGGACGCGGCGCGCTCGCGGGGTTCGCGCCCGGAGGCCGGACGATGAAGCTGGACGGCATCGGGGACCACAAACATCCGCGCGGTATGCGCACGGGATACCTGGACTGGGACATGCCCGGCCTGCGCGCGGCTGTGGCCGTTGACGGGACGGTCAACGAGCCCGGTGCGCCGGATCGGGGGTGGACCGTGGAGCTGGCCATCCCCTGGACGGGGCTGGCGCTCCTGGCGAACGGACGTTCCCTGCCCCCCGCCGATGGCGACATCTGGCGCATGGATTGTTCCCGCTTCCAGCAATACGGCCCCGACGGCCGGAAGCTGGACCCGTACCGTCCCGCCGGATGGGCATGGAAACCCCACGGCGCGTTCGATTCCCACATGCCGGAAACGTTCCCCGTCATCGAATTCTCCCGGAAGCCCGTTTCTGAGGCGCGGCCGTGAGCGGCGATGCGGACCGCTTCCGCACCTGGGCGTATCCGTTGGCCGTTGCCGGGTACTGCGCCCTGTTCATCTACGGGCACGATCACGTCAGCCAGTTTTACGCCAAGGCCATCGAGGGGCTCGACCGCGCGAGCGTAGAGCGGGCGCTGCACTGGGGCTCGCTGCTGCCCGGCCTGGGGGCATTCGCCGCATTTCTCTGGTTCCGGCGGGTGGCGTGGAAGCGCCTGCTGGCGGAGGGGCTTGTCCTGGCGGGCCTGCTCTGGGCCTCGAACACCTTCCTGATCTGCACCAACGTGGAACGCATCCACTATCCGCAGTACGCCATCCTGGGGCTGCTGCTGCGCGGCCTCATCGGGGGCGACGCCTGGGCGCTGCTGGCCTGCAATCTGGTGGGCATGACGGATGAACTGCTGCAATACGCCCTGTATCCGCAGTACACGAAGTACCTCGATTTCAACGACATGATCCTGAACATGGTGGGGGCGCAGGCCGGGATCAGCCTGTGGAACTGGCTGCGCCCGGCCCGGGCGGGGGGCGGCGCGCTATGGCGTGGCGGGCGCGGCGCGGTGGCCGTGGCCTGCGGGGCCCTGGCCGCCCTGATAGGCTGGGCCGCGTCCACCGGAAGGATCGTTTCCCTCCTGGCCGTGGGCCAGGTTCCGGCGACGGTGTTTGCGGAATCGGGCGGTCGGCTGGCCCTGGTCCTCTCCTACGTGGACACGTCGGCGTTCTACCTGGTCACGGGGCTGGGCCGACGCTACCACGTCATGGGCGCGGGCGTCTGGATCGGTTGCACGCTGTTCCTCCTGGCGCTCTCCGTGGCGCTGGAGCGGATGCGGTTCGGGATCAGTGCAACAATTCGGTCTTCACGAACTCGTCGACCCTGACGATCTGCTTCTTGACCAGATCCTTGTCCCGGTAGCCCTCCTGGATCGAGCCGGCCAGCTCCATGCCGTCCTTGGTGTAGCGGTAGAGGTAGAGGCTGGGCACGGTCTGGATGGTGCCGCCGGTGTAGCGGCCCGCCCTGTCCAGTTCCCTTTGGGTCAGTTCCGGGATTTCATAGGCTATGAACCGCACCTGGGGATAACGGTTGATGACGCAGGTGGCCACCGCGGCCAGGCCTTTGGAGAAATCCTGGTCGTTGTTGTAGAACAGCAGCATCATCGGCCGGTCCGACTGGGCGGCCAACCGGCGGAAGTTGACCTCCGCCGCATAGATGACCTTGGTGTTGCCCAGGGTTTTTTCAACGGGCTGCTGCAGATACTGGTCGATGGTCGCGTCGGGGCAAAGGCCGCTTGCGGACGCGGAGGAGGCGGAGAGGCCGAACGCGACCGGCATCACGATCAGGAGAATGCAGGCGATTTTCAAAAGGCGCATCAATAGAATCCTGCCGAATTAGAAGGAAGGAGGAAAGGGGAACCCGTTAGGGGCGTTGGGTGGTCGGCTGGGTCGCTCGCGAGCCGATGTCCTTGACCACTTCGGCGTCCCTGGCGCGCTTTTGCTCGTCGGTTTCCGTAGTGGTCTTGGATGCACAACCGACCAGAAACGCCAGCAACATTGCGACAAGAATGAAGTTTTTCATAAAATCCTCACTGCTGTTGGTCTTTGCGATACTTAAGGCTATCCAATGACGCCGCAAAAGACAACGTGATATCCTTTTCGGCTGAAGTTCTTCGGCTCCATTATACTCCACGGCCGCCGAGCGAATGCCCGAAATCGCGCCGGGCGGGAGGCCCGGTCCGGGCTTTCGCGCGGTCCGAAAAATCCCTTCGGCTGCACCGGGTTGGGAATAACGGAAACAGGATTCCCTTTCAAAAACGCGTGTTGTGTCGTAGCCTGCCATCAAAGGACCGTGAACTGTGATCGCTGTATGCGACAAGGAGCATGTGCAATGAAATTTTCCCGTCGTGAATTTCTTGGGGCCGGTTTCGCCGTCGGGGGCGTGATGTTCATTCCGGAGATGGCCCTGGCCGCTTCCGGCAAGGCCGAGGACGGCCTTTCAAGCGGAAGGGGGCGGGTTCACGCCATGGCGGAAATCAAGGCCCTCATCGAGCGCTTCCGGAAGGACGGCGCGCGTTTCGGGGCCGACACGCTGGCCGCGGACAGCGAAGGCCAGTGGGAAACCCTGGTCAACCACTACTTCGACCGCGACAGGTACACCTGCGTCTCGGTCAATTCCGCCAACCTTTGCCCGTCCCTGAAGCCCGTCCAGGCGGGCGTGGACCTGGTCCAGGACCTGCTGGCCAAGGACATCTCGTTTCCCATGCGCGGCGAGCTGGCCGAGGCGAGCCTGGGACACGGGCTCGGCGCGGTCAAGAAATGGTTCGGCCTGGACGGCGAGAAGTACGGGGCGGACCACCTCATGGCCCTGGTGGCCAACAGCACCCAGGGGAACAACTTCATCAACAACGGCCTGGTGACCTCGGGATTCTTCAACCCGGCCAAGGACAACGTGGTCGTCTGGGACGTCAACCATCCCACCAATTACAACGCCTGGGAATACCGCCGGGCCACCCAGGGCTGGCCCGAGGGCTCGGTGCGGGTGATGCGGACCCGGATGTTCGCCAACGCCGTGACCCGGGACGAGGCCGCCAAGGGCGTGGTCCCGTCCGACCCCAAGGGCGAGGACGAGATCGTCGCGGCCCTGCTGGCCATGGTGGACAAGAACACCAAGGTGGTCACCCTGTCCTGGCAGTCCAACGAGTGCGGCATGCTGCTGCCCATGGCGCGGATCGTCCACGAGCTGCGCAAGGTCAATCCTGACATGCACATCCATGCGGACAGCGCCCAGACCATGGGCGTCCTGGACCTCCGGCTGGCCGACCTGGGCGTGGACAGCATCACCGGCAGCTTCCACAAGTGGCCGTGCGGGCCCAAGATGGTCGGGATGCTCTACATGAACAACAAGACCAAGGCCGCCGAGCGGTTCACCCCGAGCATATGGGGATACGACGAGCACATCATGACCCCCGAGGACTACGGCTACGATGCGGCAAAGGGGGCGATGGACCCCAGCGCCAAGCGGTTCTCCTATCTCGGCCAGCAGAATGACGCCACCCTGGTCTCCGTCTGGCTGGCCGCGCTGTTCCACACGGGCGCGTTCCATCCCCACGCGACCCCGGCCACGATCGAGGCGCGCATCCATCACCTGGGCACCAAGGCCAAGGAGGCCCTGTTCCGGCGGCTCCCGGCGATCTATCCGGACTTCACCCCGGCCAGGGCCTACCAGTGGATATCCACTCCCACCACCAACGACGCGCTGCGCAGCTCCGTGTTCCTGTTCCGGGTTCCGGACGGCGTGCAGGCCGGGGACGTGGTCAAGAATGTCTACGAGCGGCACGGGATGGCCATCGCCAACCTGCGCGTGCTGGGGCACGACCTGGTCCGCATCTCCCCCACCTTCTGCAACACGGCGCGGGACGTCGAGGACGTGGTCGAGGCGACGGTGGACGTCATCATGGACATGCGGCAGGGGAAGCTGGCGAACAACACCGTCACGCGGGCCTATGCCTGATGACGGACGGCCGGGGCCCGGCCCCGGCAGGCGAGAACGACGACGCCCCGGAGCGGATGCTCCGGGGCGTTTGCGCTCCAGGCGTTCCGCGGCGGATGCGCGGGACTGGAAAAGGAGGATGCCGCACCCTCGGCGAGGGTGCGGCATCCGGAGCAATCGATGTCGGCGGCGGTTGTTACCAGCGCGGACGCTCGGTGCGGGGCTTGGCCTCGTTGACCTTGATGGTGCGGCCGCCCAGGGGCTTGCCGTCCAGGGCCTCGATGGCGTCCAGGGCGGCGGAGTCGTCGCTCATCTCCACAAAGCCGAAGCCGCGCGGGCGGCCGGTCTCGCGGTCTTCGACGAGCTTCACGGAGCTGACGGCGCCGTAAGCCTCGAAGGCGGCGCGGAGTTCATCTTCAGTGGTGGCCCAGGCCAGATTGCCGACGTATAAGTTCTTGGACATTTTTTTTCTCCTGATCGGGGATGGGTTGTGCCGTTTCACATTCCAGGAATGGTCCCGGCGTTGGTTGCGTTGCTGTTGCTTGTTGACGTTGACGGTATGGACATCCGGACGCGGACGCCCGGAGAATGACATGGCCCGCCGGATCAGGCCGAGGGTTGCCGGGGCCTGCCGGACCTGCGCCGCCCGCCTTTGGACGGGGCCGGCTGCGCGGCCTTGGGCCTGGCGTCCCGCGGCTGCCTGCGGGGGGCGCGAGGGGCGCGGGGCTCGCGCGTCTCGCGGGTTTCGCGGGGCTCGCGCGGTTCGACGCCGTCGGCGTCCCGCCGCTCGATGGTGACGTCCACGACCCGTTCGATGGCCCGCATCTGGAGGGCGTCCTCTTGGGTCACCAGGCTGATGGCGCTGCCGGTGCGGCCCGCCCGGCCGGTGCGGCCGATGCGGTGGGTGTAGGTCTCGACGGTGTCCGGCATGTCGTAGTTGACGACGTGGGTGATGCGGTCGCAGTCGATGCCGCGCGCGGCGATGTCGGTGGCCACCATGATGGAGAAGCGGCCGTCGCGGAATCCGCTCAGGGCCTTTTCGCGTTGGTTCTGGCTCATGTTGCCCTGCAGGAGGGTGGCGTCGTAGCCGCAGCTTGCCAGCTTGCGCGACAGGCTCTTGGCCTTGTGCTTGGTGCGGGTGAAGATCAGCATGCTCTGGTGCTCGGACCGGCCGAGCAGCTCTTCCAGCAGGGCGGTCTTTGCGCCGGGCTGGGTCCGGTAGAAGGTGTGCTTGACGCTGGTCACCGGGGTGGCCGCGTCGACCCGCACCGTCCTGGGGTTGACCAGGATGCGGTTCGCGAAGGCCAGGATGTCCTTGGGCATGGTGGCGGAGAAGAGCAGGTTCTGGCGCTTTTCCGGGAGCTCGGCGATGACGCGCCTGATGTCCGGCATGAAGCCCATGTCGAGCATCCGGTCGGCCTCGTCGAGGACCAGGGTGTCGATGTTGCGGAGGTTGACGGCCCGCCTGCCGATGAGACGGACCAGGCGGCCGGGGCAGGCCACGATGATGTCGGCCGTGGCGAAGGCCCGGATCTGCGGCTCCATGCCGACGCCGCCGATGACCACGGCGTTGCGGATGCCGGTCCCGCGCGAGAGGTCGGTGACGTTTTCGCCGATCTGGAGGGCGAGCTCGCGAGTGGGGGCCAGGACGAGGACGCGGGGGGCGCGGCGCGCGGCCCGGTCGGTCAGCAGTCGCTGCAGGATGGGCAGCGCGAAGGCGGCGGTCTTGCCCGTGCCCGTCTGGGCCAGGCCCATGACGTCGCCCCCCTGCATGATCAGCGGGATGGCCTCGCGCTGGATGGGGGTGGGCGACGCATAGCCGCAGGATTTGATGCAGGCTTCGAGTCGCCTGTCGAGGGAGAAGTTCGAAAAACTCATGTATGCCTTGGGTGAGAGTGCTATGGACGACGGCGCGCGACAGCGGTCGTTACTGGATGTATCCAGGTGGAATCGGTTGGCTCTGGTACGGAGAATAAATCTTTTCGACTGACGTGGAACGTTAGTTGCCCGATGGGGCCAAGAAGTAGTCGTGCGTCCAGTCACGCTGAGTAAGAGGCTTTTCACCCATTTCTCCGGAGAAGTAAAGCGTTATTTTGGGGTAGTCCGCCCGCATGGCGCCGGAGAGGGGCGGGGTGTAGCTCCTCTCCGGACTCCATGCGGACGTTGGGTATGGCGGTGTGATATTTCTTTGCCGTTTCCTGTTCGCCGATGGTTTGGCGGCTCGGCGTCCCGGGCCGCCCGCATGGGCCGGAGGACTTCGGGGGGCTGATTCCCTCCGGACGCCATGCGGGCGCAGGGTATGGTTGCGAGATCTTGGGCCGCCGTTATTCGGAGCCCGGCCGGTCGATGGGCCGGACGTCGTCGTCCTGGGTGTATTCCGCCCCGGCGTCCGCGTCGTAGCAGGTCAGGCCGCAGCGCAGGCAGCGGCTCGCCTCCTTGCGGGCGACGTCGTATGAGATGGAGCAGGCCACCTCCTCCTTGAAGGATATCCGGCGCTCCTCCAGGGGCGTGAGCGGCACCTGCACGCGCGGGATGGTGTAGGTCACATGCATGTTCTTGAGGATGGTCTCCGGGATGACCTGGACCTGCTGGTTGTCGGGTTCGGGCACTGCGCCCCGGGTGACGTGGAAGTGGATGGCGCGGGCCGCCCGGCGGCCGTCGGCCACCGCCTGGATCAGGATGTTCCGGCCGGTGTGGACCTCGCCGCCCACGAACACGTTGGGAATGTCGGTCTGGAGCGTGGTCGGGTTGGCGCTGACGCCGCCGGTCTTCTTGTCCCTCTTGAACAGCGGGTTGCCGTCCGCGTCCGTGAACAGGCTGTGGTCCACCACGCGGTCCGAGGCGGCCACGACCAGGTCGGCCTCGATGAAGGCCTTGGTCCCGGACACGGGCTTGGGCTCGCCGGCGGCCTTTCCCGGATCGTCGTAGGCCAGGTCGCAGTATGTCACGCCGCTCACGGCCCCGTTCTCCACGTGGAGGGCCAGGGGCGCGGTCAGGAAACGCAGGTCGGCCCCGATCTCCAGGGCGCGTTCGACCTCGTCCTTGTTGGCGGTCATCTTGCGCTGGATGGCCGGGACCAGGACCGTGACCAAGGCATTTTGGCGCCTGGCGCTGCGGGCCACGTCGATGGCGGTGTTGCTGCCGCCCACCACGACCACGCGGACGCCGCTCATGTCGGGACCCTCGCGGCCGAAGCGCTCCAGGAAGGAGATGGCGTCCACCACGCCCTCGGCGTCGTCGTTCTCGATGCCCAGCGGGGGCACCTTCCACGCGCCGGTGGCGATGAGCACGGCCTCGAAACCTTCGCGCTCCAGGTCCTTGAGGGTCACGTCGCGGCCGAAGGCCACGCCGGTGCGGGTCTCGACGCCGAGGTTCAGAATGGTTTGGACCTCCCAGTCCACCACCTTCTTGGGCAGGCGGTATTCCGGGATGACGCCGCGCATCATGCCGCCGATGTGCTCGCGCCGCTCGAAGATGGTGGGCTCGTGCCCGACGCGGCGAAGGAAGTAGGCGCAGGACAGGCCGGTGGGTCCGCCGCCGATGATGGCGACCTTGTGGCCGCTCGGCGGGTTGCAGTAGAGCGGCACGCGGATGCCGGACTGCATTTCCCAGTCCGCCACGAACCGTTGCAGGGTGTGGATGGCCACGCCCTCGTCAACGATCTTGCGGCGGCAGATGTTTTCGCACGGGGCCGGGCAGATGCGGCCGGCGATGAGCGGCAGGGGGTTGTGCTCCTTGATGGTCAGGAGCGCGCCGCGCAGGTCCTTCTGCTTGATCTGCTGGATGTAGCGGCGGACGTTGATCTGGGCCGGGCACTTCTGCATGCAGGGCGCGAGGCAGTCGTCGGTCTGGTTCAGGTGGAGCAGGACGCTGGTCACGCTGGAGATGCGGATGGCCCCGGTGGGGCAGGCCTCGGCGCACTTGCCGCAGGACCGGCAGGCGTTCCAGTCCACCACGGGCACCCCGGCCTCGGAGAGCCGGAGGGCGTTGAATGGGCAGACCTTGACGCAGGTGCCGAGCCCGATGCAGCCGATGCCGCATGACTTCTCGCCGCCGTAGAGCAGGGCCTCGGCCCGGCAGTCCTCCACGCCCTTGTAGTCGAAGATCAGGTTGGCGCGGTCGCCGCCGCTACAGATGTTGGTGGCCACCCGGGGCTCCTTGAAGTGGACCTCGGCCCCCATGATGGCGGCGATGCGCTGGGAGGTCTCGATGTTGCCCACGATGCAAACCTCGGCCGGGGCCGTGCCGTCCACCACGGCCGCCGCGGCGGCCGAGCAGCCGGGATAGCCGCACCCGCCGCAGTTGGCGCCGGGCAGGCAGGCCTCGACGCGCGCCACGCGGGGGTCCTCCGCGACGTGGAGAAGCCGGGAGGCCACGGCCAGGATGGCGGCCGCCGTCAGTCCCAGCAGGAACAGTACCAATATGGAAGAAGCTACCATGTTCGCATCCTTCGTCTTGTTCGGTTATGCGGCCATGCCCTGGAAGGCCAGGAAGACCAGGGACATGACGCCCGCGGTGATCAGCGCCACCGGGATGCCCCGGAAGACCGCCGGCACCGGCGAGATGTCCAGCCGCTCGCGGATCGAGGAGATGATGACCAGGGCGATGAGGAAGCCCAGGCCGGTCGCCAGCGAGAAGAGCAGGGCCTTGAAGAACGGGTATTCGCCGCGCTGGACCATGATGGCCACGCCCATGACCGCGCAGTTGGTGGTGATGAGCGGCAGGAACAACCCCAGGGAGGCGTGCAGGGGCGGAATGACCTTCTTGAGGAAGAGCTCCACGAACTGGACCAGCGAGGCGATGACCAGAATGAAGACGATGGTCTGCAGGTAGCCGATGCCGTAGGGCGTCAGCACGTAGTGCTGCAGGGGCCAGGTGAAGGCCACGGCCATGAGCATGACGAAGATGACCGCCGCGCCCATGCCGATGGCCACGTCCGTGGACTTGGACGTGCCCATGAACGGGCAGGTGCCCAGGTATTGGACCAGGACGATGTTGTTGATGAATATCGCCGAGATGAACAGCATCAGGTATTCCATGCTAGTTCTCCTTCCTGGCCGTGGCGCACAGGTTGCAGGCCGCGCAGGAGGCGCAGGCCGCGTTCTTGGGCTCCGTGGGAATCTCGCCCTTCCTGCGGCTCATGTGCCGGTTGAAGGCGTTCATGCCGGCCAGTATCAGCCCCAGGCAGATGAACGCGCCGGGGGCCATGACCATCAAATGGGCGGGGCGGAAGGCCTCCCACGGCACCGGAATGCCGAAAACGGTGCCGTTGCCCAGCGTTTCGCGCAGTGCGCCCAGGAACGTGAGCGACATGGTGAACCCGAGTCCCATGCCGAGGCCGTCGGCGATGGACGGGATGACGCCGTTCCTGGAGGCGAAGGCCTCCGCCCTGCCCAGGATGATGCAGTTGACCACGATCAGCGGGACGAAGATGCCGAGCCGCTGGTAGAGGGAATAGGTATATGCCTGCATGAGCAGCTCCACGGCGACCACGAGGGAGGCCGCGATGACGATGAAGCAGGCGATGCGGACCTTGCCGGGAATGATCTTGCGCAAGGCCGAGATGATGGCGTTGGACAGGGTCAGGACGAAGAGGACCGCCGCGCCCATGCCCAGGCCGTTCTCCGCCGTGGAGGTGACGGCCAGGGTGGGGCACAGGCCGAGCACCACGCGAAACGGCGGCAGCTCGTCCCAGAGGCCCTTGGTGAATTCCTTTATGACGGAAGGCATGCGTTGCTCCTTAGGATGCCCACAGGGTGGCGATTTGCGGCTTGATGCGCCGGTAGGTCTCCAGGGCCTTGCGCACGGCGTCCACCGCGCCCGTGGACGAGTAGGTCGCTCCGGACACGGAGTCGATGTCGCCCCCGCGCGAGGAGAGGTCCAGGCCGTCCAGGGAATGGCCGCGGAACTGCTTGAGGAAGCCCTGCTGCATGATCCTGGTGCCCACGCCCGGCGTTTCGGTCTGGGTGGTCACGCCGATGCCGATGAGCTTGTCTTCGTTCACGTCGAAGCCGACGATGACGCCGATGTCGCCGGAATAACCCGCCGCAAAGGCCTCCAGGGCCACGCCCGAGAGCTTGCCGTCCTTGCGGGCCGGGAAGAGGGTGACGTCCCCGACCTTCTTGCGGTCGGCGATGGGGTCGTTGTCGCATCCCTTGAGCACGGCCATGAGGGTCGGGCCCTGGACGTTGAGCAGGACCTGTTGCTCGATGCGGGCCTTGGTGGCCTGCTTGAGGTTGACCAGCAGGGTGCCGGACGCGGCGCAGATGAGCGAGAGGACGACGATCATGTTGATTATTTCACGCATGGCTTATCTGACTCCGAAGAACTTGGGGCGCAGGCGGTCCAGCAGCGGGCTGAGCAGGCTCGCGACCATGATGGCGAAGGGGACGCCGTCGGGATACACGCCGTAGACGCGGATGACGATGACCATGGTCCCGGCGAGCAGGCCGAAGACGGTCTGCGGCAGTCTGCCCACCGGGCTGGACGCGGTGTCGGTGGCCAGGAAGAAGGCGCCGAATACAGTGCTGCCAGCCAGCAGGTGGAAGATCGGGTCGGCGTAGGCCGTGGGATCGATGAACCAGAACAGGGCGGCCGCGCCCGCCACCCCGGCCAGGAAGGACACGGGGATGAACAGTCGGGTCCAGCGGGAGGCGATCAGGTAGACGCCGCCCGCGGCCAGCGCCAGGACCTGGGACGAGCCCAGGCCGCCGATCTGGTGGCCGGTCAGCAGGTCCATGTACTCGAATTGCGAAAGGCTCTGGACCCCGAAGTACTTGAGCTGGTCCACGGGGCTGTTGGCCATGAAGTGCGCCAGGTTGAGGTCGATGTCCATGGCGTCGGGCCAGGAGAACCGGCATACGGCCCAGGCCACCAGCGGGGCGCAGACCGGGTTGCAGCCGAATCCGCCGAACACGGTGCGGCCCAGGGCGATGGTGACCACGCCGCCGATGGCGGCCAGCCACCACGGCGCGGTGGCCGGGAGGAGGAAGGCGAACAGCACGCCCGCGTAGAAGGCGGAGAAGTTGTCCACGTTCACGTCCCGGTGCTGGAGGCGGAGGCAGACCACCTCGGCGGCGACCGCCGCGGTCCCGGCCATGCCGATGACCGCTGCGGCTTGCACGCCGTATATCGCCACCGCCATGATGGCGGCGGGGACGAGCGCCAGCAGGTGGGCCCGCATCATGCCCTGGATGGTGCGCCCGCTGCGCCAGTGCGGCGGGGGCGACACCACCAGCCGGACCGGGTTGTCGGACATTGCCTTTATGATGGGATGGATCATTTCCTTTGTCGTCCTTTGTCGTCTGAGTCGGTGAATCCCCGGGGCGTTATGCCTGCGTCGCCTCGGCCTTGGTCCGGAGCTGGGTCTTGGCGAAGCGTATGTACTGGAGCAGCGGCCGCCTGGCGAAGCAGTTGAACGCGCACAGCCCGCACTCGAAGCAACTGTTCAGGCCGTATTTTTCGGCCTGGTCGAAGAGCTCGTACTCGACGCAACGGCTGATGAGATGCGGCTGGACCCTGGCCGGGCACTGGAGGACGCACTCGCCGCAGTTGATGCAGGCGGCGTCCTGCACGGCGGGGATTGCCTTGGACGAGGTCACGAACAGGCCGTAGTCTCCCTTCTTGACACCGTCGTACAGGCTGTAGATGGCCTCGCCCCTGAACGGCCCGCCCAGTACCACGGTGTCGCCCGACTCGACCTTGATGTTCAGGACATTCAGGAGGTGGTTGATCGTGGTGCCGATGGGAACGCGGTAGTTGCGCCCGGAGATGGTCATGATGGTGTCGGTGACGGGCAGGCCGGTCAGGGCCACCCGGCCGAGGGCGTAGAGGGCCATGACGTCGATCACTCGGGTGTGCTCGGGAAACTCCTTGCCGGTGACGGCGCGGACGACCAGGGGGTCGAGGGAGTACGGGTAGCGCGCCCTGAGGCCCACGGTCTCCGCGCCGGGCAGGGTGATGGTTTCGCCTTGGGACACGGCCAGGAAAGTGCGGGCCGGGGAGATGAGCTCGCGGGCCAGGCAGAGCCCCTCATGCAGTTCTTCCCGCCCGTCTCGCAGGATTTGCTGAGCCACGGAGACGCCGGGCTCGGGGTTCAGTCCATTGATGACCAGGGTCTCGGCCTTGCCCGAGAGCTGGGAGACGTCCACGCCCAGGCCGCGCAGGGTGCGGAGAAGTTCCGCGCCCGCGTTCATGGACCGGACGTCCACGGGCTCGACCGTGTCCTCCTCGCCGGAGCACTTTACGGTCAGGCTGTGATAGTTGACGGCCGTGACCTTGCCGCAGGACGCCACATGGTGCGCCCCCAGCATGGAGGACGGGTGCTCGGCGACGATGTCGCCCTTTGTCAGCACGCCGCCCTTCTTGGCCTTGAGCACGAGGTTGCGTACCTGGACGTTCAGCTCCTGCGGCGGCTTGATGTCGGTGATGCCGTTATCCAGTTCGCAGTCGAGCGAATAGCGAATCTTGAACATGCCCTTACCTCTCGTGACACTGGTAGCAGGCGTCCGCGCCGAACGGGCCGCCGCCTTGTTCGTGACATCCCTGGCACATCGTGTGGAACGCGTCGCCCCGGGTCGGGATGGACTCGATGTCCGGCCGCTCGCCCTCCGCCAGGGGACCGGTGGGCGCCTCGTCGTGGCAGCGCAGGCAGGCCGCCTTGTCCGGGAAGGCCTTCTGATGGTTGAGGCGGAATTCATCGTTGAACTCCGGCGGATGGCAGGCGCCGCAGGGCAGGGATGTCCCGCCCTCCAGGCCGTAGTGGTGGCAGTCGGCGCAGTCCGTGTGGTACTCCTCGGCATGGGTCCTGTGGGAAAACAGGACGCGCCCGCCGGTGTTGTCCAGCACGACGCGCGCGGGGACCTTTTCCTTCTCGGGCGGGATAGCGTACCCGATGACGGCGACCAGAAACGACAGCCCGACGATCAGCGAAATGAGGAAATATCGGCGTTGCAACTGGTCATCCCTCGTTCTGGAAGTTGATTGCGACAGGCAAAACACGGGGTTCCATTGGCTCATTCCTTTAAAATCAGTCTATTACTCTCTAGATTGAACGATCAATCAAATCCGGGGTTAGCAGGAGTCATGCCATCCTGTCCGAGGTGGGCGGGAAATTTTTATCTTCATAACACCATGAAATAACTGGATGGACATTTTACTATCTGGCAAAAAATGGTGAGATCAAATCGTGCAATGCCGACTTGCCAGATCGGAATACAAGGTGGGTGACTTTTGTCCCCAAAAGGTGGCTACGTGTCGGTTGCGTGGCGGCGCAGTGGGAATAATATAAAAAAATATTCTTTAATTTAAGTAAAGTATACACCATCTGAAAGTTTGAAGATCCCTGAAGACGGCCCCCCGGCCCTTTTGGCTGGCCGGTATTATCGCGCAATCGGTGTCGAAATGCGGGAAAGTTCGGGCGAAGCAGTTCTTGTGCGGGTTGAGGAGGAGCGGCGGAGCGGCTCGAACTCGGACGGGAGTGCGGAGAAATCCGTTTTTAGGGGCGGAAAACGTCCGAGGGGCGGGGTTGGATGCGGATTTTGACGATTTTGCCCAGTGCGATGGGGCCTTGGGGGGGCGTTGCGGTGCGCAATGCCATTTTGCCGGGCATGGGGCGGGAGGACGATTGTGTCGCCTTTGACGGCCGGCCACTCGCCGCGCCTGGGGCGCGTTGGCCCAGGAGCATGGGAAATCTGCGGCAAATGGCGGGATACCTGTCTCGCGCGGCAATATTCCGAATCCGTGCAATACTTCCGAAGTTTCGGCATCCGTCTATGGAAGGGGCAACCCGGCATCGGCAAGGCGTTCGGCGCGCCGACGCAAGGCCGGTGTGCGCTGGGGCGGAGAACCGGGATCGGGAAGCCGCGTTGCCCGAGCCGGGAGAAACGCCCGGAGCGGGTGCGGCGGGGCCGCCCGGCCGTGGCCGTCAGCGGGGCCGGGACGGCAAGGCGAAGCGCGGGCCGCGCAGCCGCGTCATCGCGCCCCTGCGCGAGGAGCGGGCCTGCCTCGCCATGACTTAGGCCTCCTTGCTCACGTCGCGTCATCGCGCCCCTGCGCGTGGAGCGGGAACAGCCGGGCTTTCGGGGCGACGGCTGCGGGCTCTGCCGGCCAGGGGGGGGACTGCGTATTCAGCAACTCCTTCGGGCGGTTGAGTGGGGCGTTGTCTTCCGTATTGATCTGCCGGTCCCTTGGGCGTAGGAGAGCGGGAAACCCGAGTCGGGCGCGCCGCGCCGGAGGAGACCCGCATGACGTCCTTGAGAGCCTGCCTGCTGGGCCTGTTGACCATCCTGATTTTCGTTTCGGGCTGCGGCAGCGCGCCCGCCCCCGCCGACGAGGAGACCTTCGGCTCCGACAAGCTGCTCCACGGCCTCTGGTTCGACGGCCAGCTCGCCGGGGCGGACAGCGACACGGCCAGGGCCGTCCTGCCCGAGCCGGACCTGCGCCCGCCCCTGCGGACCATGCCTTTGCGCGCGCTGCCTCCGGTGCCGCCCGAGCTGCAACGGATCATCACCAGCGTCGAGCCGCGCGGCGGGCGCAAGGTCGTCGCCCTGACCTTCGACCTCTGCGAGCGCGCGCCGCACCTGGCGGGCTACCGCCGTGAGATTTTCAACTTTCTGCGGGCTAACGGGGTGAAGGCGTCCTTCTTCGCGGGAGGCAAGTGGATGCGCTCCCACCCGGAAAAGGCCATGCAGCTCATGGCCGATCCCCTCTTCGAGCTTGGCAACCACGCCTGGACCCACGGCAACCTCGCCCTGATGGACGAGGCCGAGGTCCGGCGGCAGGTGGACTGGACCCAGGCCGAGTACGAACTGCTCTACGAGGAGCTTGGCTATCGCGCCCGGCAGCGCGGCCTGGGCGCGGAGATGGTTCGGGTGCCGCCCTCGCTCGGGCTGATGCGGTTGCCCTATGGTCGCAACAACGCGCAGACCGCCCCCCTCCTCGCCTCCATGGGGCTGCCGCTGATCCAGTGGTCCATCGAGGGCGAGCGGGACGAACTGGACCACACCGTGGACGAGCTGGTGGCCTGGAACCTGAAAAATGTGAAGCCGGGGGCCATCATCCTGATGCACGCCAACGCCGTGCCGCACAAGACGCACCTGCTGGTGCCCCGCCTGGTGGCGGCGCTCCGGGAGCGCGGCTACGGGTTCGTCACCGTGAGCGAGCTGCTGCGATTCGGCCCGGCCGTGACCGTGGACGAGGGGTACTTCACCATGCCGGGCGACAATCTCTACCTGGACCACCTTTTCGGCGGCAAGGGCACCTTGGGCCGGGTCAGGTAGCCCGGCCGGGCGGCGCGGCGCATTGACGCGACCGGCCGTTTGCGGCACACCTTTCGCTTACCCAGGGAGGAGACCATGCGCGACATCCAACGGTTCATCGCCGGATTCCGGAGCTTCCGGAACGAGTATTTCTGTCGGGAGGACTCGCCCTTCTGCAAGCTGCGCGAAGGACAGAACCCCGGCACCATGGTCGTCGCGTGCAGCGACTCGCGCACCGATCCGTCCATCATCATGCAGTGCGAGCCCGGCGAGATATTCGTGGTGCGCAACGTGGCCAACATCGTGCCGCCCTACGAGTCCGACACCGGCTTCCACGGCGTGTCCTCGGCCATAGAATACGGCGTGAAGCACCTGAGGGTCGCCAACATCATCGTCCTGGGCCACAGCAGTTGCGGCGGCGTCGACGCCCTGATGCACGCAGACCCGGCAGCGGCCGGTGAGTTCATCGGCCGCTGGCTGTCCGTGATGAAGCCCGTGCGCGACGAGGTGCTGGCCCACTTCGGCAGCCCGGACAAGAAGGCGTGCACCGCCTGCGAGATGGCGGGGGCCCTGCGCTCCGTGCGCAACCTGATGACCTTCCCCTGGATCGCCGAGCGCGTGAATGCGGGCGAGTTGACCCTGCATGCCTGGTATTTCGACATGGAGACCGGCCGGCTCCTGAGCTACCTGCCCCAGACCAAGTCCTTCGAGCCCCTGGCCTCGCCCTGTCCCAAGGAGGAGTAGGGGCCGCAGGCCTTTTCAGAGCAGACGAAAAAGCCGGGCGATCACCCGGCTTTTTTTGCGCCCTTGGGGGGCGGCGTCGTTCTCCCGTTTTCGGCCTTCCGGCCGGTTCCGGCCCTGTCGTCGTGAAAGCGGTAGATGCGCCGCAGCGCCGCGACGCTCTCCACCGAGTAGTAGAGGGCGAATGCGCCGCAGAAATAGGTCACCAGGTCCCGTCGCAGGAACAGGGAGCCGAGGTAGAGCAGGAAGAAGAGGTACTTGGAGCGGACGAACTTGCGCAGCTCCACCCCCAGGCCGTTGGCGTAGACCGCCAGGCCGATGAAGATGAGGTAGGAGCAGGCGAAGAGGACCATGGCCGGGCCCCAGGCGGCGAAGTGGTCGATGGCCGCCGCCGAGAGGAAGACCACCCCGAGCTGGTCCGCCACGATGTCGATGAGCGAGCCCCCGGCGTGGGCCTGGCCCAGGCGGCGGGCCAGGGGGCCGTCCAGCCCGTCGCAGAGCACGTACAGGGCCATGCACCCCGTGGCCCACAGGGCCATGGACGGGGGAAAGAGGCAGACCAGGAGCAGGAAGAGGATGCCCGCGATGGAAACGTGGTTGGGCGTGGCCCCCGCGGCCATGAGCACCGTGACCACCGGCGAGAAGAGACGGTCCCTCGCGGCGGTGAAGGCCCGTTGTTCGGCGCGTTCTTCCTTGTTGAAATAATCCATGTCGATCCGGTCCGTTGGAAATGGCGGCCCCGGCTGTTTCGGGACCGCGTCGGGCCCGTCCGGTCGAGGCCGTACCAATTTCCGTGAATCCGGGGGCCGTGTCAACCCGGCGGCGGGATATGCGGCGCGAAAATATCGCCTTTTATATAGGGAGGGCGGCGTCCGGGCTACTTGAATTCGTCCGGGGAGAGGCCGAACCGGGCCAGCATGTTCTGGACGGCCACGCGCGAGAGGCCGGAGATGCGCGCGGCCCTGGAGACGTTGCCACCGGCCAGGGCCATGGCCTCGCGGATGTAGTTGCGCGAGAATCCGTCCACCACCTGGGCCTTGGCGTCCTTGAAGGGCGGGAGCTCGCCGTCATGCGCGGCCGTTGCGCCCGCGCCGCCCCCGGCCAGGCGGACCGTGTCCATTGCCACCATGTCGCTGGTGCCGAACACGGCCAGCTTGCGCATGGTGTTTTGCAGCTCGCGGACGTTGCCGGTCCACTCCCCGGCCGCCAGGTGGCCCAGCACTTCGGGGCTGAGCTCCTTGTCCGGCAGCCCCAGCTCGACGCACGCCTTGTGCATGAAGTAGCGCGCCAGGATGAGGATGTCTCCCTGCCGCTCCCTGAGCGGGGGCAGGGTCAGGGTCAGGACGTTGAGGCGGTGGTAGAGGTCCTCGCGGAACCGCCGGTCCGCCACGCGGGCCGGAAGGTCCTGGTTGGTGGAGGCGATGACCCGCACGTCCACGGTGCGCGAGCGGTCCGAGCCCACGGGCCGGATCTCGCCCTCCTGGAGCACGCGGAGCAGCTTGGCCTGGGTCTCCAGCGGGATGTCGCCGATCTCGTCCAGGAGTATGGTGCCGGTGTCCGCCTGGACGAAGAGGCCCTCGCGGTCGCGGTCCGCGCCGCTGAAGGCGCCCCGGACGTGGCCGAAGAGCTCGCTCTCCAGCAGGTTCTCGGGAATGGCCGTGCAGTTTACGGTGACGAAGGGCTTGTCCGCCCGATGGCTCAGGTCGCGTATCATGGTGGCCACCAGCTCCTTGCCGGTGCCGGACTCGCCGAGGATGAGCACGTTGTAGCCTGTCTGGGCCGCCGCGCCGATGGACTTGCGCAGCCGCTCCATGGCCGGGCTCTCGCCGATGAGGTGCTCGCGGTAGCGCTCCAGTTGGTTGCGCAGGTCGCGGTTCTCGTCCAGCAGGCGGCTGCGCTCCAGCCCCTTGCTGACCACCCGGAACAGGGTCTCGGTCTCGATGGGCTTGGTCAGGAAGTCGTAGGCCCCGGCTTTGAGGGCCTCCACGGCGGTCTCGATGGAGCCGTGGGCGGTGAGGACCACGGCGGACAGGGACGGGGAGCGTCGCAGGGCCGCGTCGAGCAGGTCCAGGCCGTTCATGCCGGGCATCTGGAGGTCGGTGATGAGCAGGTTGACGGGGGAGCGGCGCAGGGCGAGGAGCCCCTGCTCGCTGGACGTGGCCACCTGGATGCGCGCGTCGGGAAACTCGCCTTCGATGAGCCGGCCCAGCCCCTTGGCGAAATCCGTCTGGTCGTCGACGACCAGGATGCGCATGGGGTCGCCGCCCTTCTTGCCGCCGTTGTTCACGCCGCTTATGCCGCTGTTCATGCATCCTCCGGGGGGGGCGCCGCCGGGAACCGCAGGGTGAACACCGCGCCGCCGTTTTCGCTGTTGTCGGCCACCACCGAGCCGCCCAGGTCGCTCATGAACCCGAAGACGATGGACAGCCCGAGGCCGGTCCCCTTGTTTACCTCCTTGGTGGTGTAGAAGGGGTCGAAGATGTACTGGAGGTGCTCCGTGGCGATGCCGGGGCCGTTGTCGGCCACGCGGACCACCACTTCGCAGGCCTCGCGGTCCTGGGAGACCTCCACGCGCACCAGACCGCCGTGCTCGGGCATGGCGTCCAGGGCGTTGATGAGCAGGTTGACCATGATGTGCTCCAGGGCCTGGGCCTCGGCCAGGACCGGGGGCACGCCGTCCTCCGCCTCCACGGTGATGGCGGCGTCCAGCCGCTCGGCCTGGACCCGGAAGACGTCGGCCACGGAGCGCACGGCCTGGACCAGATCCACGGCCCGGTCCGTGGCCGCCTTGGGCCGCGCGAAGTTGAGCAGGTTCTTGAGGACGAGCTGGGCCTGGCGGGTGTGGCGGAGGATGACGTCCACGTCCTCGCCCGGCTGGCCCTCGGGCAGCCCCTTCTTGAGCAGCTCGGCGTAGCAGAGGATGACCCCGAGGGGGTTGTTGATCTCGTGGGCCAGGCCCGAGGCGAGCTTGCCCACGGTGGCCATCTTTTCGGACTGGGTCATGTGGGCCAGCAGCCGCTTCTGCTGGGTGGTCTCGTGCACGTAGACCACGGCCTGCCCGGCCTGGTCCGGCCCGGCCGGATAGACCGGGTAGATGCTCAGGGCGAAGGAGCGGCCGCTCTGGAGCGAGACCTCGCGGGATATGACCTCTCCCAGGTTGATGGAGGTCGAGATGTCGCAGTCCCGGCGTCCGGCCCCGCCCTCGCAGAGCAGGCCGATGACGTTGCCGTCGCGGATGACGCCCTCGGAGAGGTCCATGCTCAGCCGCCTGGCCGCCTCGTTGGCCACCACGGGCGAGCCCGCCGAGTCGGTCAGGAGCAGCGGCTCGGTGATGCCCTCGAAGATGGCGCGCAGGTTGGCGCTGTGGCGGACGATGGACTCCAGGGCCATGATGGTGTCCGCCGCGATGCCCAACTGGTGGCCGATGGCCTGGAGCACGGCGCGGTCCTTCTCCTCGAAGGTGCGGCCCGGCTTGTGGTAGAGGCAGAGCAGCCCCTCGGCAGTGCCCTGGGAGGACTCCACCGGGATGAAGGCGCGGCCGCCCTCGATGCGGACCCGGGATTCGGTCAGCAGCGTCACCCAGTCCGGGGGCAGGGCGTGGGGAGCGGCCGACTCGGGCCAGGAGTAGTGGCGGTTGGAGTAGAAGGTGCAGACGTAGACCGCCCGTTCGAGGTCGAAGCGCCGGGCGATGTCCGGCAGGGTGGCGTTCCACAGCTCCTGGCGCGACCCGCTGCGGCTCGCGCCGGACAGGAGCTGGACGAAGAGCTGCACGTCCGAGGCGCGGGCGCTCGCCTGGTCGGCCAGCTCGCGGGTGCGCTCGTCCACCATGGCCTCCAGGCCCGTGGCGTAGCTTTGGAGTTGCTGCCTGGCCTCGTAGAGGTAGTCGCTCAGCTTGTCGATGCCGTCGATCATCTCGCCGATCTCGTCCCCCTGCTCGACCTCGCGGACCAGGGCCAGCCCCTTGTCGTCACTGAAGTTGCGGCGGAAGCTGGTGGTCAGCAGCCGGATGTTGTTGGCCACGATGCGTTTGAAGATGACGTTGGTGGCCCCGAAATAGAGCAATGCGGCCAGGGCGAAGACCATCAGGTAGGTCATGATGGTGTTCTGGATGCGGGCCACCGAGGCCGTCACCGGCAGTCCCACAAAGTCCACGCCGCCGATGGAGTCCTCGGCGTGGTGGAAGCCCCGGTCGCCGTAGCGGGTCAGGAGCTCGGCCGGGGCGTCGGCCACCTCGCCGTGGCAATGCAGGCAGCTCTTGCGGAAGACCACGGGCCGGGCCATGACGAAGTGCCGGGTCCCGCCGATCTCCTTGTACCCCTGCCACATGGCAAGATCCGGCCGGGCGCGGAAGGTCTCCACCAGCTCGCGCTCCAGCGCGTTGGCCTCGAACTTGGGGTTGCGCGCGCCGATGGCCACCCGGCGGTAGAGGTGGCTGGTGTGGCTCTGCTCCGCCATGTCGGACATGATGTTGCGCGAGATGTAGGACGAGGACATGGCCTCGATGACGAAGGTGTCCGGCATCACCTCGTACATGCGCGGCCGGAGCTTTTGGCGCACGTAGTGCTGGACCGAGTCCACCTGGGCCAGGACCATGGTCGCCTTGTCCCGGACCTCGTTTTCGAGCACCTGGCGCATGTGGTAGGAAAAACCGGCGAAGAGCATCCCGCCGATGACCAGCGATGCCGCGAGCAGGCCGAGCAGGAACCGGCTTTGCAGTGAGTAGGGACGAGGGAGTTTCATACTTTCTGGGGCCAGTATCCCGGATGGGGGGGGCGTCCGTCAAGGGCGGCCTTGACGGCATGGAGGCGCGGCCCGTATGGTGCCAGTATCGGGAAAAGCGGGATTCGCGAGGGAGGCATGGGCATGGACGGCATGGGCGGGGTGGTATTGTTCGGCGCGGCGGCCTTTGTGGGCGTGGCCACGGCGGACATGTTCGTCCGGGCCTGGACCGGCGTCATGCGCACGGTCGCTCTGCTGGTGCTGTACTTTCGTCGTCGGATCTCGGGCGAGACCCTCTTTCTTCGGCTCAATACCGCCATTCCGCTGGCCATCCTTTGCGGCCTGACCCTCTACATCTGCTTCCTGCTCTACTTCCGCACCTACGGCCTGGGCCGCAGCGAGTCGGAGCAGGTGGGCTACTTCCTGGGGGCCGTGGGCCGCACCTTCTTCTATCTCATCGGGGTGAACCGGCTCATCGAGGCCATGTTCGACCCCCGCGACGGCGGGTAGCCTCCCGCCGCGCCCGGTTCCCGGCCTTACTCTGCCGGCGCGCCCGTCGCCGAGCCCACCGCGGGCGTGGGGCCGGGGCCGTGGGGCATGTACTCCATGGTCGAGCGCGAGTTGTGGTCGGCGTGGCCGACGATCTCCAGGTCGGTGTAGTAGAACATGCCGGTGTCGATGTTTTCCGCCACGATGAAGTCGCCGAGCGTCCGGAAGTCGTCGGACGCGTTGACCAGCATGGGCCCGGCCACATAGGTCAGGACCCAGATCATTGCGCAGGCCGCAAGGAAGGCGGCGAGGCGTTGGGGCAGGCTGCGATGTTGCATGATGTTTCTCCTTTGGAAGGGGGCGGGGGGCCTTTCGGCCCCCCTTTGCGTATGGGAGTGAGGTTGGTATTGGGGGCTAGATCTTTGCCGTGATGTCCGGGAAGACCACGTAGAACATCAGGTAGGCCATGAGCAGGGTCAGGGCCAGGTTGAACGACTGGCCGCACACGTACAGGATGAGCGGCTTGCCGCCCTTGAAGTAGTGCTTGAGCTCGCGGAAGTTGGTGGCGAGTCCGATGGCCGCGAAGGACAGGCAGAAGAACCAGCCACGGAAGAGGCGGGAGAAGCCCCGGAGCACGCCCTGGTCGATCATGGTGAACCCGGCGTCGGAGCCGAGCATGGAGTATGCCACGGAGAAGATGACCGAGGCGGTCAGGAAGCCCAGCACGAACTTGGGGAAGCGGTACCAGATTTCCATGGCGCTGACGCTCTGGCCCTCGACGCATTCGACCTTGGTGCACCAGTAGATGGCCACGCCGAAGGCGGTGACGCCGATCATGACGTTCTGGATCATCTTGATGGTGGCGGCCACGTACAGGGCCTTTTCGGACAGGAACGCGCCCGCGGCGGCCACGGCGCCGGTGGCGTCGATGGTGCCGCCCATCCAGGCGCCGCCAAGGATGTAGGGCATTCCGGTGGCCTTGATGACGGCGGGCATGAGCACCATCATGATGGAGGTGAAGACCAGGGACAGGCCGATGGACAGGGTCAGCTCCTCCTTCTTGGCCTTGCAGGCCGCGGCCGTGGCGATGGCCGCCGAGGTGCCGCAGACCGACATGTCGGCCGAGATGACCATGTTCAGCGTCTTGGACGGCATCTTGATGACCTTCTGGCCGAAGATGAAGGTGGTGATGAGCACCACCGGGGTGACCACCCAGGCCACGAAGATGCCGGGAATGCCGATGGCCACGATCTTGTTGAACAGCACTTCCGCGCCGAGCAGGACCAGGCCGGTCTTGATGAAGAATTCCACCTGGAGGGCCTTCTTGGCCCAGTTGGGGGTGCCGATGGTGTTGGAGATGAGCAGGCCGATGGCGATGGCCCAGGCCGCGTCGCCCACGCCGTACTTCTTCATGGTCGCCTGGCTGGCCATCAGGTAGGCCAGCACGGCCACGGCGAAGACCAGGCCGAAGCCCTTGATAAACTTCTTCGAGCTGCCGTCGATGAAATGCATTCCGAAGGCGAAGATCGCGCCGAACCCGACCAGCAGCAGGGCCAGGCCCGGGAACAGGTTGTAGGGCTTGTGGTGGACCTTCTTCTTGACCGAGGACTCCTTGGACCGCAGCTTGAGCCAGCTCTCGATGGCCGACGAGGCGTCGGCGTTCAGCTTGGCGTCCAGGAAGCCCGCCTGCTCGGCCACGGCCTGGGCCGCCAGGGCGTCGGTCTTGGCCTGGGCCGCGGCCGCCTTGGCCGCCTCATAGGCGGGCATGGCCTTGGCGTTCTTGGCGTCGGCCTGGGCCTTGGTCTGGATGAAGGCGTTAAGCGGGTTGGCGGTCCAGGACTTGGGGTGGGCCATCAGGCCCGCAATGGTCTTGCCGATGGACTGGTCCTTGGCCTTGACCTTCTCCTTGGCTGTCTGGGCTTCGTACCAGGCCACGGTCTTGAACGGGGCTCGGTTCGCCTCGGCGGCCATGACGGCGTTGGCCTTGGTGAAGGTCTCGTCCATCCCGGCGGGCTTGTTGTTGAAAAAGATCAGCGCCCCGATGACCAGGATCACGAACCCCAGCCAGATGGCCCAGTAATCCTCCAGCTTCCAGAGGTCGGACCAGGAGCTCTTCCCCTTGTCCACGACCACTTCGTTCGTCTGCTGCACGGTGTTTTCAGCCATTCGTTTATCTCCTCACAGTGTTCTTTCGATGGGGGACCGGCAACCATAGGCGGCCCCGACAACTTCCTCGCCTTTTCATAAGCAAGGGGCGGGCCAAGTCCTGCACGACGTTACATCCACTTGAATTTACTAGACTAACATTTTGAGGGCCCGCGAAAAATGCAAAGTCGGCTTTGCAGTCGCGAAAGCGCGCTTTTCAGCTTCGCGCATGTCGCCGCGTCGAATCTGCGGGATATCGGATGCACAAAAATAATATCGGTGCACAAATGAACGGGTATGCTGAAAAGTAGCCGCCGCAACCAAACCGGCGGGAGCATGGCGATGTTTTGGAGGGAAATCATGGATTTACGGTTAAAGCTGTATACGTCGGTCACCTTGCTGCTGCTCATCGGCATGGGCATGTTCGGGGCGACCTTGGTCATCACGGCGGCCCAGGAGTCGGACGGGCTGGTCATCAACCTGGCCGGGCGGCAGCGCATGCTCGGCCAGAAGGTCGCCAAGGAGGCGCTGTTCGCCATGCGCCGGGAGCGCGGAGGCGCGGACGCCGCGTCCATGCGCGCCCAGGCGGAGCGCTCGGCACTGGTCTTCGAGAGGACCCTGGCCGCGCTGACGGGCGGCGGCGCCGCCCCGACCACGCTGGACCCGGCGGGCCCGGCGGCGGCCATCCCGGCCCCGTCGGACGCGGTCCATACTCAACTGCTCGCGGTGGGCGGGGACTGGGAAGCGTTTCGCCGCGACCTTGCGGCTCTGATGGCCCGGGGCGAGGGCGACGACCAGTTCCTGGCCCGGAGCCAGGCCGTGCTCGGCTCCATGAACAAGGCGGTGAGCATGATGCAGGCCGAGTCCGAGGCGCGGGTTGACGTCCTGCTGGTCAGCCAACTGGTGGGCGTTGCGGTGATGATACTCATCGCCCTGTTCGTGGCGCGCATGATGCACCGCGACGTGATCCGGCCCCTGGGCGGGTTTCAGCGCGTGGCCGAGGGCATGCGCGAGGGCGACCTGCGTCTGGCCGGGACCCTGGCCAATGGCCGCAATGACGAGATCGGACGGGTCTCCCGAAGCCTCGGGGCCATGGCCGACCGGCTGGCCCAGGTCATCGGCAACGCCAAGCACTCGGCCGACGCCGTGGCCTCGGGCAGCGCCGAGATAGCCACCGGGGCACAGACCCTGGCCCGGTGCTCGGCGCAGCAGTCCGGGGCCATCGACCACATCTCGACCCTCACGGAGAGCATCCGGACCTCCATCGGCAACGCCACGGACAACTCCCGCAAGACCTACGACATCGCGGTCCAGGCTGCGGCCGAGGCCCGCAGGGGCGGCCAGTCGGTCACCGCCGCGCTGGAGGCGGTCAAGACCATTGCCGAGAAGATCACCATCATCGGGGAGATCGCCCGCCAGACCAACCTCCTGGCCCTCAACGCGGCCATCGAGGCCGCGCGGGCGGGCGAGCACGGCAAGGGCTTCGCCGTGGTGGCGGCCGAGGTCCGCAAGCTGGCCGAACGAAGCGGTCACGCGGCGGGCGAGATCGGCGAGCTTTCGGCCAGCACGGCGCGCATTTCGGACGAGGCCGGGGCCGTGCTGGAGCGGCTGGTGCCCGAGATCGAGCGCACGGCCGAGATGGTGGAGGAGATCACCGCCCTGGGCGCGGAGCAGCGCGAGGGCGTGGAGATGGTCACCTCCGAGGTGGCCGGGCTTGACCGCATCATCCACGACAACACCGCGCTGGCGGACCGGCTCTCGTCCACGGCCGAGGACCTGGCCGGGCAGGCCGCCACCCTGGACGGCGACATGCGGTTTTTCCGGACCGGCGGGGAGCACGACAGCTCCGGCCGCAGACCCGCCCGGCGCTCGTCCGGAACCCCGCGGGAGACGGGCCGCCGTCTGCCCGAAAACAAGGTCGTCCGGACCGTCCAGGCGCGCCCGGCCGCGCGTCCGGCCCTGGCGCGCCCGGCGTCCGCCCCGGTCGCACTCTCGTCCGAACACCGCGACCTCATCCATTGGGACGACTCCTTCCTGCTCGGCATCGACCGTATCGACGGGCAGCACCGGCGACTTGTGGACATGGTCAACCGGCTGGCCGCCGCCATGGGCGGGGGCAAGGGCGCGGACGTGCTCGGCGATATCTTCGACGGGCTGAAGGCCTACACCGTGGAGCATTTCAGCGCCGAGGAGGAGCTCTTCGACCGGTACGGCTATTCCGGCGGGGAACAGCACAAGCGGGTCCATGCCGATCTGCTGGCCAAGGTCGTGGAGTTCGAAACCGAGTTCAAGGCCGGGCGGACCTCCCTGAGCCGCGAACTGCTCCTGTTCCTCAAGGACTGGCTCGTCAGCCACATCAAGGGAACGGACGCGGCCTACGCCCCGTTCCTGCGCGAGGCCATGGGGGCGTGATCCGGGGCGGCTTCGGCCGCCTCGCGCTTTCGCCGTGCGAGGACGGCCGGTCGGGTATCCCGGAGCGGGCATGTCCCGCCGGATTCGGGCCCGGCCCGATGCGGTCCGTCGTCGCCTCCTCATTCCCAGGCCCGGCGGCGCACACGCTCCGCCCCGGTCTCGAACGCCCATCCCTTCGGTCCGCTCTGGGCCACCTTCGTCCTCGGCGACCTGATCGGCGCGCCCTTGGCCCCCGCAGCCAGGCTCTGCTCCTCCGCGGCGAGTTCAACGCCTTCCCGCCCGATGACGCGGCCGGGCTGTCGGCCCGCTTCCGCAACACCCTTGCGGCCGGTAGCGTGACCGAAACGGCCGTCCGGCGATGAAACCATTGCGGGTCCAGCGCCATCCTCACCGGAGAACCGCGGTTTGACTTTGGCGGACTCCGCCCCTACCGTGCGAGAATCGGAACAGGCGGAGCGGTGGACGACAACGCGCCCGATGCGGCGCACAGCGCGAGGAGAACGGATGAAACGGTCGGCGCGATGGATGTGGCTGGCCCTGGCCCTGTGCCTGGGGCTCGGGATGGGCGGGAGCGCCCTGGCCGAGGAGGCGGAGTTCGACGCGCACGCCTCCAGCTACCGCTATTTCTTCAAGGACGGGGACATGGATTTCCATTTCGGCAACCTGATCCTGGGCGCGGCGGTCAACGGCGGCGCGTCCACGGGCGAGGCGTTCTACGCCGCCTCGCGGATCAAGGACGGCGACGCGCTGACCTGGGCCAACCAGTGGAACGGTCTGGCCGGGCGCGTGCTGGCGCGGGGCGAGGCGTCCCTGGCCGCCGGACGCGCGGTCAGCGCGCGGGCGCAGTTCCTGCGCGCGGCCTATTACTACAGGGTATCGGTCCTCTCCCTGTCCCCGGCCGACCCCGGCTTCCTGGACCGGGGCAACCGCTGCCGCGCGCTGATGCAACGGGCCGGAGCGCTGATGAGCCCGAAGCTGGAATATTTCGAGCTGCCCTTCGAGGGCGGGGCGCTGCCCGGCTATTTCCGCGCGGCGCGGGCGGACGGCGGGGCCGCGCCGACCCTGCTCATGATCGGCGGGGGCGAGACCTTTATCGAGGACCTCTATTTCTACATCGCGGACCAGGCCCATGCGCGCGGCTGGAACTTCCTGACCGTGGACCTGCCCGGACAGGGGCTCATGCCCTTTTTCGGCCAGGTCTTCCGCACGGACAGCCATGTGCCGCTCAAGCTGGCGGTGGACTACGCCCTGTCCCGGCCCGAGGTGGACCCGGCGCGGCTGGCCGCCTACGGTATCAGCGGCGGCGGCCTCTTCGCGCCCCAACTGGCGGAGCACGACCCGCGCGTTCGGGCCGTGGCCATGAACTCGGCCGTGGTGGACGCACACGCCCTGTTCGCCACCATGCCCGCCGCCCTGGCGGACGAGGCGGAGATGGCGGGCTGGACGCCGTTCCACGCGGCCGTGGTCTCGAACATCTGCTGGCGCTACGGGGTGGACCACCCCGCAGGGCTGGTGGAGGCCAACCGGGGCAACACCTTCGACCCGGCCAAGATCCTGGTCCCTGCCCTCATCATGGTGGGGGAGGGCGAATACGCCAGCGCCGAGGTGAAGCGCCAGCAGCGTCTGGCCCTGGACGGCTTCCCCAATCCGGCCAGGCGGATGGTCGTCACCCCCACGGACGAGGGGGCGACCAACCACTGCGTCATGGAGAACCGGGCCCTGGTGGGCCAGGTCCTCTTCGACTGGCTGGACGAGGTCCTGCCCTAGGCGGGCCGACCCGCAACGGCGTTCGACGCGCCATGGCAAAAAACAGGCCCTTTTCCGAAAGGGGCCGGTCGGCTTTTCCTGATGCTAGCCGCGTCGGCCGCGTCCCATGCCCCGGCCCTTGCCCATGCCGCGCCCCTTGCCCCGGCCGTGGCCAGGGCCCATGCCCCGGCCGCGCCCGCGCCCGCCGGGGCCGAAGCCGGGCTCCCCGGCCAGGGAGGCCTCGCTCAGGGAGGCCGCCACCTTGGCCAGGATGTCGCGCAGGGCGCTCCGTTCCCCGTCGTCCAGGCAGGCGAAGACGTCGGCTGGCCCGTTCGTCCCGTCGTCGGGCGGAGCGTCGTCACTCGTCTCGCCGGAGGCCAGGGCCCGGTCCGTGGCGGAGATGACGAAGCCCCGCCGGTCCTCGGGATTGCGCTCCCGGCTGATCCATCCGCCCAGCTCCAGCTTGCGCAGGACCTCGCTCAGAGAGGAGGAGCGCACGTCCAGCTCCTCCAGCAGGTCGCGCTGGCTGACCGGGCCGCGCTCGCGCAGCAGGCCAAGGACGTGGGACTGGGCGTGGCTGGCGCTGTCCAGCCGGTGATGGACTCTGGCCATGAGGCGCGATGTCCGGCGGAACAGGTCGGCCAACTCGGCGTCGGCCACCGGGGCGGTCTTTTCCGGATCGCTCATCGCCGCGCCTCCGCGAGCAGGGCCCGCCCGTAGGCCGCGCCCTTGGGGCAGCCGGGATTGCCCAGCGGGCAGTGGTTGTCGCACAGGGGGCAGGTCCCGGCCGCCGCCGGAACGGCCCGGCGCATCGAGTTGGCCCACGCCTCGCCGTTGCGGCCGGGCATGGCCCGGGGTTGCGCGTCGGCGGGCCGGACCATGGATACTGGGCCGACATACGTCCGGTCGGCGGAAAAACCACCTCCGGCCCGGCCCATGCCGCGCCCGCAGTTTTGTCGGCCGCGCCCGAAATTGTTTTCATCCGCGCTGCGGCCGCCGAAGCTGTCGCCAACATCGGCCCCGGCCCCGGTTCGGCCGAACCCGCCGAACATCCGGCCCAGGAACCGGCGCATCCGGCCGCCGCGCCGGGGCAGCCCGGTCATACCGTCCGGCCCTGCGCCATATCCGGCCGCGCGCGGTCCGAATCCGGGGCCTGCCACGTCGCGAGGTCGGCCGAATATCGGTCCACGGACCGCGCCGTACCCGGCGGCCCGGCGTCCGTAGCCCATGCCGAAGCCTCCGGCCCCGTTTCCGTTCTTTCGCCCGAAGCCGTGCGCCCCCTTCCTGTCTTCGGGGCCGAAGCCGCGTGACCCCTTCCCCCAGCCAGGGCCGGAAACGTACTGACCTTTCCTGCCGATCCGGCCGAAATCTTGCTGCTCGGCCCCAATCTTGTGACCGAAACCACGCGTTACAGCTTCGTTGCCGGGGAAAGCTCCGGACGGACCGAACCCGCGCCCAGGGCCGCCGGTGCGTGCCGCCGTCTCGCGGTCGTTCGCAGCAAAACCGTCCGCGCGCCTGCCGCGTCCATTCCCGTCGAAACCATTGGCGCGCATCCCCCGCCCGCCGCCAGAGCCGAATCCGGGACCGGAACCGCGTCTGTTTCGTCCCATCTCTTCCTTTTCCCAAAATCTCATGTTGTGCTCCTTGCAATCGGATGTCGTTTTTTATGTAGGTACCTTCGTTTCAATGACCCATATATGATCGAATCCTCCTGTGTCAACTTAAAAAGGTACCTTCACATTTTCACCGACGGCCGGATCGTCTGGAGTGCGCTTCGTTTCATCTGCCAGGCCTTTCCCGGCCCGGTAACATCCTGGCCCAGGCCTGGCGGATCGCCTCATCCGGCCTGATCGCCTCGCCCCGCCGAGGAGGCGGAAAGGGCGGAACCAGGCCTTTTTGACGACGTTACGGGAGCATTGCAGAATTGTTGCAATCAGCAAAATACGGGAATGTGTCCCCCGAGAGGCCGACAACCCGGCCAGCTCGGCCGGTGCGGCGGCGCGGCGGCGAGCTATGGCCGGGAATTATGGGTAGTTGAATGATTCGAAGTGAATAGATGGAGCAATGCGGTTGCCTGGATGGACGCATCCTTTGTTGCGTGGCACTACGACTTCGGGTCCATGGGCGGCGGGGGCTACGCCTCCTTCTTCAACAGCCTGCGCATGGCCGTCTACACCGCGTTCTGCGGCTGCGTCACCGCCTTCTTTTCGGCCTACGTGCTGGAGAAGTTTCGCGAGTTCCCCAGGATGCGCCAGATCTGCGGCCAGCTCTCGCTGCTGCCCATGGCCCTGCCCGGCCTGGTCATCGGCCTGGCCCACATCCTCTTCAACAAGCCGGGCTGGGAGGTCCTCGGGCTGTTCATCCCCAACCCCCTGACCAGCCTCTACGGCACCATGGGCATCCTGGTGCTCAGCAACCTGATCTACTTCCACACCGTCAGCTTTCTCACGGCCAGCACGGCCCTCAGGCAGCTCGACCACCAGTTCGAGTCCGTGTCCGAGTCGCTGTCCGCGCCGTTCACCCGGCTGTTCCTCAAGGTCACGGTGCCGGTCTGCCTGCCCGCCATCCTGGAGATCGGCTACTACTTCTTCGTTCGGGCCATGACGACCCTGTCGGCGGTTATCTTCCTCTACTCGGCGGCCCTGCCCATCGCGGTGGTGGCCGTGGCCAACATGGGCGACGCCGGCGACACCGCCCCGGCGCTGGCCATGTGCGTGCTCATCGTGGCCACCAACCTGGCGGCGCGCCTGCTCTACGGCGCGCTCACCTCGGGCCTCAAGAAGCGGACCAGCGCCTGGGCGCGGCGGTAGGGGGGCGCATGAACATCGCCCGCCGGGACCACATGGCCGTTGACGCGGCCGGGAAAACCGTGTTCTTCAAGCTGTCAATCACGGGCGCGCCGCACTCCGCCGATGCACCGGCGCCGGCCGGGCGCGCGCCGCAAAGCGGGGCATCCCATGACGCCGTTGGTCTTTTCGCTGGTGCTGGCATCGGCGCTGCTGCACATCATCTGGAACTCGGTGGTCAAGGCCAGCCCGGACAAGGCGTCCTTCGCCTGGCTGACCTCGGCGGGGGCCGTGCTCTTCCTGTGCCTGATCTGGCCTCTGGGACGCTGGCTGGAGCCGGGGGCCTCGCTGACGCCCGAGGTGCTGGCCTGGGCCGGGCTCTCGGGCTGCTTTCAGACGGCCTATGTCATCCTGCTCTTCGCGGCCTACGAGGCCGTGGACCTCTCGGTGGTCTACCCGGTGAACCGGGGCGGCGCGCCGATCATGGTCATGGCGGCGGCCGGGTTCCTGGTGGGCGACACGGTCTCGCCCATGCAGGGCGCGGGCGTGGCCCTGACCGCCCTGGGCGCGCTGGCCGTCGGCCTGACCAACCGCAACGCGGCCGGGCGCATCAGCCTGAAGGGACTGGCCCTGTGCCTGCTCACCTCGGCGGCCACGGCGGGCTACATCATCACGGACCGCAAGGTCATGTCCTCCATGGGGCCGGTCCGGCCCATGGACTACCTGCTGGCCTGCACGGTGTTCCAGACCGTGGGCATCACCCTGTGGATGGCGGCGCGCCGCTTCCGCTTCGCGACGCTTTACGAGGTCTTCGCGGCACATCGGCGCAGCGTGATCCTGGCCTCGATCTTCATTCCGCTCTCCTACCTGCTGATCGTCGCGGCCCTGCGCTACGGCAACGTGACCCTGATCTCGGCCGGACGCAACGTGAGCATCCTGCTCTCTGCCCTGGCCGGACGGCTCATCCTGCACGAGAACGTCTCGCCGCGCCGCGCTCTGGGCACGGTGGGAATCTTCATCGGGCTGGTGCTCATCGCCTTCCGGTAAGTGTCCGGTCACTGACGGAAAACGGGGGACGGGCATGAGCGCGTACTCCATCTCCCTCGGCCCGCGCCGTACGCCTTCAAGGGCCTGAGCGACCTGATGGCCAAGGCCTCGCCGCGCCGCTCCGGCGACGAACTGGCGGGCGTGGCCTTCGTCATGGGCGTGTCCGGCGTCAATCTCAAGGATGAGCGGGAGATTGCGCCCGCGCGCACGATCAAGGGCGTCTCGTGATTTTGGAAGAGGCATTACCGGGCAAGAGAGAACAGTACTCCCGCCTGGGAGAGAGGGTCGGGGGGAGCGGTGTTCCCCCCCTCGCCGCCCCGTCCACGGGGCAAGAAGCTGATCCAAACGGCCTCCACTCCCGCAGCCAAGTCGCAAAAAATAAAAAGCTCCAGGGCTGCGAAAAACCGCTCCGGCCGTTTGGTCAGCTTCTAAGCCGCCTGGCCGAAGGGCTGCACTG
>NZ_JAQUWN010000037.1 GCF_028692895.1 Pseudodesulfovibrio sp.
GGAAGGGAAGGGGGGAACCTTTTTCAAAAGGTTCCCCCCTTCCCTTCCCTCCGGTTCTCCGCAGCCTATTTCACGGCCACCCAACTGCTCAGGGTGGAGACGAGGGTGACGGCGGCGGCGAGGATGGCGAGTTGTTGCCAGGGCAGGAACTGGATTTCGATGAGGAAGGGCGGGAAGTTGAGCACGTCGGCGGCGGCGGAGTGGACGGCCTTGAGCAGGCCGATGCCGGCGGCCGCGCCGAAGAGTCCCTGGATGAACCCGCCGGTGAGCAGGGGCCAGCGGATGTAGCTGGGCCGCGCGCCGACCAGGGAGAGGATTTCGACCTCGTCCATGCGGGTCAGGAGCGAGAGCTTGATGGTATTGTGGACCACGAGCGAGACGATGAGGCCGAGGAAGCCGAGGATGGGCCAGAAGATGAGCCGGGTGACGGTGCGCCAGCCCTGGGCCAGGTCGGCCTGGAAGGGCGTGTAGTTGACCTTGTCCACGCCGGGCAGGGCGTTGAGTCTGGTGAGCAGGGTTTCGGCCCAGCCTTCCTGCTGGGCCTCGGGCGGCACGGCGAAGCTGGCCAGGCCGGAGTAGGGCAGGGGATTGTTGTCCGCGAGCCAGGAGAAGTCGCCGGTTTCGCCCAGGGCGGAGGCCAGTTCGGTCAGGGCGTTTTCCGGGGTGAAGGTCTTGAGGTCGGCGAGGTGGTCCAGCTTGCGGATGGCGGCCCAGTCCTCCAGCACGGCTTCGGCGGGGAGGCCGGTTTTCCAGTAGACCTGGAACTCGACCTCGCCGCGCGTCTTGAGGAGCTGCTGGTTGACGTTGAACAGGCCGAGCAGGATGAAGCCGGTGAGCAGGGTGACCATGGCCACGGCCACCAGGGTCAGGAGCTGGGCCCAGGGGTGGAGCCGGATGTCGGCGATGCCGCGCAGGGTGAGGCGGAGGAACTGGCCGATCACAGTTCGTCCTCCCCGTTCTCGTCCTCCCCGTCCTCAGGGAAGGGGTCCACGCCCTCGCCCTCGGCGATGCGGCCTTCCTGGAGGTGGAGGACCTTGGCGTCGGGCACGCAGTCCAGGACCTCGCGGCTGTGGGTGGCCATGATGACGGTGGTGCCGTAGGTGTTGAACTGCTTGAAGATTTCCATGAGGTGCATGGTCAGGTCGAAGTCGAGGTTGCCGGTGGGCTCGTCGGCCAGGATGAGTTCCGGGTTGGCGACCATGGACCGGGCGATGGCCACGCGCTGCTGTTCGCCGCCGGAGAGGCGTTCGCAGGGGGAGTAGCTT
This sequence comes from Pseudodesulfovibrio sp., assembly GCF_028692895.1. Classification (GTDB taxonomy): domain Bacteria; phylum Desulfobacterota; class Desulfovibrionia; order Desulfovibrionales; family Desulfovibrionaceae; genus Pseudodesulfovibrio. The sequence goes on from NZ_JAQUWN010000037.1 coordinate 1,266, forward strand.
TTGGTCTCCAGGCCCATGGCCCGGATGATGGCGCGGACGCGGCGTTCCAGGTGGGTGCGGGGCATGCCGCGTACTTCGAGGGCCATGGCCACGTTGTCGAAGACGGTGCGCCGGGGCAGGATCTTGAAGTCCTGGAAGACCACGCCGACCTTGCGCCGCAGCAGGGGGATGTTGCGCCGTTTCAGGTCGTTGAGCTGGACCCCGGCCACGGAGGCGCGGCCGCGCGTCACGGGCAGGGCGCCGTAGAGCAGTTTCAGCAGGGTGGTCTTGCCCGCGCCGGAGTGGCCGGTCAGAAACAGGAATTCCCCCTTGTCCAGGGAGAAGGAAACGTCCTTGAGTGCCCAGTAGGCCCCGAAGTTGTGGGACAGGCGATCCACTTTGACCATCATGGTATCGTCTGTACCCGTCCGGGCGCATTTTGTACAGGGCGGGGCTTCCCGCCTCGTATGATCGGGCGGGTGCTGATTCACCCTTGTCTTCGGCCCCTGTCAAGCTGCCAAGTTATGCTTTTTCTACCCGTTCTCCTGTTTATTTTCGCCTTTTTCCCGGGAGCCGAAAACCCGTGGTAGGCTTTTCGGCGCGCCTGGAAGGAACCGTCCGCAGGGACGAACAACAAGGAGGAAACATGCAGGATGCATTCAAGAAGCCCGAGGGGCAGTTTGGCGAGAACGACACCAACGGCGCCTTTCGGTACAACCCGGACGCCAACCGGCAGGAGCGGAAGTGGATCAAATACGCGGACGGCGTGTATGAGCCGGTCCGGGCCGACGGCGACCTCCGGAAGAAGAAGGACGACTACCGGTCCTTCAAGTGGTGGGGCGTGGACAAGCCCGCCGACTGGAAGCCCGAGCACGAAGGGGCCGGGTTTTCCTGGAACCATACGCTGGGCTCCAAGGAGGACCTGGCGGATCAGAAGACCGGCGAACCGTTTGGAGGAGACTCGAAGAAGACGGCGGCTCCGGCGGCTCCGCCGCCGCTGGCGGACCGGGTCTCGCAGGGGTTCGACTGTGCGGCCGGGAGCCGCTCCAGGAGCCGATCCCTCCTGGCCGGGGGCTCCGCCAGCCTGGAGCCGGACCGGCGCGACGAAAATGCCTCCGGCGAAGCCGGGCCGTCAGGCGGCTCAACCGGGACCGAGGCAGTCTCCGGCATGGTCCAGTCCAAGGGCCAGGGCAGAAGCGGAAAGGCCAGCGGCAATGATCCGTATTTGGAGGGTTTTAAGGAGGAGTATGAAAAAGCTGACCAAGAAGGGAAAGGTAGAATAAAAAACAAACTTCGCAACGAAATCGAACGGCACCGGAGTGAGGCCAAATCGGCCAAGGGCAAGGCGCGCACCAAGCTGCTGCGCCGGGCGGACCAACTGGCCGGGGCGCTCAAGATTCTGACCGACGGCAAGGTCAGGCCGGTGCCGCCGTTCTTCATCTTCAACGTTCCCCTGTTCGAGCGGATTCTGCGGGGAGGGCCCGTCGACTCCCCGGACCAAACCTGATCCGGGCGGGGCGGGTTTCCCCGCCCCGCTATTTTGTGGCCTCTATGACGAGTTTGCCTTCCCTGTAGTAGATTCTAAAACTTTGGCTTTGGCTCCGCCGGACGTTTTCGGCCTTTTCCAGTTCCCGGAGCCATAGGGCCATTTTCCCCAAGATGTTTTCCTTTTCGATGAGTTCCTTGATTTCCTGGGAGACCTCCACGGGAATGGAAGAGACAATCAGACTGGGCGAGCGTTTCATCCACATTCCCGGAATGATGGCCTCTCCCGTCATCCAGATGCTCGCGACGGGGTCGCCCTTCGAAGACGCGGACTTGACGCTGACGTAACTGATCTCTTCCAGATCGGTAACCCCGGCCTCTTCCAGTGCGCGTTCGAGGTCCGCCCGTTTTATGGGGTACGTCTCGCCCTTGATGACCTTGTACCTTCCGCCGAATTTATATTCCACTGCCACGCCATTCCTCCTTGCGGCTTTGAAGCAATGCGCCCGGTTTCCCTGTCGCTGCGAAGAAACAATATAAAACAATATATGGGAATCGCCGTCGGGTTTCAAGGCGCGGGGCGAACGGAAAGGGCCGACGCCCTGCGGCGTCGGCCCGATGGGTGACGTGGGAAGCCGGACCGGCTAGAGGAGCATGGCCTGGGCCATCTGCGGCTTGGAGATGACGACCATGTTGCGGCCGTTGTGCTTGGCCGCGTAAAGGGCCTTGTCCGCCTTGACGATCAGGTCGTCGTCGCGGGTCAGGGCGCCCGCCTCCACCGAGGCCACGCCGATGGACGCCGTGACCGCGAAGTCGTGCCCGTCGTAGCTGAACCGGGTGTTCTCGATGGCCCCGCGCACGCGCTCGGCCAGCTTCCAGGCCGCCTTTTCGCTGGTGTGGGGCAGCAGGACCACGAACTCCTCGCCGCCGTAGCGCGCGGGCAGGTCGGTGGTGCGGAAGGTGTCGGTCAGAATCTCGCCGACCTTGCGCAGGACCATGTCCCCGGCCTGGTGGCCGTAGGTGTCGTTGACCTGCTTGAAGTGGTCCAGGTCGACCATGAGCAGGGAAAGGTCGTGGTTGTAGCGGCGGCGGCGCTTGATCTCGTAGACCAGCCGTTCGTCGAAGGAATGGCGGTTGTAGATGCGGGTCAGGCCGTCGCGGTCGGCGCGCAGCTTGACCTCCTTGAAGACCATGGCGTTGCGCAGGGCCAGGCCGAGGTGGTTCACGGCCGAGCGGAAGGTCTCCACCTGGTCCTTGCCCAGCCGGTAGCCGGACTCGCAGAGCAGGGCCAGACAGCCGAAGGTCTGGTGCCCGGCCGTGAGCGGCATGGTCACCAGCTTGCCGTCTCCGGGCTTCAGCCCGTATTCCGGGCGGCGCTTGGGATCGGTGTGCAGGATGTGGAACCCGTTGACGGGCCCGCTACCCATGTCCGCGGCCGAGGCGAGCAGGTGCTCCACCCACAGCCCCTCGGTCTCCGGGGTCATCTTGCCGTTCAGAAATATCTCCACGTCCGCCACCTCGGACTCGGCCTGGTTGCTCCAGAACACCGCGTTGAGCATCCGGACCGGCAGGACCAGGCCCAGGGTCTCCTTGGCGTTGAGCAGGATGGTGGACGGGTCCAGGCTCTCGGTGGCCGAGGCCAGGATCTTGTTCAGGAAGAGCAACTGGTCGGTCTTGCGGGCCAGCAGCTCGCGCTCCAGCATGATCTCCTCGGTCATGCGGTAGATGTCCGAGTACATGCTGGTCACTTCCTTGGCGCGGAAGAGCACGTCCTGGACCTTGGGGCGCGTCAGCGGGGCGCGGACCACGGTGAGGAAGCCCTCGCCCAGCACGCGGTCCATTTCGAGGGCGTCGTCGCCCTCCTCCTGGATGAGGACGCGCTGGGTGGATTCCTGCTCGCGGTACTGCTCGCGGCGGTGCTCGCCAAGGTCGCTCCAGACCGACCAGGGAATCCAGGTCGTGGCGGGCTTTTCCTCCTGGTCCAGCTCGCGCGCGCCCGGCAGGGCGTCGGCCGGGAAATTCCGCAGGTGGAAGCCGGGGCCAACGCTCTCGGTGATCTGGCGCTCAAGCTCGTCGGTCAGGCCCAGTCCCCACATGAGCTCCGGCCGCTTGCCCCGTTTCATGATTTTTTTCTGCATGTCTCCGTCTCCTTCGAGAGTCAAAAAGCTGACGCAAGAGCGTCTGCACAGGATGCTGAGCAAAATGAAGGCCAAAGCGCGCGGAGACAGGGGAGAGGTGGACAAACGGCGGGCTTTGCACACCGTATCGCGTCGGGATAGCGGGTCATATTTTTTGAACCTTCGGCCGGTTCCGTCGCGGGAGAGGGGGAAGGTTTTGCCGCCCGGCCTGGTCCTTCCGGGGGAGAGGGGGCGGGCTCGGCGGCGAAATCCATTGACAAAACGGGCCAATGCGGTTTTCTCCTAGGTATGCCCGAGGAAAAACGCAGATGGGGCACGCTGGACCCGTTTTACGAGCCCGGCCCGGTGCTGGGCCGGAAGGTGGCCAACGTCCGCTTTTTGGACGGGCTGCTCCGGGCCGACCCCTTTGACGAATATTGCTTCTTCCTGGGCGACCAGGGGCTGGCCGAGGCGTTGCGCAGCCATCTGGCCAAGGCGGCCCCGGCCCTGCTCGACGCGGGCCGCATCCGCATCCTGGACCGGCGGGAGCTGCCGGACGCCCTGGCCCGCGAGCGGTTCCGCTGCTTCCACCTCTCGGACTGCATCGTCAGCCAGCCCGCCCTGGCCCGGCTGCGCAACCGCTACGCGCCCGAAATCTTTCCCATCACCGGGATCATCCACTCCCTGAGCTACGCGGGCTACGCGGAGCCCTTCCTGCGCCAGCTCTGGCCGGGGGCCACGGCGCGTGACGCCATCGTCTGCACCTCGGCCGCCGGGCAGGGGGCCGTGGAGCGGTTCCTCGCCTGGCTGCGCGAGGGATATGGGCTGGACGAGCGGGCCTTTCCCGGCCCGCGCCTGGCGCGCATCCCCCTGGCCGTGGACGCCGAGGCCATGACTCCCGGCGAGGGCCGGCCCGACGGCGGTCCGGTGCGCCTGCTGGTCTTCGGCCGCCTTTCCCATCACTCCAAGATGGACCTGCTGCCGCTCCTGCGCGCCCTGCATCGCCTGGTCTCGGACGGGCTGGACCCGGCCTCGGTGGAGCTGGTCCTGGCCGGGTGGAGCGACGAGAACGGCGACTACCTGCCCATGATCGAGGGGCTGGCGCGCAACGCGGGCATCCCCCTGACGGTCCGGACGCGGCCCACCGAGGCGGAGAAGGCGGCGCTGTTCCGCGCGGCCGACGTGTTCGTGTCCATCGCTGACAATCCGCAGGAGACCTTCGGCATCACCCTGGCCGAGGCCGGGGCCTTCGGCCTGCCCGCCGTGGTCTCGGACTATGACGGCTATCGCGACATCGTGGTCCACGGCGAGACCGGACTGCTGGTCCCGACCATCGGCCCGGCCGCCACGCCGGACGCGGACTTGCTGGCCCCGCTGCTCTTCGACAACCAGTATCACCTGCTCCTGGCCCAGCGCACGGCCGTGGAGGTCCCGGCCCTGGCCGAGGCCTTGGGCGCGCTGATCCGTTCGCCCGAGCTGCGCCGGTCCATGGGCGCGGCCGCCCGGCGGCGGGTCCTCGACCATTTCTCCTGGAGCGGGGTGATCCGCCAGTACCTGGACCTCTGGGACGGGCTGTGGCGCGCCCCGGCGGACCCGGCCTCCCTGCGCGCCTTGAACCATCCCCAGTCCATGCCCTACGGCCGCCTCTTCGGCCATTATGCGAGCCGCGTCCTGGACCCGTCCTGCGTGGTCCGCACCGGACGCACGGGCGAGGCGTTCTACCGCAACCGGGACTTTCCCTCGCTCTATGCGGGCCTGGGCTGGACCATCCGGCCCGAGGCGGCCCGCAAACTGGCCTTCCTGGCCCGCAAACCCGTTGACAGCGGCACCCTGATGCGCAAGCTTACCGAACTGGAGCCGCTCCTGGATGAAGCCATGGCGGAAAACCATGTGCTTTGGGCGCTCAAACATGACATCCTGGAACTCGTAAAGTAATGAACCGTCCCCCTCCCGCAGAAGCGGGGCGGGGTGCCGGAGGCGAACATGAAAGCACTCAGGGCATCGCGCATGGAGCGGTGCATCGGCTGCCACTCGTGCTCCCTGGCCTGCGCCAGGCTGGTGCACAAGGTGCTGTCGTGGAACAAGGCGGGCATCCGCATCGCGTCGGCGGGCGGGCTCTCCACCGGATTCGAGGCGCGGGTCTGCCTGGCGTGCAGCCCGGCCCCGTGCGCGCAGGCCTGTCCCACCGGGGCCATGGCCCCGCGTCGCGACGGCGGGGTCATGCACAAGGAGAACCTGTGCATCCGCTGCGGCAAGTGCGCCGAGGCCTGCCCGGTGGAGGCCATCTTCCTGGACCACGAGGTGAACCCCTACGTCTGCATCCACTGCGGCCGCTGCGTGGCCTTCTGCCCGCACGACTGCCTGGAGCTGGTGGACTTGCCCGCAAAGGGCGGGGAGGCGGCCGATGATTAGGGAATTCTTCCGCGTCATGGTGGTCAACCTGACCACGGGCAAGACCAATATCGTCGAGATCGGCGGCCGTTCGGAATTTCTGGGCGGCTGCGGCCTGGCGGCCCTGCTCTTCCGCAAGTATGGCCGGGTGGACGCGGACTGGGACCACCCGGACCAGCCGCTGATCCTGACCATCGGGCCCCTGACGGGCTACTACCCGCTCATGAGCAAGACCTGCTGCGCCTTCCGCTCGCCCTACCACAACCAGTACGCCGAGAGCTACGCGGGCGGGAAATCCGCCCTGTCGCTCCGGTTCGCGGACCTGGACGGCCTGGTGGTCGTGGGCCGGGCCGAGCGGCTGACGGCCCTGTGCGTGGGCTCCCGCCGGGTGGAGACCCGGGACGTGGAGTACATGCGCGGGTTCGACGCGCTCCAGACCGGCCGGGTGCTGCGAAAGATCTTCCCCGGCTCGGGCCGCCGCTCCATCCTGCGCATCGGCCCGGCGGGCGAGAACCGCTCCGCCTTCGCCTGCATCAACGTGGACACCTACCGCCACTTCGGCCGGCTGGGCGGCGGCACGGTCATGGGCGCCAAGAACCTGAAGGGCATCTGCATCCTGGGCGACCGGGGCTTCCCCCTGCCCGAGGGCAAGGCGTATCCCAAGCTCTACCAGCACATCTTCGAGCAGTTGACCACCACCGAGATGATGGCCAAGTACCACGGCGTGGGCACGGCCGTGAACATCAGCCCGCTCAACAAACTCAAGAGTCTGCCCTGGAAGAACCTTCAGCAGACCAGCAGCCCCGAGGCCGACAAGATCTCGGGCGAGACCTTCGCCGACGACACCCTGCTGCGCAACGCCGCCTGCGCGGGCTGTCCGGTGGGCTGCATCCACGTGGGCTTCGTGCGCGAGCAGTTCCAGGCCAACAACCAGTACCTCTACCGCCAGGTGGGCTACGACTACGAGCCCATCTTCTCCTGCGGCGGCATGCTGGAGGTCACGGACCCCGGCCAGGTGCTGCGCATCCTGGACGTCATCGAGAAGGTGGGGCTGGACAACATGAGCGCGGGCGTGGCCCTGGCCTGGTGCACCGAGGCCCTGGACAAGGGCGTGATCACCGAGGCCGAGACCCTGGTCCGCTTCAACTGGGGCGACGCCGACACCTACATGAAGGGCGTGGAATTTCTCGGGACCCCGCCCAATGACTTCTACCGCCTGCTGGCCCAGGGCACCATGAAGTGCGCCAGACAGTACGGGGGCGAGGACTTCGCCTGCGTGCTCGGCCAGGAGATGGCGGGCTACGCCACGGGCGAGGTTTTCTTCGTGTCCGAGGCCCTGGGGTTCCGCCACGCCCACCTGGACGCGGGCGGCTATTCCTGGGACCAGAAGCATGAGGAGCGCGAGGTGGAGCCCGCGCTGGACTTCCTGGTCAACGACGGCCGGGACCGGATCGTGCTCAACTCCATGGTGGGCTGCCTGTTTTCGCGCGGGGTCTACAAGGACGAGGAACTGGCCGCGGCGCTGGACGCCTTGGGCTACGGCGAACTGAACGGAAAACTGCAGGACATCGGCCAGCGCATCCAGTGCGCCCGGTGGCGGCTGCGCCTGGACATGGGCTACGACCCGGACAAGGTCAAGATTCCCAAGCGCTACACCGAGATCACCACCTGGAAGGGCCCCTTGGACGTGGATTACCTGGACGCGCTGCGCCGAGGGTACGCGGCGCGGATCAAGGCCATGGGCACGGACCCGCGCGGCGAGATCGACCCGGCGCAATACGAGCGGAAGGGGAAATAAAAACCCAGCGCTTTCCGAAAAAAGGGCTTGCCAACCACCCCTCGTTTCGGTAATTACCTCTCCTCGACTGCGTGCTCAGGTAGCTCAGTCGGTAGAGCAGGGGACTGAAAATCCCCGTGTCGGCAGTTCAATTCTGTCCCTGAGCACCACTTGGAAACAAAGGGTTTCGCCAGAAATGGCGGAACCCTTTTTCGTTGTTCTCCCAACCAGCCCCTCCATTTGCAGTTCTCAAAAAATATTGTTTGATTTCATGAGGCGTTCAATGTATATTCCCAGCATGGGAACTTTCTTATTGCTTTTTCTTGGGAACGACATATAATGAAATTATGAGGCTGAAGTTCTGATGAGGATTATCTCGCGTGCCCAGTTGAGGGAGTGCTGGAACATACATCCGATTTCGAAGTCGGCCCTTGAAAGCTGGTATTATGAGGTAAAACATGCCGAATGGGGAGACTGGACAGATATCAAGAGACATTTTCCCAAAGTCTCACCGGTTGGCAACGACAGGTACGTTTTTGATATTAAAGGGAATGACTTTCGTCTCGTCGCTTTAATCAAGTTTAAACAAAAAATAGTGTATATCCGTTTCGTTGGAACGCACAAAGAGTATAACGGCATAAATGCAGGGATGGTGTGAGATGGCAAAGCTGATCAAGACAACGCAGGACCATGAGGAGGCCCTGGCCCGTGTTGAGATGCTGATGACGGCAGAGCAGCTTACGCCTCAAGAGGAGGATGAACTGGAACTGCTCGTCCACCTCATCGAAAAATACGAGGAACAGGCCTTCCCTATCGATATGCCTTCACCGGTGGAGGCCATCCTTTTCCGTATGGACCAGCTCGGCCTCAGGGCCGAAGAGATGTTGCCCTACTTTGGCACCAAAAGCCGAGTTTCTGAGGTGCTCAACGGGAAAAGAGAGTTAACCCTTCAAATGATGCGCGCTTTGAATGCAGGACTCAATATTCCGGCGGAAGTCTTGCTTCAAAATCCCAAGGCGGAATTTCCATGCGCATACAATGATCTGGATTGGAGTCACTTTCCGCTCAAGGAATTAGCAAGACGCGGAGTAGTAGAGGCAAAAAATATAAAAGACCGCGCGGAGGAAAGTATTCGAGAACTCATTGAAGCGGCTGGCTATCCGCCCATGACAGCCGCCTGTCACCGCCAAGGTTCTTGGAATGGAAGAAATGGAGATCGCTACGCAACCTTCGCTTGGGAGCTTGTTGTTCGCAAAAGAGCGCTGGAAATGCTGGATGATGTCCCCGCCTTTTCCCTGGAAGAAAAACATTTGTGTAAAATTGCACACTTAAGCGTGTTTGATGAAGGCCCACTTTTGGCAAAAGAATATCTGGCCAAGCACGGCGTCATTCTCATTATCGAGCCGCAACTTAAACAAACCTACCTGGATGGGATTGCACTACTTCTGGAAAACGGGACACCGGTAGTCGGTCTGACGCTTAGACACGACCGCATTGACTATTTTTGGTTCACTCTTCTCCATGAACTCGTGCACATTCTCAAGCACCTCTCCAAAAAACAGACCTGCATTTGGGACATTCAGGGGGCACAGGGTGACATTGAAGAGGAAGCTAACACGGAAGCAGCGAATGCGTTCATTCCACCCGACGTGTGGGCAGCCAGCGAGGCGAAACAAAAAGCGAGCAAGAAAGGCATTATCGAGTTGGCAAAGCAGCTCGATATTCATGTGGCCATTGTGGCAGGGCGTGTCAGAAATGAACGTAAAAACTATCGAATCCACGCCCAAATGGTAGGAAATGGAGAGGTAAAAAAACTTTTTATATAAATTAAAAAGGTCTGGAGTGTACCACCACTCCAGACCTTTTCCCGAAATCCCAACCGTTGAGGCCGGATCGGGAACCCCTTGAGGGGCAAAGTGTTTAAGCACCATTTGCATACCCTACTGCTTGGCAAAAGTCAAGGGGGCTGCCTCCTGCGAGGATTTCATCATGAAAAACTCGGAATACGAAGGCAAGGTTTTGATCTTCCGGTGGACACGCATTTGTCCCAAGACCGGAAAGGTCATTCGCGCAAAGAACCGCCCCTTCCCCATGTGGGTTGACGCTGAGCGCTAATCACTAACATTAAACACCCCCGGACGAGAGTAGTGGGCTCGTCCGGGGAGGATACACTTCTTTTCGGTTACCTCATTCGATGGAAGGCTTTTTTTCGTGCTTCGGCCATCCGGGGCGCGTGGCGGCGGCTTGCCAAGTTCGCACGGAAGCGGATACAAACCAGGCATGTCCGGTTCCCTTGGCAGGAAAATGCTGAAATGGACGGCCCTGATCGTTCCCTGGCTCCTGGCGGTTGCGCTGGGCGCGGGCTGGTGGCTGACGGTCTGGACGCCGGGCTACCTGGAGCGGCTGGTGCCGAAGCTGGCCGGGGACATGGGGCTGCCGCTGGCGGAATTCCACATCCGCGACGCCGGGCTGTTTTCGGCGGACATCGGGCCGGTGCGGCTCGGGGACGAGGCCGACGGGCTCCGGCTGGCCAACGTCCACGTCACCTACACCCCCGCCTCGCTCAAGCTGGGCCGGGTCCATGCGGTCATCCTGGACGGCGCGTCCCTGTCCGTGGCCTACGACGGCAAGGGCTTCGCCTGCCCGGCCCTGGACCGGTTGCCCAAGTCCGACAACGGCGGCTCCTCCGGCGACCTGCCCGACCTTCCCTTCGACACCCTGACCCTCCGCGACGCCACGCTGCACTGCCTGATCGACGGGCGGGCCCTCTCGGCCCCCTTTTCGGCGGACATCGAGCCGGGGAGGACGCTGCATTTTTCCGGCCGGTTGCGCCCGCGCGACCAGGCGGTCGAGGTGGAGGGCGACCTCGGCCCGACCTGGAACGACTTGGCGCTGGTTGTCCGGGCCAAGGCCCTGCAATTGGGGGCCTTCGCCGACCTCCTGCCCCGGCCCGTCACGGGCGAGGCCGACCTCTCGCTGCGGGCCCGGATCGACCTGGCGCGACCGGACGCCCTGCGCGGCGAATTCGAGGTCTCGGCGGCCCGGTGCGGGCTGGACGCCCTCGGCCTGCGCCTGGCCGACGGCGCGGTGCTCAGGGCGCGCGGGACAGTGGCTGACCGGACCCTCTCCTTTTCCATGGACGACGTGTCCCTGTCCGCACCCGCGCCCATTCGCGTGGGCATCCGGTCAGGCGGCGCAAGCGCCGAATCCGTCTTCGTCCGGTTCGCCCTTGCCGGGGCCGGGGTGGAGCTGGACGGCCGGCTGGACGCCGGCCGCAGGCGGGACGGCGGCGGCCTGTGGGACGTCTCGCTCTCGGCGGCCAATCCGGCCCGGCTCAACCTTGAGGCCGGGGGCCGGACCGTCCGGCTGGACGGCTTCGCCCTGACCGTGCGCGGGACGGCCGGTCCGCAATCGGCGGACGTGCTCCTGCAATGCGACACGCGCGCCACGGCCATCGACAAGACCGGATTCGGCTCCGGCCCCGTGCGGCTGACCCTGCCGCTCCGGTGGCCCGCGGCCAAGGCGGGCAAGCCGGGACAGGTGCGGCTCTCCGGGCTCAGGCTCCGAGAGCGCAAGCTGGGCGACGTGGCCGCCCGCGTCCGGCAGCGGGGCGCGGCCGTCGCCTACGACGGCACGCTGTCCACGGAGCTGCTGCCGGGGTTGCGCGTCCCGTTCTCCGGCATCTCCTCGCTGATCGACAACCGCACGGACCTCTCGTTCGGCGTGGGAGGCTATGCGCTCTCCGACGGGTTCGATCCCGCGACCCTGGCCCCATCCCTGAAGGGCGTGACCCTGACCGGGACCCTCCGGGCCGAGGGGACGCTCAAGGTCGACGAGGAGGGCGTCCAAAGCCGCCTCGGGGCCTCCTTTTCCGACGGTGTCCTGGCCATGGACGCGAACGGCACCGCCATCCGGGGCATCAACGCGGCGTTCGTCAGCCCGGACCTGATCGGGCTGCGCAGCGCCCCGGCCCAGCAACTGACGTTCGACTCCCTGCAATCCGGCAAGATCGCCCTGACCAACGGCAAGGTCACCTATCAACTGGAGGCCGGAGGGGCGGTGCTGGTGGAGCGGGCCGGGTTCGACTGGTGCGGCGGCCACGTCTTCAGCAACGCCTTCCGGGTGGTCCCCGGTTCCGACGCCTACGGCGTCACCCTCTATTGCTCCGAGCTGAGGCTGTCGGCGCTGCTCGCCCAGTTGGAGCTGGCCAACGCCGAGGGCGAGGCGGCCCTGTCGGGCGAACTGCCCGTGACCTGGGAGCGCGGCAAGATCGCCTTCAACGGCGGCTTCCTGCATTCCACGCCCGGGGAGGGCGGGGTCATCCGGGTGGAGGCCATGCGGGAGCTGGTGGCCGCCATCCCGGAGGGCACGCCCCAGCGAGGCCAGTTGGAGCTTGCCCGGGAGGCGGTCCGCGACTACCAGTACAAGTGGGTGCGCATCAAGGCGGACTCCGTGGGCGAAAACCTGCTGGTCCGGCTGTCGCTGGACGGCAAGCCCGCCAGGGTGCTGCCCTTTGTCTACAAAAAGGAGTTCGGCGGCTTCATCCGGGTCATCGGGGACGTGCAGGGGTCCAACTTCCAGGGCCTCCGGCTGGACGTGAATTTCAGTGTACCCTTGAACCGGATATTGCTCTATAAGGATATCGTCCACATGATCCAGTAAGGAGTTCCCATGAAATATCCCATATGCATCGCGGCCAGCCTTCTGCTGCTCTCGGCCTGGGGCTGTTCCTCCAGCCACCGGGTGGAGGTCGCGCCCGTGGAGGTCAAGCCCATCCACATCACCATCGACGTCAATGTGAAGGTCGACAAGGCCCTGGACGACTTCTTCTCAGACATCGACGAAGTCCCGGCCAAACCGGAGGTCAACCATGCGAAATAGGTACTTGCCCGCCCTTGCCCTTGCCCTCGTCCTCTGCGCCCTTGCGGGGACGGCCTTGGCCGGAGAGATCAAGGACCGGATGATCGCCCGCAAACCCCTGGTGGCCGCGTTGCTGGCCGACGGCGCCGTGGGCGAGAACAACCAGGGATTCCTCGACTTCCGGGGGGCGAAGAAGCAGGCCGACGTGGTGGCCGCGGAGAACCAGGACCGGGCGGCCGTGTATCGGCTCATCGCCAAGAAGGCCGGGACCACTCCCGACATGGTGGGGCAGCGCCGGGCCGCGCGCATCGCCGAGTCCGCCCCGGCGGGCACCTGGCTGCAAAAGCCGGACGGCTCCTGGTATCGAAAGTAGCTCTTGTCCCGGCGGGCCGGTCCCTTCCTTGCAACCGCTTGAAAAAAGCCTTCCATCGGAGTTTGTGGAAGGCTTTTTTCCGTGCGGGGCGGGCGGCCCGTCGGGGCCGCAGTAGCTTATAATGGATTCCGCATGGTGAAAATGTCATAGAGCGAACATGTGGAGATGGCCCGTCCCGCCAGCCGGGCGCTTGCCGCGCCTTTCCCCTGGCGGATCGCGGGAGTCAACGTGACGGAGTCGAAGGAGCTTTCATGCCGGTGGAAGTGGGTTCCCTGTTGACCCTCCTTCATAACATCTGCCTGCTGCTGGCTGCGGTGCTGATTTTCGACATGCTCTCCGGACGGGGGAAGGCGCGCCTCCCCGCCCTCGGGCAGATGGTCTCCGGTGTCGGGCTGGGGATGATCGGCATACTCATCATGGCCACGCCCTGGTCGCCCGAGCCCGGGGTCATCATCGACACACGGACCGTGCTGCTCGGCCTGGGCGGCCTGTTTTTCGGCCCCGGGCCCACCTGGGTGGCCGTGGCCATGACCGGGGCCTACCGCCTGGCCATCGGCGGCGCGGGGGCCTGGACCGGCTTCTGGCTGATCCTCCTGGCCGGGGGCACCGGCCTGGCCTGGCGGCAGGTGCGCAGGAAGCCCCTGGCCGACATCTCGCGGATGGAACTGTTCCTGTTCGGCCTGGTCCTGCACGTTGAGCTGCTGCTCATGGTGCTGGCCCTGCCCCCGGGCATGGCGGAACACGTCCTGCGGCACGCGGCGGCTCCGGTGCTCCTGCTCTTCCCGGCATGCACCGTGCTCATGGGCCGGTTCCTGGCCGGCCGGCTCGCCCGCCGCCGCATGGAGGAGCGGCTTCACGAGAGCGAGGAGATGTTCCGCAAGACCTTCTCCGACCACCTGGCGGTCCAACTGCTCATCGACCCCGCCTCCGGGGACATCCTGGACGCCAACATGGCCGCGGAGCGGTTCTACGGCTGGTCGCGGGATGTGCTGCGGACCATGCGGATTCAAGATATCAACACCCTGGACGAGGCCAGGGTCGCGTCCATGGTGGAGCGCGCACGCACCGGCCGCCAGACCCGGTTCGACTTCCAGCACCGCCTCGCCGACGGGGCCACGCGCCATGTGGAGGTGTTCAGCAGTCGGCTCACCGTGCGCGGCCAGGACATTCTCCATTCCATCATTCACGACGTGACCGCCCGGAGACAGGTCGAGGAGGCCCTTCATGAGAGCGAAAGCCGGCTCCATCTGGCCGTGGACGGCACGGGCCTCGGGCTTTGGGACTGGGACATTCCGAGCGACGGGCTGGTCTTCAACGAGCACTGGGCCGGGATGCTCGGCTATGCCCTCCCGGCGCTGCGGCCCATGCACATCTCGACCTGGCGGGACCTTTGCCATGCCGAGGACATGGCCGCGTCGGACGCGAGTCTCCACGAGCATTTTGAAGGGAAGCGGGAGTTCTTCGAACAGGAGTTCCGAATGCGTCACCGCAGCGGCGAGCTGCTCTGGATGCTGGTCCGGGGAAAGGTGGTGGAGCGAGACGCGGCGGGCCGTCCGGTCCGCATGATCGGGACCATGGAGGACGTCACCGAGCGGCGGCGGCACCGGGAGGAGATCGAGCGCGAGGTGCAGCGCCGCAAGACTCTCATGGAAAACAGCAATGACGGCATCCTCGTCATCGACGGCAAGCACCAGGTGGTGGAGACCAACCGTCGCTTCGCGGAAATGCTGGGCTACACCGAGGCGGAAATCCTGGGCATGTACACCTGGGAGTACGAGGCGGAGATGGACGAGGCGGCCATCCGGAGCTCCTTCGCCGACCTGAGCGCCGTCAACATGGTCGTCGAGTCCCGGCACCGGCGCAAGGACGGGACCTGCCTGGACGTGGAGGTCAGCCTCAGCGGTTCCGAGGTCATGGGCGAGGGGCTGGTCATGGCCATAGTCCGGGACATCTCGGAGCGCAAGCAGGTCCAGGCCGACCTGCGCCGGGAAAAGGAGCGGGCCGAGGCCGCCAACCAGTCCAAGTCCGAGTTCCTGGCCAATATGAGCCACGAGATACGCACGCCACTGGGCGGCATCCTGGGTATGCTCCAGCTTCTCCAGTCCACGTCCCTTGATCCGGAGCAGGAGGAATACGTCGGCACGGCCGTGCAGTCCTCCCGGCGGCTCAACCGGCTGCTCACCGACGTCCTGGACCTCTCCCGCGTGGAGGCGGGCAAGCTCTCCCTCCAGGCGAAACCCTTCGCCCTGGCGGACGAAGTGGCCCAGGTATGCGAGATGTTCCATCTGGCCAACGCCCGGCAGGCGGTGACACTGGTCTGCCGGGTGGACCCGGCCATTCCGGGCAGGCTGGTGGGCGACTCCACCCGCCTGGTCCAGGTCCTCGTCAACCTGGTGGGCAACGCCTTCAAGTTCACCGCGTCCGGGGCGATCGTGCTGGAGGCCCAGGGACTGCCCCCGGCCGCGCCGGGCTCGGCCAGAGTGCTCTTCTCCGTGGAGGATACCGGCCAGGGCATCCCGCCGGAGAAGCTCGGCGCGCTCTTCTCCCCCTTCACCCAGGCCCACGAAGGGTGCACCCGCGAGTTTCAGGGCGCCGGCCTCGGGCTGTCCATCTGCAAGCGGCTGGTGGCGCTCATGGGCGGTTCCATCAACCTCGAATCCGAGCCCGGGGAAGGAACCGTGGTTTTTTTCGCCATCGACTTTCCCCTCCCGTCCGCCGGGCGGGACTTGCCGCCGAAACCGGCCCAGGCCGACGGCCCCATCGCGCCCCTGGACATCCTCCTGGCCGAGGACGACCGGGTCAACCACATCGCCACCCGGCGGCTGCTGGAAAAGGACGGGCACCGCGTCGTGGGCGTGGAGAACGGCCGCGAGGCCCTGGAGGCGCTGCGCGGCGGCGACTTCGACCTCGTGCTCATGGACATCCAGATGCCGCTGATGAACGGCATGGACGCGGTCCGCGCCATCCGTCGGGGCGAGGCCGGGGAGGACCGCCGCGACATCCCGGTCATCGCCCTGACCGCCTACGCCATGGCCGAGGACAGGGATCGCATCCTCGCCACGGGCATGAACGGCTACCTTACCAAGCCAATGAACCTGCGCGAACTCCGCGTCATCCTGGCCCAGGTCAAGCGCTAGACGCCGTTTCCCGCCCGACCGCGCCTCCCCCCCCGCCAGCCGATGGGGCCCGCCGCTCCCGCCGCACGGCTTGTGAAGGATTCCGCCCCTGGTTGCATTCCCGCCATCAACACGGTACGGTGCACACGATCCCCATTCACCCTGTTCTTGCGAGCTATTGATATTCATGAAGATTTACGCCATTTCCGCCTGCCTGCTGTTGTCCCTCCTCGCCTCCGCCGCCCACGCCCAGGATATCGACTATCTGGCCCGCATGGCCGAGGAGTCGGAGATCAAGGCCATCGCCGTGGTCTCGGACGTCAAGCGCATGGGCGGCAATCGCGACGGCTCCCTCTTCCAGGTGACCTTCAAGACGGTCTACGGCCAGACGCCGTACATCCCCAATCCGTTCACGGCCTGGTGCAAGACCTACGAGTACGCCTGGCAGACGCGGTCCAAGGACATGGTCTACTTCAAGCCGCGCAAGGGACAGCGGGTCTATGTCACCGTGTCCTCCAACGGCGGCTCCATCACCAGTTTCACGCCGGTCACCGAGGTCCTGGAGGCGGCGGTTCGCAACGAGCCGTACCGGCTGGCCTACCGTCGCGGCGAGGCCTCGGTCCGGCCCAGGGAATGACGATTTCGCTTATCGATAAAAAAGGCCGTCCCATTTTGGGGCGGCCTTTTTGGCTTATCGGAGGGTTGTCGATGTTGGCTGCCGGGCCGGAGAGGGCAGCCGGCTATTTACTGATCCACAGCGCCGAGGATTTCATCTGGCGAAGCAGCCGAACCGTGACCGAGCTCGGGAACATGGCCTCCATGCGACCCTGGGCGGCCCCGCAGTGGCGGCCGACGCCCACGGCCGAATAGCGGCCTTCGGCCGCCTCCTGGATGGTCGCCTTGACCGGGTTGCCGCCCGTTACCAGCTTCATCTCGATGCGCTCCTCGGCCACGCCGTTTTCCGTGAGCTGGGCCAGGGCCGATTCGAAAATGGCGGAGGCCTGCCTGTCCCGATAGCTCTGGGCCACGTGGAACAGGGTGAAGGTGTGGCGCTCCTCCTCGGCCAGCATGTACCCCGCGTGGTCCACCATGCGCAGGGACGCCTCCGAGCCGTCCAGGCAGAGCAGGATGTCGTGGCGCGGCCTGGCCGGGGGCTGGCGGCAGATCCAGATGGGAAAGTCGATGTCCTGCCAGAGCATCTCGTGGCAGACCGAGTTCTCGAACACGCCGTCGAACCAGGTCATGGCCCGCTTGCCCAGCACCAGCGCGTCGTAGAGCCCGCTTCTCGCCTCGTCCACCAGCTCGCGCACCGTTCCCTTGCGCGAGTGGACGACCTTGGTCTCCACGTTGTTTCCGGTGCAACCCGCAATGTCGCGAATCCAGTTCAGCGCGTCGTCCACGGCCTTGACCCCGCGCGTCCGGGTGTGGGCCTCCATCTCGTCATACCCCTTGCCGCGCGGCACCAGGTCCTGCTCGTCGATGGCCCAGGACGCCTTGCGCGGGGCCACGTAGAACAGGGTCAGCTTCAGGTCGCAGAAGTTCTCGAAGACCTCCTCGAGAAACCGGAGGGTGTACGAGGCCGTCCGTTCGTCGCCGATGGCCAGCAGCAGTTCCTTTTGCATGGGCGCTCCTTTGGGCCCATTGTGGACGACGCGGCGGGAAAAGACAAGCGGGGCGGCTTGTTCTTTGGGTCCGCTGCTGCTAATCTGAAAAGAGGCGACCCGGCGATGGCGCGCGGGAAGCACCCCGTCACCCAACAGGACACAGGCCCGCCAGGGATGCCATGACTCCCGATCCCATCCGCATCAATCCGACCACCCGCCACGAGAAACGGCGGCGCAAGCGGGAATACATCATCGCCCTGGTCTTCCTGCTGCTCATCGTCGGCCTGACCTGGGTCGAGCTCAAATACCTGAGCGGCGACTACTACCTCATCCTCAACCTGCTCGTCCTCAATGTGGTCCTGCTCCTGGCCATGCTCTTCTACGTGGCGCGCAACGCCGTGCGCCTCATGCTGGAGCGCCGCCGCCGCGTCCTCGGCTCCAAGCTGCGCACCCGCCTGGTCCTCGCCTTCATCTCGCTCTCCCTCATCCCCACCGCCCTCATCTATCTCGTCTCGGTCAAGTTCGTGCAGACCTCGGTGGACTACTGGTTCAAGGGCCAGGTGGAGGAGTCCATGGAGCAGGCCCTGGAGCTCGGCCGCGCCTTCTACGGCTCGGCCCAGGAACGCCTGGAGCGGCGCGGGGCCAACATGATCGACGAGATCGTCAAGAACCAGTACGCCTGGGGCGGCAAGGCCATGGACAAGTTCCTGCGCCAGAAGTTCGAGGAGTACGACCTCAGTCTGGTGGGCGTCATCACCCCCGAGGGCAACGAGCAGAACACCCACGCCTCGACCCAGTGGAGCCAGGCCTGGCCCGAGATCAAGGAAAAGATCGACTGGCAGTCCCTCAAGGCCGACCCGCGCGCCTGGACCACCATCATCCCCAAGCCCGGCAGCGACCTCGTGCTTGGCGTCTCGCCCGTGGACGAGGGCCGCACCGGCTACCTCATCATCGGCGAGACCGTGGGCCAGGGGCTGCTCCACCGCCTGGACCAGATCGTGCGCGGCCTGGACGAATACAAAAAGCTCAAGACCCGCAAATACCCGTGGAAGATGAATCTCTACCTGACCATGGGCGTCATGGCCATGCTCATCATCCTCGGCGCCATCTGGTTCGGGTTCCGCCTGGCCAAGGAGCTCTCGGCCCCGGTCCAGGCCCTGGCCGCAGGCACCGAACGCATCGCGCGCGGCGACCTTTCCGTGCGCCTGGAGGACCGCTCGGACGACGAACTCGGTTTCCTGGTCCAGTCCTTTAACCGCATGGCCGCCGACCTGGAACAGAGCCAGATGTCCGTCCAGCAGGCCAACGAACGCCTGGCGCAGCAGAACCAGGAGCTCGAACGGCGCGGCCAGTACATCGAGGCAGTGCTCAACAACATCACCTCCGGCGTCATCTCCATGGACTCCGAGGGCCGCATCGGCACCGTCAACACCGCCGCCGAAAACATCCTCGGCGTGCCCGGCGTCCTGCTCATCGGCCGCAAACCCGGCGAACTGCTCTCCGGCGACTTCTCCTCCATGGTCCAGGAGGCCCTGGACCAACTCGCCGCCAGCCCAGACACCCTCTGGCAACGGCAGATCGACCTGCCCGTGCGCAACCGCACGATCAAGGTCCTGGTCAACATCGTCTCCCTGCGCAACGTCGGCGGACGCGACGCGGGCACCGTGGCCGTGTTCGAGGACATCACCGAGCTGGAGAAAATCCAGCGCCTCGCCGCCTGGCGCGAAGTCGCCCGCCGCATCGCACACGAAATCAAGAATCCGCTCACGCCCATCAAGCTCTCGGCGCAGCGCCTCCAACGCAAATACGGCGACGACATCAACGAAAAGACCTTCGAGGACTGCACCAACCTCATCGTCAACCAGGTGGAACGGCTCCAGAACATGGTCACCGAGTTCTCCGCCTACGCCAAGCTCCCCGAAGTCCAGCCCCGGCCCGATCACCTGGCCCCGGTCATGGACGAGGTGGTCACCATGTTCGAAAACACCCACCGCGAAATCCGCTGGAACCTCGAATACGACACCCCCATCGACCCCTTCCCCTTTGATCGCGAAGCCATCCGCAAGGTCCTCATCAACCTGTTCACCAACGCCGCCGAGGCCCTCAGGGAAAGCCGTGACGGCGAGGTCGAAATCCGCGTCCAGCACGACAGGGCCGCAGGACTCGTCGCCATCACCGTGGCCGACAACGGCCCCGGACTGCCCAAGGACTCCTCCCGCCTCTTCGAACCCTACTATACCCAGAAAAAAGGCGGCACCGGTCTCGGCCTGACCATCGTGCGCTCCATCGTCGCCGATCACAGCGGGCAGGTCCGCGCCCTGCCCAACCAACCCTCCGGCACCGTCTTCATCGTGGAGCTGCCCGACGCCTGATGCCCGCCGTCGGACCGTCGATAATGGGCTGGCCTATTGTCCGGCGCCGTGATATTCACCCCTCTGTCTTTCGAGGGAGGACCAAAGGTCATGAGAGCAATCATCGTCGGCGGGACCGGCTTCATCGGCCGGAACCTGGTGGCCGAACTCAAGGCGCATGACTGGGAAATCGTCGTCCTCTCCCGCGCCCCCGGCAAGGTGGCCGAAGTCTTCGGCAAAGGCGTCATCGGCATGCGCGCCGATAACGGCGACTGGCCCGACATGCTCGGTCCCTCCTGCGTCATCGTCAACCTGGCGGGCGAAAACATCGCCGACGGACGATGGACCGCCAAAAAGAAACAACGCATCCTCCTCAGCCGGCTCGAAGCGGGCGACCGCATCCTCCGCTCCATCCAGCTCGCCGAAAAATCCCCCGCCGCCGTCATCCAGGGCTCGGCCGTCGGCTTCTACGGCCCCCAAGGCGACCAGCCCGTGGACGAAAACTCCCCCTCCGGCGCCGGCTTCCTCGCCGACGTCTGCCGCCAGTGGGAAGCCTCCACCGCCGCCCTCGATGAAATGGGCATCCGACGCTGCGTCGTCCGCACCGGCATGGTCCTCGGCCAAGGCGGCGCGCTCGCCCGTATGCTCCCCGCCTTCCGCCGCTACGTCGGCGGCCCCCTCGGCTCCGGCAATCAGGGAGTCTCCTGGATTCACATGGCCGACCAGGTCGCCGCCATCCGTTTTCTCATGGAACATCCCGCCGCGCGCGGCCCCTTCAACCTCACCGCGCCCAACCCCGTCAACTCCGCCACCTTCGCCCAAACCCTCGGCCAAGCCCTCCACCGGCCCGCCAAACTCAAAACCCCCGCCCTCGCACTGCGCGCACTCTTCGGCGAAATGGCCGACGAAGTTCTCCTCGCCGGACAGTTCGCACTCCCCAATCGCCTCGCCGAATCCGGCTTCACCTTCCAATTCCCAGACCTCGCCCCCGCCCTGAACAACGCGCTCGGCAACTAGCCGGACCAGGCACGGGGAATGCCTCCGGCGGCCAAGCGGCGTCCGCGAAGACTCGAACGGACACTGGCCCACGCCGTGTGAACCGCTTGGTGAAGATTTGAAAAGCCTGTCGTTACGGCGTCTGAGACATTGGCAGAGGCAGTGTTCTTGATTTGAAGTTTTGCCTGCTTCTTTTCTTCAAGAACCCCCCGGCGGGGGCGAGCGGGCAGTCCGTCCCTGCGGACATGAGTCGTTTTGTCGAGCTACGCCCCCGCGAAAGCGGCGAATGGTTTCCAAAGGCTCGCCTTTGGCGGGTCCAGGGCAGCGCCCTGGTCTCCCCGAAGGGGCCGCCGGAGGCATTCCTTCTACCGCCCCATCCCTCCAGGCCACTCTCCGTTCACCGGATCTTTCGGCACATCCCAGCCGAGTTTTCTGGCGGCGGGGGGTGCGGTCCAGGTGGCGGTATCGGGGTCATAGGCGAGGTGTCCGAAGCGGAGGAGGCGGGCGTCGGGGTCATGGAGGGCTCCGGCGAAGCCGAGGGGGAGGTTGAGGGCGGGGTTGGAGTCCCAGAGGGTGGCGCCGAAGGGGGTGTATTGGGTGGCTTTGACCACGGTGTTGTTGGCGTTTGTGAAGGTTTTGGGGGAGCCGGTGTGGTCGTGGGCGAGGGTGAAGGTGGCGTCGTCGACGGAGAGGGCGATGGGGAGGTGGGTGCCGGATTGGTAGTGGAGGGTCCATTCGCGGTAGCCGTCGTGGAAGCCGGAGAGGGAGTTGTCGTCGCGCCAGCGGTAGATGGCCACGGGGTCGCCGTCGAGGAGGCGCATTTCGAGTCGGCCTTGGGGGTCGTATCGGTATTCGACGAGTCGGCCCTGTTCGGTTTCGACGAGTGTGAGTCGGCCGTCGGGCAGGTGGTGGTAGCGGGTGGTTCCGGCGGGGGAGACGCGGGCGGCGCGGAATCCGCGGGCGTCGTATTCGTAGCGGGTGTGGTCGGCCTGGGCGAGGCGTTTGTGGCGGTCGTATTTGAGGACGCGCATGAAGGGGGTGCGGGCCACGTCGTAGTCGGCGGTCGGACGGTTCTCGTCGTCGTATTCCCAGTCGAGGGCCCAGCCGGTCTGGGAGAAGCAACTGGTCAGGCGGCCCTGGCGGTCGTAGCGGAAGCGCCAGGTTTCGCGTCGGCCGTCGATGCGTTCGGTACGGCGGGTGATGCGGCCCCGGTCGTCGGTTTCGAGGGTGGCGAAGTAGGGGGTGTTCCCGGCCAGTTGTTCGGCTTCGGGCTTGTCGGCCCAGTCCTGGGGTTTGGCGTCTTCGTTCAGGGCGTGGTTCCATGCGAAGCCGAAGCCGTTTTCCCAGGGCAGCCAGGCGGCGGGGCGGGTTTCGATCCACCAGGCGCGGGCGGTTCCGGTCCATTTGCGGTCCGGGTCGCCCTCGCGGCGGACGGGTTCGTAGGTGCCGTCGGCGTAGCGAATCCAGAGCCGGTCGAAGGTCTGCGAGTCGGGGTTGAAGACGAATTTGCAGTAGCGGTCCTTTTGGTGATCGGGGAGGAGCATGTGTACCTCGGGGGTTTTGTCCGCGGGGGTGATTCCGCGCGAATCCGGACGAGGCTACCCCCGGTTTTCGGCGTGGGGGAAAACGGCGGCCTGAGGGGGCAAAACGGGTAAAAAAGGCATAACTTGACGTGTTGACAGGTTTTGGCGGGCGGGCCGGATTCGCGCCGGGCCTTGAATCCTCGGGGCTTGTCCTTTATGAAGGAGGGAGCGGTCGGGGGGATGGCGGATCACTTCAGCAAGCGGAGCGGGCGTGGGCGGACAGATTCTGATTATTGACGACGAGGAAGGCATCCGTTTTTCGTTGCGCGGCATTCTGGAGGACGACGGCCATGAGGTCATGGAGGCCGAGTCGGGCGAGCAGGGGCTGGAGGTGCTGGGCACCACGATTCCGGACCTGGTTTTCCTGGACATCTGGCTGCCGGGCATGGACGGGCTGGAGGTGCTGGACGCGATCCGGGCCGAGCACGAGGGGCTGGCGGTCATCATGATTTCCGGCCACGGCACCATCGAGACGGCGGTAAAGGCGCTCAAGAAGGGGGCCTTCGACTTCATCGAGAAGCCGCTTTCCCTGGAAAAGGTCCTGGTTACCACGCGCAACGCGGTGGAGTTCTCGCGTCTGCGCCAGGAGAACCAGGCGCTGAAGACCCGGATCAGTTCCGAGCATCCGGTCTGCCTGACGGGCCGGTCTCCGGCCATCCAGAATCTGAACGAGGTCATTTTCCGGGTTGCGCCCACGGAGTCGTGGGTGCTGATAACGGGCGAGAACGGCACGGGCAAGGAGATCGTTGCCCGGTCCATCCACAGCCAGTCGAACCGGGCGGACAAGCCGCTGGTGGCGGTCAACTGCGCGGCCATTCCCGAGGAGCTCATCGAGTCCGAGCTGTTCGGGCACGAGAAGGGGTCGTTCACCGGCGCGGACAAGGCCCAGGCGGGCAAGTTCGAGCTGGCGGACGGGGGCACGCTGTTTTTGGAC
Source organism: Pseudodesulfovibrio sp. (assembly GCF_028692895.1). Lineage (GTDB taxonomy): Bacteria > Desulfobacterota > Desulfovibrionia > Desulfovibrionales > Desulfovibrionaceae > Pseudodesulfovibrio. Next base: position 24,832 of record NZ_JAQUWN010000037.1, read on the forward strand.
GAGATCGGCGACATGAGCCTGAAGACCCAGGCCAAGATTCTGCGCATTTTGCAGGAGCAGTCCTTCGAGCACGTGGGCGGGCGCAAGACCATCCGGGTGGACGTCCGGGTCATCGCGGCCACCAACAAGGATCTGCCCGCCGAGATCGAGGCCGGGAATTTCCGCGAGGACCTCTATTACCGGCTCAAGGTGTTTCCGCTGGAGGTGCCGCCCTTGCGAGACCGGGACGACGACCTGCTCCTGCTCATCCGGGACTTTGTGGACGGGCTGGTCAGGCAGCACGGGTTCAAGCCCATCGTCTTCGACGAGGCCGCCCTGGACTCGCTCCGGGCCTATCCCTGGCCGGGCAACGTGCGCGAGCTCAAGAATTTCGTTGAGCGCATGTTCATCATGTATGCGGGCGATACCGTGACCCCGGACCGGCTGCCGCCGGAGTTCCGGGAGGAGCCGGTGGGCGCTTCCGTGGCGCTGGCGTCGAGCGACGACGAGTCGGACGAGGAGTTCGACTCCCTGATCGCGGGCGGCCCGGCGGACCTCAAGCAGGCCCGGGCCCGTTTCGAGGCGCGCTTCCTGGAGGCCAAGCTCCGGGAGTACGACGGCAACATCTCGCGCCTGGCCAAGGCCGTGGGGCTGGAGCGCAGCTCGCTCTACCGCAAGCTCAAGGCGTACAAGATCCAGACCGATTAGCCCGGCCGCCCTTTACACCGGGTTGGGCAATGCTCATACTCTTCGGAGGCGGGGCGAACGGTTCGCCCCGTCCGACAAACCATGGAGCCGGCGATGTTCTGGGACCCGGATCGATACGAGCGGTGGTTCGACACCCCGGAGGGACGTTTCGCGCTGGAGCGCGAGGCGCGGCTGTTGCAGTCGGTCCTGGCGGGCTGGCCCCGGCGCGGGCACAAGCTGCTGGAGATCGGGTGCGGCACCGGCCTGTTCCTGGAAATGCTCTACCAGATGGGGTTCGACGTGACCGGGCTGGATTCCAGCGCGGAGATGGTCATGGCCGCGCGCAAGCGGCTGGGGCCCAGGGCGGACATCAACCTGGGCAACGGCGAGCTGACGCCCTATGCGGACAACGAGTTCGACTACGCTTTTCTGTGGTCCGTCCTGGAGTTCGCCGAAGACCCCGAGGCCATGCTGGCCGAGGCCGCCCGCGTGGCCGAGAAGGGGCTGCTCATCGGCTTTCTGAACAAGAATTCCCTCTATTATTCCATGAACGTGCGCAAGAGCACGGGCAACATGAGCCAGGGGCGCTGGCAGACCTGGTGCACCATGCAGGACCTGGTGCGCAAGGCCACGGGCTTCCGGCCGACCATGGCCCGCTCGGTCCTGCCCGGCCCGATGCAGACCTGGCGTGACTCGGGCGTGCGCAAGTGGGTCAACAGCCGCCTCTATCCGCCTTCCGTCGGGGCCTTCACGGCAGTGCGCGTGGATTTCGTGAACATGAAGCCCCTCACCCCCCTCTTCGCCTGGAAAAGCGAACCCGAGATGGGCTAGCTGGGCGGCCGTAGGCCGTCGGACGGGCTAATCCAGCCCTTCCATGCTCCAGGGCTTTCGAATGAACATGCCGGGCCTGATCTCGGGATGGTCGCAGATGAGCACGGCCATCTGGCCGGGGTGGGTGACGTCCAGCCCCAGGCCCAGGTCGTTCTCCACGCCGTAGTCTTCGGGCGAGATGCGCGGACGGACCAGGCCGGGGATGAGCAGTTCCATGTCCCCGGAGGTAATCCAACGCGCCTTGGTCTGGATGTCCCAGCGGCCGTCGCCCGCCGGGCCGAGGACGCGGGCCAGGACCGGGCGCTTTTCCGCCTCGTCGGGCGGCAGGGCGATGGCCCCGCGCCGGTCCGGGTCGAAGAATCCTGTGGTCAGGGGCCGGGACGCGGCGTTGACCAGCTCCGAGAGGTAGAGCTCGGGCCGGAACTCGCCCTTCCTGATGCCCAGGAGCGCGGTCTTGTAGGCGTCCACCACCTGGGCCAGGTAGGCGGAGCTCTTGGTCCGGCCCTCCAGCTTGACGGCGGCCACGCGCATGCGGGCGAACCATTCCAGGTAGTGGATCAGGCAGAGGTCCTGGGCCGCGAAGAACTTGGACCAGCCGCCGGTGCGCAGCGCCTCGGCCAGGCCGGGCTCCACCGACGGGCCGTCCGGCGTGCCGGGCCCGAGGTCGAAGGAAAATTCGTCGTCGCTGTCAAAGGAGAACTCGTCGCCCGCGTCCTCGGGCGCGTAGTCGCGCACCTGCCAGAGGGGCTCGCCGGGGCGGGTCCGCTCCTCGAAGGTCACGGACATGGGCCGGTACTCGTAGCGGCAGGGGTGGGAGCACTCGCCCAGGTTGCCGGGCCGGTCGTTGAGCATGGCCGAGAGGTAGCAGCGGCCGGACACGGCCATGCACTGCGCGCCGTGGACAAAGACCTCCAGCTCCATGCCCGGCAGCTCCTTGCGGGCCACGGCCAGCATCTCGAACAGCTCCTGGCTGCGCAGCTCGCGGGCCACGTTGACCCGTTTGGCCCCGTATTCGCTCCAGAAGCGCAGGGCCTCCGCGTTGGCGGTGTTGGCCTGGGTGGAGACGTGGACCGGCACGTCCGGCAGCTCGCGCCGGAGCAGGCGGATGACGCCGGGATCGGCCGCGATGACGCCGTCGGGCCTCAGCTCGCCGAGCATGGCGATGTGCTCGCGCACCTGGCGCATCATGGATTCGCGCGGGTAGACGTTCAGGGTGAAGTAGACCTTGACCCCGGCGGCGTGGGCGAGCCTGATGCCCTGGGCCAGCTCGGGCCAGGAGAACCCGGCCGCGCCCGCGCGCAGGTTCAGGCCGTCGCCGCCCAGGTAGACGGCGTCCGCGCCGTACAGGATGGCGGTCTCCAGCTTTTCCATGTCCCCGGCCGGGGCGAGCAGTTCAGGCGTGTATGATTCTTGCGGCATAGAGGGTTCCCGATGGGCCACGCTACATGAAAGGGCCGGGTCTCGCCAAGCGGAAGTTGGCGGGCCCCGGCCCCGGGGAATCTGATCCGGCGCGGCTAGAGGTGCTGCCGGGTCCAGCGGGCGATGTCGTTCGCGTTCATGGCTCCGGACTGGCGGGCGACCTCGCGGCCGTCGCGCAGCAGGATAAGGGTGGGCACGGCCTGAATGCGGAAGCCCGCGGCGATGGCCTGCTCGGCCGAGGTGTCCACCTTGGCCAGGCGCACGGCCGGAAACAGGGCCTGGGCGGCCTCGGCGAATTCCGGGCCCATCATCAGGCAGGGGCCGCAGGTGGGCGAGTAGAAGTCCACCAGCAGCGGTACGCCGCTCTTCCGGACATGGCGGTCGAAGGTCGGGCCGACCAGCTCCAGGGGATGGGGCTCGAAGATCTTTTCGCGGCATTTGCCGCAGGTGGCCTGGGCCTCGCGGCCGGACTGGACGCGGTTGACGGCCCCGCAGGCCGGGCAGACGATATGACGGTTGTCCGTTGTCATGGCTTACCTCCGTGGATTTCCCAAGAGGATAACCATGAAAGCGCGCCGCGCAAGACCTCCCCGGCCGGGGAGGGCGCTAGTACATGGCCACGGTCTGGATGGGGACGGCGCTGCCCGGCGCGTAGTCGGCCAGGATGCCGTTCACGAGATGCTTGAGGCGGAGGTTGGGAGTGCGGTGGAAGGTCTTGACCAGCCGGGCCTCGATGGACGTGTTCTTGTCCTTGAGCACACGGGTGGAGAGGGTGATGAGCCGTCGCTTGACCAGGGGATCGGCCTCGGCCTTGGCCAGCTCGGCGATGCGTCTTTTCATTTTCAGCCGAGCCCTCTGCCAGGGGGTCATCCGGTCCGGGATACGCTCGGACGCCAGTTCGGCCAGGCTGGGCGACGAGGCGTCCGCCCCGAGGTCCGCAGTGTCGATCATCCCTGCTTCGGTCGAGGCCAAGCCGGGGCCAGCCGGGGCCCCGTCCGCCCTGGCGGATTCCGGGAGGACCGGGGCAGGCGTTGCAAGAGCCGCCATGACGGGCGCTTTGGCGGCGGCGAGCATCTGCGCCTCGGTGAGGAGGACAAAGGTGTCGTTGGCCTGCCGGTCGCCGCGCTCGAAGTCGTCCTGCACGGCCAGCAGAGAGGTGATCCTGACCGGCCGGGCGGTGCGCGGCCGAAGCCGCCTGACCAGGGAGACCATGGCGTCGGCCTCGGCGTCGTTCTCCACCACGCCGGTGATGACGGCCTCGCCCTGGAGCACCGCGACGTCCACGTTGGCGGACTTGATGTTCAGTTCCTTGATGAGCCCGGCCTCGATGACCATCTCGGCGTGCTTGTCGCTGACGGCCGGTTCGACCATGGCGGCCAGGCTTTCCGGCATGGGCCGGAGAACGCCCTTGACCGACCTGACGCCGTCGATCCGCTGGAGGGAGGCGACGACCTTGTCGCGGTCCTCGGGAGTGGCGTATTCGCCGACCACGTAGATGTCGCCGTTGAGGCACTGGGCCTCCACGTCCGCTCCGCTCTCGCCGAGCAGGGAGGCCTGGGCGCGGATGGTGGCCACCTTGTCGGCGACCATGTCGTCCACATTGCGTTCGTCCGCGGCGATGAGCACGGTCTTGTGCACCGTGCTGGCCGCGCTGATGGCCACCGAGGCCACCTGGGGCACGGCGAAGGAAGCGCCTGTGGTCACCAGCGCGGGGACCACGGCGCAACCGCCGGAAAAGGAGGCGGCCAGAAGAAGTGCAATGATGACAACGAGTTTTTTCATGCAATACCATCCCGTCGCAGACGGAATTATCTGCGGCGGGGAGGCGGGTTTATAATCAATATAAGATAAGGGCAAGCCCTTTTTCCGCCTATAGGCACGAAAAACGGCTTTGCGCAAGGAAAAATCAGCTTCGGGCGGGTTGGCCGAGGAGCATGAAGGTGGCCGTGGCCCGGGCCGACTCCCGGCCGTCGGCCGTGAGGGACGCCTCGGCAAAGACGACCCGGCCGCCGCGCTTGACCACCCTGGCCTCGCAGGTCAGGACCGCGCCCCGGCCCACGGCGCGCAGGTAGCTGACGTTCATGTCCACGGTGGTGGTCAGCTCGCCGGGCCGGTTCCCGGCCAGCACGGCATGGGCCATGGCCTCGTCCATCAGGGTGGCCATGACGCCGCCCGCGGCCATGCCCGCGCCCTGGAGCAGTTCGGACTTGACCGGCAGGCGCAGCACGGCCCGCCCCGGCTCGATCTCCGCCACCTCGACCCCGAGGAAGGCGAAGAGGTGGTTCACGTCCTGGCCCGGCGCGCGCACCTGTTGCAGATATTCATTCGGCATCGTCGCCCCCTCCGGCAAGTTGTCGTTCCATGGCCTCCCGGATGGCGGCCAGCAGTTCCACGGTGCCGTCCAGGTCGTCGGGAAACGAGGACGGCTGAAGTTCCAGCGTGATATAGCGCGCATAGCCCCGCTTGCCAAGGCGGCGCAGGAAGGCGCCGAGCGGCAGGTTGCCCTTGCCGGGCCGGAGGTGCTCGGTGTAGCCCAGGGCGTCGGAGAAGTGAACGTTGTAGAGCAGGTCCATGGGGACTTTCTCGATGGCTTCCAGGACGTTGCGGCCCGAGACGCCCATGTGGCAGACGTCGAAGGTCAGCCCCATGTTCTTGTCCCGGCAGCGGGCCATGAGCCGGTCCAGCGGGTCGCGGGCGAAGGGGGAGTGCTCGGCCCAGGGCATGTTCTCCAGCGAGAAGCGGATGCGGCCCTTGGCGTCCAGGAGCAGGGGCAGGTCGCACGCCTTTTCGAACCAGCGGTTCTGGATGATGCCCGCCAGCTTCGAGCCGGGCGGGTGCATGACGACGTGGTCCACGGCCCCGAGGGAGTTGGCCAGGTTCGTGGTCGCCTTGAGCGACGCCAGCAGCCCGCCCCAGGCCGCCCAGTCGCGGAACGGGGCGTGGATGGAGCGGATGGGCAGGACCTGGTCGACCTTCTCCAGCCCGGCTCCCGGGTTGAGCTTGGGGGAGTTCATGATGAGCTCCATGCCGGAAAAGCCCGCCTCCCGCCCGATGCGCGCGATGGTGCGCAGGGGGAGGTGGAACAGGCATCCTGCCGAAAGCAGCAGGGTGGGGGCGGAGTCCGGCGTCCTTTCTTCCATGGTCCCGTGATACGCCCCGGCCCGGCAAGTCTCACGCGAATTTCGGGGAAGGGCGCATTCCGCCGGGTGAACGGCGGGGAACGTTCTTCAAGGAGCGCTTGAAGGGTGCGGCGGCCGACGGCGGCCAGAACTGGCCCCGTCCGGACGCAGCGGCCCGAAGCAGGGCGAAGCTGCCCGCCCTCCGCCTCCGCCCGGCGGTCGGCGCAAGGGAAAAGTAGGCCGGGAAGTCGCCAAATCGGCAACTCACATCAGGCTTGTTTCTCGAAGGAAACCATATCGGCGCTTGTCGATAGCTATCTGGAAGGGGACTTCTCGATGAGGTCGAGCAGGACCAGGGCCCAGGAGAGGTCGCGCTTGTTGTCCTCGGTGATGGCGTCGAGAATCCAGCGCTTGAGCGGGGCCACGGCCTGCTTCAGATGGGGCGGCCCCAGGTCGGCCACGCGGTAGGCCGCATCCAGTGCGTTCATGCAGAGGTGGTCGAACCCGGCGTCGTGCGCGCCCTCGTGGTGGGCCACCAGGCCGCGCGCCTGGAGCAGGCCGTAGACGATGGCCTCGACCTCTCGATAATCCCGGCCCCAGACGGCCGCGCCCGAGACCTCCGGCCTCGGGGGCGATGCCTTGGCCCGGTCCGCCTCCAGGTTCTTCCTGAACGCATCCAGGGCGACGACGCTTCCCATGTTCGCTCCTTCACGGGCGTGGCGCCCGTTCATTGTCTTTTCGGCTCGGTCCGTCTCTTTCTTAAGAGTCTGTAAACATGGGTTCGGCGGCGGGTGCGCTGATTCCCGTTTGGCCGGTGCGGGACTCCGGTGCCGGGGAGCTGGTGGCGAGGGCTGCCGGGAGGAGGCGGGAGGGCGGCGACGCCGGGTCGGCCGGGGCCCGGAAACGCGGCGAGGGGCACCTGGCCGGGCACCCCTCGCTTGACGGTTCGTCACCGTATCGTTCAGTTGAATTCCGTTTGATTCCGGGCTAATGGCGTATCGTGAAGTGATCGATATTCTCTCGCCGTCACGCCCGGACCGGGGTGGCTAGACCACCCTGTGGACCGGGTCCACGGCCCAGTAGAGGACCTTGAACTGGGCCTCCATATCCGCCTTGAGGCGCTTGAGGTCCGGCTTCTCCATGTCGCGGATGCGGATGTAGACGTTCTTCATGCCTTCGTCCTCGGGCACGTTGTGGGTCATGATGTTCATGATGCGCGCGCGGTGCTCCTTGAGAAAGGCCAGGACCGGCGAAAGGGTGCCGGGTTCGGTGCCGATCTGCAGGCAGACCTGGGTGCCGCCCTCGTAGACGCCGGAAATCTCCACCAGGACCTTGAACACGTCGGTGTCGGTCATGATGCCGACCACGCGGCCTTCGGCGTCCACCACAGGCAGGCTGCCGAAGTGGCCTTCGAGCATGAGGGTGGCCGCCTTTTCCACGGTCTCGTCATCGCGGATGGTCACGACCTTCTTGGTCATGATGTCCTTGATCTTGATCTCGGACAGCAGATAGTAGAGTTCGTGCATATCCAGGGTCGTGGCCTTGGACGGCGAGGCGTCCTTGATGTCGCGATCCGAGACGATGCCCACCAGTCTGCCGTCCTCGTCCACGATGGGCAGGCAACTGATGTGTCTGTCCTTCATTATCTTCGAGGCCTTCATCATGGACCGGTCCGGCGTGAGCGTGGTCACGTCCTTGGTCATCCAGTTGGCTACCAGCATTGCAATCCTCCTATGGTATCCTGCTTGAACAAGCGGTTATCATCGGTATCCCTTGCTATCCCCTATAACGACTACCGGCCCTTTTGGCTAGTGCTTCCGGCCGGTCGAGGGGGGATTTTTTCAACGCTCACGACCACATGCCGTTGCGCACCCAGCCCAGCAGCCGTCGGGCCAGGAAGGCCGCGACCTCGGCCGCGTCGTCCGGGTCGAAGACAGGGCGTCCGGTGTCCACGGGGTCGGTCGTGACAAAGGCCAGCAGATTGCGCTCCTCCTCGTTGCCCCGGTCGCACAGGGGCTGGTCGTGCGCCTCGGCCCGGAAGATCTCAACCTTGGGATGCTCGGACCGGAAGTAGCCCTCGGCCACCACCAGCCGACGGTCCGCAAAGAACTCCTCGGCCAGCTCGGACAGCGAAAGCTCGCGCTCCACGCGCTTGATAACAGCCAGCCGGTCAGGCGAGGACACGGCCACGGTCTCGGCCCCGGCCTTGCGGTGCCGCCACGAGTCCTTGCCCTCGCGGTCCATGTCGAAGGAATGGGCGTCGTGCTTGACGGTGCCGACGCTGATGCCCAAGGCCCGAAGCTCGGGCAGGAGCTTTTCGATGAAGGTGGTCTTGCCGGACTGCTTTTTGCCGACGATGCAGACAATGGGAGGGGTCATGGCGTTCCTCGCGCGCAACAGGTTCGTTTTCACTCCAACCATGCCCCAGGCCGGGAGGAATTTCCACTCCCGCCGGATGATAATTACCGGGCGGCTTTACAAGCCCGCGCCCCGGTGCCACTATCGCGCCATGACCCAGGCCCGAATTACCCGCAGCCGCGCCGTCCGTCGGCTCCTGGACCACGCCGCGCCCTCCTGGCCGGCGCAGGTCGCGCCGGGCGAGGCCGTGGGCCTGGCTGCCGCCTTGGACCTCGCCGCCCTGGCCGACGTGCCGGGCCGCGCCTCGTCCCTGCGCGACGGCTACGCCGTGCGCACCGTCGACGTCGAGGGCGCGGACCGCGCGCCCCGCCGCCTGGCCGTGACCCGCACCGTGCGCGCCGAATCGCGCGAGGCCGGGACCATCGCGCCGGGCGAGGCCGTGCGCGTGCTCACCGGCGGCCTGATGCCCCACGGGGCCGACGCGGTGCTGGCCGAGGAGGACGTGGCCGAGTTCGACGGGGCCATCGAGGTTCGCGAGCCCGTCCGGCCCGGCTGGTTCGTGCGCCCGCCCGGCGGCGAGGTGCCCGCCGGAGCGGCCGTGGTCAAGGTCGGGACCCTTGTCACGCCCCAGGCGGCCGCCGTGCTCATGCGCGCCGGGGTCTCGGCCCTGGCCGTGCACCCCGCGCCACGTGTCCGCGCCTGGGCCCTGGGCAGCGAGCTGGCCGACCCGGCCGAT
>NZ_JAQUWN010000112.1 GCF_028692895.1 Pseudodesulfovibrio sp.
GGGTCCGGGGGAAGGGGAGAGGGAAACCTTTTCCAAAAGGTTTCCCTCTCCCCTTCCCCCGGCCGCCGGAGGCACCACAATGACTGACGAAACGCCCCGCGCCGAGATGGAGACCGACATTGTCTGTGTCGGTTTCGGCCCTGCTGCCGGAGGTTTTCTGACCACGCTGACGCGCGGCCTGATGAACGAGGACGGGACGCCCGCGGCCGAGTCGAAGGCCATGCCGGGCATGCCCACGCAGGTGATCTGCTACGAGCGCGCGGACGACATCGGGTTCGGCGTGTCGGGCGTGGTGACCAGGGGGCGGGCCATCCGGGCCTCGTTCCCTGACCTGGACCCGACGCAGATTCCCATGGCCCATGAAGTGGCGGAGGAGAAGGTTCTCTACCTGTCCGACCCGGTGGGCGCGAGCCGCAGGCCGGGCGCGTTCAAGCTGGCCGACAAGGTGCTCGGCCGGTGGATGGAGGACGGGGCGTTCGAGCTGCCGTGGGTGCCGCCGTTCCTGCGCAAGCATCCGGGCATGGTCCTGTCGCTCGGGCAGTTCAACCAGTGGGTGGGCTCCAACCTGATGTGCACCGGCCTGGCCCAGATCTGGCCGTCCAGCCCGGTGGCCGGGCCGCTCGTGGAGGGCGGCGTGGTCAGGGGCGTGCGCATGGCCGACCAGGGCGTGGAGAAGGACGGGACGCCGGGGCCGGGCTTCATGCCGGGCATGGACATGAAGGCCGCCCTGACCGTGGTGGCCGACGGCCCGGTGGGCCCGGTGGGCCGGCAGCTCGATAGAGAGCTGGGGCTGCCCGGGGGCAACCACCGCCGCGAGTGGGCCGTGGGCATGAAGTGCGTGGTGGACCTGCCCGAGGGGTGCGACTGGAAGCCCGGCACGGTCCTGCACACCATCGGCTATCCCGAGCCGGAGATTTTCGGATTTCTGTATGTGTATCCGGGCAACGTGGCCTCGCTGGGCATCTTCGTGCCCTCCTGGTTCGACAACCCGGTCCGCACCGCCTACCGCTACATGCAGCACTGGATGCTGCATCCGTACCTGTGGAAACGCCTTGAGGGCGGCACGCTGCGCTCGTGGGGGGCCAAGTCCCTGGACGAGTCCGGCAGGCGCGGCGAGCCCGTGCTCTGCGGCGACGGTTTCGCCCGCATCGGCGAGGGCTCTGGCTCGACCAACGTGCTGACCGGCTCGGGCGTGGACGAGGCCTGGGCCACGGGCGTGCAACTGGGCGAGGCCGTGCTGGAATTGCTCAAGGACGGCAAGCCGTTCACCAGGGAGAATCTGGAGGCGGGATATGTGGCCCGCCGCCGCGCCTCCTGGGTGGAGGAGGAGGCCAGGGTGGCCGAGAAGTCGCGCGACGGCTTCACCAAGTCGGTGATGCGCGGGTTCCTGGGCATGGGGCTGACCGGGCTGACCAACGGGCTGCTCAACCTGGCCGGCGCGTCGATCAAGCCGCAGGACCGCATCCCGACCGTCGAGGAATATTACAAGGGATACATCGCCGAGGGCGAGATCCGCGAGATCCGGGAGGCCTGCGCCAAGAAGGGCGCGGGGCTGCACGACGCGCTTATGAACCGCGTGGGCTGGCCCGAGATCCCGCTGGACGGCAGACTGCTGGTTTCGCACCAGGACGCGCTGCTGCTGGGCGGCAAGGTCCAGGCCGCGCCCGGCTATGCGGACCACGTCCGATTCCTGAATCCCACGCTGTGCGCCGCCTGCCGCGAGCGGGTCTGCATCGAGGCGTGCTCCGGCCAGGCCATCCACGCCGATCCCGAGGGCGGCGCGCCGCTCTTCGACCGCGAAAAGTGCGTGCATTGCGGGGCATGTCTTTGGAATTGCAGCAAGTCCGGCCCGCGCGACAAGGAGCGGACCAATGTCGAATTCCGGGCAGGTTCGGGCGGGCTGCATTCCGCGGAAAATTGATGTATGACGGCGTCGGCTGTTGCAAAACGGCCGATTGCCTCGTTGCCGCAGGGAGAACGAATTCCCGCGCGGCCATTTTTGAACACCCTCGATTTCGAGTCGAGTGGACCGATTGAAGACGGGCGGCAAGCCATTCCGTCCGGTTGGAAAGCGAGGCGGCGGGGAAGCGTTGTCGCCGCCAATGAACCCAAGGAGTTTGTGAATGGGTAATGTGTTTCATATCGTGGTCTGCGGCTCCATCGTTCCGGACCCGCTCCAGACCCTGACGCCGCAGGTGGGGCCGACCGGACCCGTGCTGCAGAACGAGATGATGCTGCCTGCCGTGCTCGACCCGTGGGCCGGGCACGCCCTGTACGAGGCCGCCAACCTGGCGAAGAACAATCCCGGCTCCCAGGTCTGGCTCGTGGCGCTCGGCCCCAAGGCCAAGCTGCAGCAGGTCATGATGGCCGTGTCCCAGAAGGCCCCGTTCCAACTGGTGGTGGCCGACGGCTCGGCCTCCGGCTTCACCGACGCCTTCGAGACCGCCAGGGTCCTGGCCGCGACCATCGACGGCATCGCCGGGCTGGACAAGTCCAAGCTGCTGCTCTTCGGCGGCTGGCAGTCCGCCTCGCGCGGGTCCGGCGCGGTGATGCAGATGGTGGGCGAGCGGCTCGGCGTCACCGAGCAGTTCCAGGGCGTGGACAAGATCACGGTGGGCGCCGACGGCTCCATCGAGGTCATGGAGCGCGTGGAGGGCGGCGCGTACCTCAAGTCCGTGGTGGACGGCGCGCCCGCCGTCATGGGCTGGGCCACCGGCGAGCTGCCCGAGCCGCCGAACAACCCGCAGATCGGCATGCAGAACATGCAGAAGAACATGCCCGCCCTGATGCAGGCCAAACCCGCCGACCTTTCCGGCGCGTCCCTCAGGTTCGAGACCGTCCAGGTGCCGCAGCAGCGCCGCCAGACCCGCGTGGTCAAGGACGCTCCGCTTGAGGAAATGGCCCGTGAAATCGTCGAGTGGCTGAAGGCCTAGGGGGGAACATGAGCACCATACTTTATCTTGCGCACACCGAATGCGACGGCGGCCTCTCCAAGGTCGCCCTGGAAACCCTGACCGCCGCCAAATCCCTGGCCGAGGGGCTGGGCGCGGAACTGGCCGTGGGCCTCTTCGGCGCTGACGTCGCGGCGGCCGCCGACTCCGTGGCGGGCTGCGGCGCAAAGTTCTACGCGGTCACCGACGCGCTCCTGAACGACGCCGTCTACGCCTCCGACCTGGCCGCCGCCGAGGCCCTGGCCAAGGCCGTGGGGCCGGACATGGTCGTGGCCCCGGCCACCTCGCGCCTGAGCCGCGCCCTGCCGGGCCTGGCCGTGCGGTTGGACGGCCGGGTGGACACCCACCTCTCCGGCCTGGAAGCGAAGGACGGCAAGCCCGCGGCCCGGCGCTGGTTCTACCGCCAGCGCATGGAGGGCGCGCTGACCCGCGACGAGCGGCCCTGGATCGTGACCCTGGACTCCGGCTGCGCCGCCGCCTTTGCGGGCGCGGGCAGCGCCGACGTCCAGGCCGTGGCCGCCGACTTCTCGGGCGTGCGCACCCGGTCGCTCGGCGTGGAGTGCGTTTCCGAGGACGAGCAGACCATCCGCCCGGACGCGAACGTGCTCCTGGTGGCCGGTGCGGGCTGGACCAAGAAGCAGGCCGACGGCGGCGTGCACGTGGACGTGGCCGAGCAGCTCATCCTGGGCTTCCTGGGCGCGACCAAGGCGTCGCTGGGTTCGTCCAAGTCCCTGGTGGACATCTCGGGCGAGGGCGGCTCGGTCATCTCGTTTCTGACCCACATGCACCAGGTCGGGCAGACCGGCGCGTCCCCGCGCCACCCCAAGGGGCTGTCCACCTGCTGCCACGGCGAGGAGCCGCACGTGGTCGGCTGGCGCTTCATCGGCGAGCGCCGCGCCATCAACACCGACGCGGGCTGCGGCTGGGCCCAGGGCAAGTGCGACGTGCTCTACGTCGCCGACGCCTTTGCGCTCATGACCAAGGTCAACGAACTGCTGGGCTAGTCCCGGCCGGAAAAGCGAAAAGCGAGGGCCGCTCCCGATGGGGGCGGCCCTTTTCCGTTACGCCGCTTCGCCGGTCAGTTCGTTGTCGCCATGGAGGGGCATCTGGACGCCGATGGCCTTGAGGGGCGCGCCGTTCTCGTCGCGCAGGAAGACCCGGCCCCGGTCGATGAACCATTTCCAGTGGCCGTCGCCCGCCAGGAGCCGGTGCCTGGACTCGAATTCCTCGGTTTCGCCGCGCAGGTGGGCGTTCAGGGCATCGAGGACGCGGTCCTTGTCCCTGGGGTGGAGCAGGGCCTCCCAACTGGCCAGTACAGGCGGGAATTTGTCGCCGTCATATCCCAGCGTGCGGATGTATTGCGCGTTGAGGATCAGGTCGCCGGTGGGCACGTCCCACTCCCAGGTGCCGACCTGGGCCGCGTCGGTGGACATGCGGTAGCGCCGTTCGCTGACCTCCAGCTCCTTCTGTGCGGCGGCAAGCTCGCGGTGGCTCCGGCGGCTCAGGCAGAAGATCAGCAGGGCGGTGACGGCGATGTAGAGCCAGCCCTTCCATGTCTGGATCGTCGCATAGGTGTTCATGTCCGGGACCATGAGGCCGAGGAGCTTGTCGGACAAGAGAATCCACAGCCCGCCGAAGATGGCGTAAATCGTGGCGATCTTGAGCGCCGGGAGGGTGCACTTGCTTTTTTCCATGGGCAGTCTCCTCTGTTGCATATCCGGAAATCCGACGGAATGGGATTCGAATCGTTTCCGGCGCGGGGAGAGGGGGCTGGCGGCCCGGCGTTACTCCCCGTTTCGGTTCTTTCCCGCCAGGAGGCGCAGCCGCTTGTTTTCTTCGGCCATGGCCTGGATGTGGCGGACGATGGTCTCGCGGTTTTCCAGCAGGCCGTTGAGGGCGTCGGCCAGCTCGGTGGCCGGGTTGTGCTCGTTGGGATGGGGGACGTGATCCACGCGGCAGTCGGCGTCGAGCAGGATGGTCTCGCCCGCCGCGCCCATCTTCATGCAGAAGCCCAGGTCGTCGCTGACCACCTGGGCGCATTCCCGGCCGTCCATGCGGTAGCGGACCTCCATGGCCGAGAACCAGGGATAGGGAGTGCGCTCGAAGACCTCGCGCCGGACGAGCAGGAAGCCCGCGCCCGTCCAGTCCACCGGGAAGAGCCCGGTGCGGTCCGGGGCGACGCGGTCTTGCATCAGGGAGAGGCCCGGCGCGCCGCTCCACCATCCGGCCACGACGCGGCTCTGGTCGTGTTTGTGCAGGTATGCCCCGGAGACGATGTCCCGGTCGTGGGCCAGGAGCCTGCGGACGTGGTCCGGCGTGAAGCCGGTATCCGCGTCCACGCAGAGGAACCAGTCGAAGCCCGAGAGCCGCTGGCGGACCAGGTTGGACCGCTCGCCGTTTATCATGGCGTTGCGGGCGCGGGGCACGTTGCTGCCCTGCTGGGAGACGATCTCGGTCTCGAAATCCGCGCACCGCGCCAGGTCGCGCACGCTTTTCAGCGTGGCCTCGGTGATTCGGCCGTGCTTGGCGAAGGGGATGCCCACCTTGAGTTTCATATCTTCAGTGTAGCACGGACTCTCAGCAACAGTCTCCCTTAATCTTCCGGCCCGTAAGGCGGGCGATCCAGGTCTGGACGATCAGGGCGGCGCAGCCCGTGCCGGGCGTGACCGAGATGGCCCCGGTGGGGCAGTTCCGGGCGCAGGCCCCGCACTCCATGCAGGCGTCGCGGTCGGCCATGTCCGCCTTGCCGTCGGCCACGCGGAAAATGCGGTGGGGACAGACCTCCCCGCAGGCCCCGCAGCCCACGCATTTGTCCCGGTCGAAGGCCAGGGTGGCCGCGTCGTCGAGGTAGCGGAAATCGCGCATGGTCAGGCCCCCCTGCCCAGGAAGGGCGCGGCCAGCCAGAGCGCGGCCGCCGCCAGCGCGGCCAGGGCCATGACGGGCAGGGCGCGGCGCATCTCCCGCTCCACCCCGGTGGGGGAGGTGAACGGGGTCGAGCCGGTGAAGTTCATGGCCAGCCAGGCGGCCAGGGTCACGGTCCACAGCCACAGGGCGGGCAGGTCCCAGGCGGTCCCCGGCCCCAGCAGGTTGGCGATCCCCAGCACCGCGCCCGACAGCGCGCCCTTGAGCGCGAAGTGGCGTAGCGGCAGGCGGGGCAGGGCCAGGGGCACGATCACGTCGCCCGCCGCGATGCCGAGCAGGGTGGCCAGGGCCGCGGCCAGCCCGCGCGTCCAGGCCGCGCCGGGGGAGAAGACGTCCGGCCCGATGCCCGCGAGCAGGAAGGCGGCCGCCAGGAAAATGGCCAGGGGCTTGCCCAGAAGGTACAGCTCCACCGGGATGAGCTCGGCCCGTTCCTTGAGGGTGAAGGTTACGGAGCGCATGGCCTCGTCCGCCTTGCCCGCGCGCAGGAAGGCGGGCAGGTCCACGGCCCGGATGGGGCCGAAGGAGGCCCCGAAACCGCAGCGGCGGCGCAGTCCGCGCGCGGCCACGCCCGTGGCCGAGAGCTGGGGCAGGATCAGGTCGCGGTGGGAGACCACCTCGGACAGGCGGCTTGCGCGCACGGCGTGGGCCACCTCGTCGGTGGAGAAGAGCCCCTTTCCGGCCGCGCACCAGACGTTGACGCCGCGCGTGTCCGCCACCAGCAGCCAGACGTTCTCGCCAGCCAGGGCGGCGCGCACCGCGTCGAAGGTCAGCTTGTAGTTGGCCGTGACCAGGACCGGCGCGTCCGGGCCGGGCTCGCCCACGCAATAGAGGCCCGGCACGACCTTGTAGCCGCCCCGTCCGATGCCGGAGCGGACGGCGGCCGCGCCCAGCCGGTCACGCAGGGAGAGGGCGGTGGCCACGCGGGGCGCCGGACCGGGCTTGGTCTCGATGAACCCGGTGACAAAGGGCTCCACGCGGTAGCCCGGCTTTTCGTGAACCCCGGCACGGGGGTC
>NZ_JAQUWN010000113.1 GCF_028692895.1 Pseudodesulfovibrio sp.
CGGTGCGAAAAGGGATGGCCGGACCGTCTGCGACATCGGCTACGACCGGGAAGGCCGCCGCTCCCGCGACTACTTTCCGCACCTGGACACCCATTACCGCAACTTCGAGTATTCGGTCATGGACAACTGGCTGCGGATGGCGGGGAACAACATGTACACCCACGACAAGAACGGGTTTCGGTCCATCTGGAATCACGGCGGGCAGTACACGCTTTACGAATACGGCACGGATTACCGGCTCCTGAAGGCCGAGAAGCGCGAAACCGGGGAGGTTTTCGAGTTCACCCATGACGACCAGGGCCGCCGATCGGTCAAGTACCGCAACGGCCGACCCGTGGAGGCCTACCGTTGGCTGGACTTCCTGCGCCTGGACGGTTTCCACGACGGCGAGTCCGGCTACCGTTTCGCATACGGCGAAGGGGAGCGCATCCCCTACGCCATGCAGCGCGAGGACGGAGCCGTGGCCTACCTTTTCTACGATCAGGTCGGCTCCCTGCGCGTGGTTGCCAATGCTGACGGCGAGGTGATAAAGGAGGTCCTGTACGATCCCTTCGGCGGGATCATCGAGGACAGCAACCCCGGCTTCCGCATCCCCATCGGCTTCGCGGGAGGGTTGCACGATCGCGACCTGGGCTTCGTCCGGTTCGGCTGGCGGGACTACGACACCTTCACCGACCGGTGGACCGCGCCCGACCCGTTGGGCGACAAGGGCGGCGATCCGGACTGGTATGGCTACTGTTTGGATGATCCGGTCAATGGGGTGGACCCCATGGGGTTGTTCGCATGGGTCCCGCTTGCAGGAGCCGCGATTGGTGCAGGCTCCAATGCCTACGACAATTGGGATGATTGGAGAAGCGGCCAGATGAGCACAGGAGACTATGCCAAATCGGTCGGCTTGGGCGCTGCAACCGGCGCGGTGAGCACCATGGGCGGAGGTATGGGGTCAACCCTTCTGTTTGGTGGCGGCGCAGCTGCCTTGAATGAAGCCGGGAGCCAGTATATCAAGAAAGGCAAAGTCGATGATGTCGGGAAAGTTGCTGTATCTGGAATAAGTGGTGCTGCCGGCGGTGCGCTCGGAAAAGCAGGTAAGGCTGTTGGCAAAAAAATCGGCAGAATTACACCGCCCAAGACCATACCTCCCAAGCCGCTGAAAGATGCAAGTAACCTTGGAGGTGTTGTCGGCTCAACCTTTGGCAGTGAATACACCGATTCTTGGCTGAGCAAAGCCCTGGGAACCGAGAAGAGGGAAAAGTGACAGCAGGTCTCATCTTTTGGATTATTGCAAGCATTGTTTGCTCTGTTGGTGGAATCGTCTTCATACGAGAGTGGTATTACTCTCGGCATACAGACCTTCGCTCGTTTTCATGGAAACGGTGGTTCAACAAAGATGAAGGCCTGAACCCGCGTGAGAATCTTATCAACGGGATCATATCTATCATCATTGGTGCGTTTGCGACATCGGTCGTCCTGTCTTCACTCTAGATTCACCGATACGCCCGAGGCAAAAGCCTCGGGCGTATTCAATTGGTTGCGGCGCGTGTTCGGCGGAATCATCGAGGACACCAACCCCGGCCTCCGCATCCCCATCGGCTTTGCCGGAGGGCTGCACGACCCGGACTTGGGCTTCGTCCGATTCGGGTTCCGGGACTACGACACCTTCACCGAGCGTTGGACTGCGCCCGACCCGTTGGGCGACAAGGGCGGCGATCCGGACTGGTATGGCTACTGTTTGGATGATCCGGTTAATGGGAATGATCCGCTGGGGTTGTTTGCATGGCTGTCTCAAGTTCTTGCGAAGGATGCAGCCAATGAAATTGTCAACGCTTACGAAGCTCGAAAGGACGTTACATGGGGTGGAGAGGGGCGCTCCCTGCTTGATGGCCCCATGCATGGTAACTGGGGTGGGAAAAACTATAGCGGCGGGAAGACTGGCGGAGAGATTGGGGATGCCTCGCCTACCGACAGCTCGGACGTCCTGTACAAGCAACATGATCTTGCTCATGAGAAAATTAAAAACACACCGATTTTGGGTGATGTGAATAAGACGCAGCGCATGATGATAGACAAGGCGGACAAGGAATTGGTTGATGGCTTGCAGAAACTTGACAATGATCCCCAAAAGTGGCCGATGCCTCCCAAGAAAGGTGCAGAAAAGTCTGCATCCTGGTATAGGGATAAAGCAATATGGTGGTTCAAATGATTAAAAGTAACGAAGATGATTCAAGGGCTGAAATTATAGCAATGCTGCTGTGTGTTGCGTCCCTCTTGCCGTGGATCATCTATGTCTGGCGATGGGGTGGTCTGTTCAATTCGTTTGGTTCAGTTATTATAGTTCCGGTTTTGCCATGGTTTGTTTTGTTAGGTTTTTTTTTGAAGTATAGAAGGAAGCCCCTTCGATATTATTGGTGGGGATTAAGTTCAGCGCTCATCAGCTTGCCACTGCTTCTCCTCAATGGGTTTGTTTTTTTGTGTTGGGGGTTACACGGTTTTGCGCCATAATAGTTGAACTTCAGAATAAAGGCCGGAGCTTTCGCCCCGGCCTTTTCCTTTTTCGTTTTAATTCAGGCGCAGCCTAAAAGGTTCCATCGATCCGTTCGAGGGCGTTGTCGAGGCCGAGCGAGTGCAGATAGCGGGCTGTGGTGTTCGGGTTCTTGTGGCGCAGGATGTGCTGGATCAGGGACACCGGATGCCCCGCGTGGAAGAGTTCCGTGGCCGTCAGGTGCCGGATGGCATGGTAGCCAAAGGGCTTCACCCCGGCGGCGATGCAGGCGCGTCCCAGGAAACGGCGGCGGTCCACGAAGCGCTCCCCGTGCCCAGAGGATTTGGCCATATTAGTTGAGAGGTGGCCACTCTAGGGATACGCACGGATTACCGGCTCCTGAAGGCCGAAAAGCGCAAAACCGGCGAGGTCTTCGAGTTCACCCACGACGACCAGGGCCGCCGGGCGGTCAAGTACCGCAACGGGCAGCCCGTGGAGGCCTACCGCTGGCTGGACTTCCTGCGTCTGAACGGTTTCCATGACGGCGAGTCCGGCTACCGCTTCGCATACGGCGAAGGTGAACGCACCCCCTACGCCATGCAGCGCGAGGACGGAGCCGCACGTCCTATTGCCGCGGCCCCAATCGACATGGAGGACTTGGGACTTTTCTTGAAGACGGAAATAGGTCTCAATGAAATTTATAAAAAGTATTATTCCCGCCAAGATGGAGAATGCGGCAGGGCGTGCCGCTCTTCTTTTTATGAATGCTATATTGAGGACAACTGGCCACGGATAGAGCAATCCCTGCTCAAGACCAAAGATTCCTCGCTTCTCAAAATATTTCTGGATTTCATTGTCTCCGAGGAGAACTCGGCCGACGAGGAACCTTCTTTTATCCTTGGTAAAATCTATTTCCACAGAGCTTCAGGAATTGAAGCCCTTCTGGAATGGCACTCCGATGCGGACAAACAATGGGTAATCGATTCCATCGTTTGGGGATTAAAAAACCTGGCGGGCAAAGATGACCCCAACTGGGCGAAAACCGTTGAATTGCAACAGCGGATTCTGCGGTTTTCTCCTCAGCCCTTCATTGGAAAGCCGTAAACACGTCTTGCAACTCCACAGCTAGAAATTCCAGTCGCGGATGCGCAGATCGATCTTGGGGATGCCCTGGTAGGTGTCGATCTTGGGCGTGAAGGCGAAGCGGAGCATACGGCCCCGCAGGTCGCGGGGGAAGTCGTCCGCCGAACGCCAGGCCTTGCCGGGCAGGCGCGCGCCGGTCGTGGCGTCGGCCAGGGTCAGCTTGACGTGTTCGCGCTCGCGGCCGAAGAGGCGCACCTCCTCCACGGTCACGGGCGCGGAACCGAAGAGCGGCTCCGCGTTGCCCACGCCGTAGGGCTGGAGCAGGTCCAGCTCCTTGAGCAGGGTGTGGGTGATGGCCGCAAAGGGCAACTCGCGGTCCAGCTTGAGGGTGGGCGTCAACGGCTCCGGGCCCAGGGCGGCCTCCACCTGGGCGTGGAAGGCGTCGCGCAGGGCGTCGAGATCGCCGGGCAGAATGGAGAGCCCTGCCGCCTGCTTGTGGCCGCCGAACCCCTGCAGCACCCCGCTCATTCCCTTGAGCCCCTCGTGGAGGTCGAACTCCGGGATGGACCGGCCCGAGCCCTTGTAGAGCGAGCCGTCCTCGGCCGTGCACAGGATGAGCGTGGGCCGGTAGAACTTCTCCACCACGCGCGAGGCCACGATGCCGATGATGCCGGGGTGCCAGTGGTCCGCGTGCAGGACCAGGCCGAGACGGTCGGTCATGCTCGCGGCCTGGGTCATGGCCTCGTCCGAAATCTCCTGTTCCTGGCGGCGGCGCTCCATGTTGACCCGGTTCAGTTCCTCGGCGATGGGCATGGCCGCGTCGAAACTGTCGGCCAGGAGCAGGTCCAGGGCCCGGTCGGGGCCGCCCATGCGCCCGGCCGCGTTGATGCGCGGCGCGATGTTGTAGCCGATCTGCCCCGCGCCCAGCTCGGCCCCGCGCTCGTATTCGCTGACCACCTTGAGGGCGGCCATGCCGGGCCGTTTGGCCTCCTTGATGAGCAGCAGGCCGTTCTTGACCAGGATGCGGTTCTGGCCCGTGAGCGGGACCACGTCGGCGATGGTGCCGAGCGCCACCAGGTCGAGCAGCGGGCGGACGTCCGAGGGCGGGCCGGGCAGCCGCCGGTTCAGCGCACCCATGAGCATGAAGGCCACGCCTACCCCGGCCAGGTCGGCGCAGGGGTTGCCGGGCGCAAGGCCGGGGTCGCACACGGCGTGGCCCTCGGGCAGGACCTCGCCGGGAATGTGGTGGTCGGACACGACCACGACCATGCCCAGCTCGCGGGCGCGGGCCACGGGCGCGATGTCCGAGATGCCGCAGTCCACGGTGAGAAGCATGGTCGCGCCCTGGGCGGCCAGCCGCTCCACGCCCTCCACGTTCATGCCGTACCCCTCCTCCAGCCGGTTGGGCAGGTGGTGGAGCACGTCGATGCCGCGCGTGGAAAGGAACTGCTTGACCAGTGCCGTGGCGGTGATGCCGTCCACGTCGTAGTCGCCCCAGACCGCGAGCCTGCGGCCCGCCGCCAGCCCCTCGGCCAGGACGTCGGCCGCCTCCGCGAGGCCGGGGATGGTCTCGGGATCGACCAGGTGGCGAAGGCCGGGGCTCAGGAAGCGGTCCATGTCCCCCACCGAGGTCAGGCCGCGATTCCACAAAATGTCGATGATGAGCGGGGAAACCGAGAGCGCCTCCGCCATGGACTCGCGGTCCTGCGGCCGTCCCTCGCCTCTGGCCTTCCAGATGCAGGGCATTACGACAGCAGGCTCACGAATTGTTCGATGTCTTCGGACTCGGCCAGCTCCTCGGCGGTCTCCATGATCTCGTCACGGTCCACGCCCAGGTCCGGGCACAGGCTCTCCACCTTGCACACGGCCTTGTCATCGCCCTCTCCCCCCACGGCGTGGGCCGCGTGGTCGGCCAGGGCGATGAGCATGGACTCGCCGGAGTGGTCGGGCGAAAGCTCCGGGGCGTGGTGCCAGTTGACCGGCTCCACCAGGTCGGAGGGCAGGTCCCAGGACTTGAGCACCAGCGCGCCGACCACGGCGTGGTCCAGCCCCCAGTAGGCGTCCTCGGCCTCGGCGTCGGTCAGGCCCTCGTCCTCGGCCAGGTCGTGGATGGCCTGCCAGTCGTCGGGACGGCGCAGGGCGATGATCAGCTTGCCGATGTCGTGGAGCATGCCCACGGTGAACAGGGCGTCGGGCTTGCCCACGTCGATCATGTGCGAGAGCTCCTTGGCGATCATGGCCACCAGGAACTGGTGCTTCCAGTATTCGCCCAGGTCGAAATCCTCGGGGATGGGATAGCGGGAGGTCAGGCCGTGTATGCCCAGGGCGAGGACGATGCTGCGAATCTCGGCCATGCCGAGCACGGCGGCCGCGCGGGACACGGAGCGGACCTCGGCCTGGAGGCCGTAATAGGCGGAGTTGGCCATGCTGAGGATGCGGGTGGTCAGCCCCTGGTCCTTGCTCAGGGTCTGGCCCACCTGCTCCAGGGAGGCCAGGGAGCTGCCGCCCGTCTGGGCGAACAACTGGCCGAGCACAGCCGGTGAAAAGGGAAGGTCCTCCCGCATCCGGGGGAGCTCCCGCAAAAAGGCCTGTACGTTTTCCTGATGCATGCCGCTCCGCTCCTCGGTCCGCGCGCCCTCCGGCCGGGACCGCTTGGTTCGCCTATGCCGACTCCTCGTCGGCCTTCACGTACCCCTTGCTTTTGAGGAATTCCCAGAACATCCGGCTCTCCTTGAGCTCCGGGTTGATCTGCAGACTCCTGCGCAGGTACTCCTTGCACCCCTTCACGTTGCCCTTTTCCCAATAGCAGCGCGCGATGTTGTGCAGCAGGTGCTCGTCGTTCCTCACCAACTGCTCGGCCTTGAGGTAGTACTCCAGGGCCTGGTCGTACATCTTGTTCTTGCGCATGTTGATGCCGAAGTCGTTGAAGAGGTGCTTGTGCTCCTCCTCGAAGGCGGCGTCGAGCCCGACGAGGCGCTCGAAAATGTCGTTGGCCTTGGCCTGGTCGCCCCGGTCCAGATAGGTCAGGCCCAGGCCGAAGTTGGCGCGGACGTTCTCTTCGTCCACGGCTGTGGCCCGCTTGAACTCAAACTCCGCGCTGTAGGCCGCGCCGCGCTTGCGCAGCTCCTCGCCGCGCACGATGGTGTCGTTGAGCTCCTTCATGGCCGGATAGACCGTGCTCATGTAGAACTCGGGCTCGGGATTGAACTTGGAGAGGAATTCCTCGCGCTCCACCACCTGCTTGGGGCCGGAGGGCACGTAGTTGCAATTGAGGGGCTGGACCTCGAAACGGCCGTCGTCGAGCTCGCCGCCGC
>NZ_JAQUWN010000038.1 GCF_028692895.1 Pseudodesulfovibrio sp.
CCACTGCGCCAACGCGACAAAAAATTGTCTTCTCAGTGAGTTGCACTACCTAAAAACGGCTCAGCGCGAGGTGGACGCCCTGCTGCGCCTTCACGCCAGGGAACAAGACGAGGCGCGACGCATCTCCGCCATGAGGTCCGTTCCCGGCGTCGGCGAGGTGGTGGCGACGGCCTTTGCGGCCGAGATCTACCGGCCCGAACGCTTTAGCAGCAGCGAGGAGGTGACGGCATACCTCGGCCTGGCTCCGGTCGTCCGGCAAAGCGGCGGGGGGAAGGAAAAGTCGTTCATCCGTCCGGTGGGGCAACGCCGGTTGCGAAGCCTGCTCGTGGAGGCGGCCTGGGGCTGGAAGCAACGGGATGAATGGGCGCGGGAGTTCTACAATCGAATTTTGAGCCGACACGGCGTGCCGCAAAAGGCGATCACCGCGCTGGCTCGAAAGCTGGCCGCATTGCTGTGGAAGCTCAGCTTGCCACCGGCAACGGCCTGAACGGATCGCGGGGGGCCTTAGGTAGCATCGACTACGAACAAAAATGGCGATCCAAAACAACTACCGTACCGAATCGGTACTTGGTGCCGCAGAGCACGAATAAGAAAAGGAATACACTCTATTAGCCGCAATGGTGAGGGTAGAGTCTGGCCTGTGAACAGTCGAAGACAGGGCAGATGGGAGGGATTGACATGGGGCCTCATAAGAAAAGGCCCCCGTCGCCGGGGGCCTTGAATCCGTTTCGCTGCGACCCGAAGGGCCGGGATTGCCGGTTGCGTCAAGGCTAGTCCACCCGGTAGTGGCAGCCCTTGGTTTCGGTGTCGCGCAGGGCGGCCAGGGTGATGATGTAGGCTGCCTGGGAGCCGTGGAACAGGTCGATGACCGGCTTGCAGATGGCCGTTTCCTTGTAGAAGTCCTGGAGGTCCTTGGTCAGCTTGCGCAGGTCGGTGAAGGCGCGCTTGAGCCGGTCGCTGGTGCGGACCACGCCCACATAGTTCCACATGGTGTTGCGGATGTTGGACCAGTCCTGGGAGATGAGGGCGGGGTCCTCGTTGTGTTTGTTGCCCTCGCTGACCCATTCCGGGATGCTGTCCTTGAGCTTGCGGCTCAACTCCGCGCTGCGGGCCGCGCGGGCGGCGATGTCCTTGCCCGCCGTGTAGCCCCAGAGCATGCCTTCGAGCAGCGAGGTGCTGGCCAGGCGGTTGGCCCCGTGCAGGCCGGTGCAACTGCATTCCCCGGCAGCGTAGAGGCGATCCAGGGTGGTTCGGCCGCGCGTGTCCACCTGAATGCCGCCGCAGAAGTAGTGGGCGGCCGGGACGACAGGCACCAGGTCCTTGCACATGTCCACGCCGATGGTGCGGCAGTGTTCGTAGATGGTCGGGAACCGCTTGCGCACGTCCTGTTTGACCCGCGAGACGTCCAGGTAGACGCAGTCGTCGCCGGAAATGAGCATCTCGTCCATGATGGCGCGGGTCACGATGTCGCGAGGGGCCAGGTCGGCGCGGGAGTCGTAGCGCTTCATGAACGCTTCGCCCTTGGCGTCCACCAGGACCGCGCCTTCGCCGCGCACGGCCTCGGAGACCAGGAAGCGCCGTTCGCCCCGCTTGGCGCCGCCGAACAGGGTGGTGGGGTGGAACTGGACGTATTCGCAGTTCATGAGCCGGGCCCCGGCGCGGAAGGCCATGACCAGCCCCGAGCCGATGGAGCCGGGGGTGTTGGTGGTGTGCAGGTAGATCTGGCCGATGCCGCCCGTGGCCAGGAGGGTATACTTGGAAAGAATGGTCTCAACCGCGCCGCGCTCCTGGTTGAAGACGTAGGCCCCGACGCACTCGTTGGACAGGCTGTACTTGAAATCCAGGTGCCTGGCGTGGTGCTGGGTGGTCAGCAGGTCCACGGCCGTGCGTTTGGTCAGGACGCGGATGTTCGGGTGCTTCGTCACCTCGGCCGAGAGCACGTCGATGATGTTCTGGCCCGTGTGGTCGTCGCAGTAGAGGATGCGGGGCAGGGTGTGCCCGCCCTCGCGGGTCAGGTACCAGTCGCCAGGTTTGCGCTGGTTGAAGGGGATGCGGTACTTTTCGAGGAAGACCTCCTTGAGCACCTCTGGTCCCCGTCGGGCCAGGAAGCGGACGGCGCGGGCGTAGTTGTGCTTCCAGCCGGCCGTCATGATGTCCTTTTCCAGGATGCGCGGATCGTCGTTTTCGTTGCGGTAGACGATGCCGCCCTGGGCCAGCCGCGTGTTGCCGCTGGTCAGGGAGTCCCCAGCCGTGATGAGGATGACGTCGAGGTTCTCCTCGGCAAGGGTCAGGGCCGCCAGGGAGCCGGCGATGCCGCAGCCGATGACCAGGGCGTCACATTGCAGTCGGAAATCGTTCATGGGTATTGGGTTACCACCATGCGGGATCAGGCGCAAACATCGAGCATGCGGGTGAGGGCGAGACGGGCGGCGGTTTTGACGTCGTCGGCCACGGTGACCGGCGCTGCGGTTTCAATGTCGCGGAGCAGGGCGGCGAGGTTGGCCTCGGTGATCTTGCCCATGTCCTCGCACAGGCTGACGGCCAGGGGCCGGACGGTCTTCACCCCGGCGTAACGGGCGGCCAGCCGGTTGACCAGGTTGGCCTCGGTGCCGACGTAGATGGCGGACCCGGCCGGGGCTTCCTCCACGTACTTGATGAGAAAGGTGGTGGAGCCGTCGCCGTCGGCCTCGCGGACGACCTCCGGGGAGCACTCGGGATGGACCACGACCTTGGCTTCTGGCTGGCGCTCGCGCAAGGCGCGGATGGCGTCGGCCCCGAATTCCTCATGGATGGGGCAGTAGCCGGGCCAGACGATGAGCCGTTTGCCTTCGGCCCCTGCGGGATCGATGGACAGGGCCGGGGATCCGTCGATGACGTCGCGGGGCAGGAGCAGCCGCTTGTTCTCGGGGATATTCAGGAAATTCGCGGTGTTGTTCGCCAGGTGCTGGTCCGGGAGGAAGAGGACGGCGTCCCCCTGCTTCAGGGCCCAGGCGAGCATGGTCCGGGCGTTGGCCGAGGTGCAGACCGAGCCGTCGAAGCGGCCGACCACGCCTTTGACCGCGGCCGAGGAGTTCACGTAGGTCAGGGGGATGATCTTGCGGCCGCTCTGCTGGAGGATGTTCAGGGTTTCCTCCACGCGTCCGGCCTCGGCCATGTCGGCCATGGGGCAGGACGCGCCGGTGTCCGGGATGTGGATTTTCTGCTCCGGGCGGCCGAGGATGGCGGCGGATTCGGCCATGAAGAAGACGCCGCAAAAGATGATGTGTTCGGCCTTCAGGTCGCCGATCTTGCGCGAGAGCTCCAGGGAGTCGCCCTGGATGTCGGTGTGGGCGATAACCGCGTCGGACTGGTAGTGATGCCCCAGGATCACGAGACGGTCGCCCATGGCCTCGCGGATTCGATCAATGGTTTCCTTGGCGTTTTCCACAATGTTCCTTTTGGTTATAACGGAATGAATTGCATGGAAAAATCTGAGGACGGGGCCGAGTGCGTCAACCTGCCCACCGAGATGAAGTCCGCGCCCAGCTCGCCGTAGGAGCGGATGTTCTCCAGGGTGATGTTGCCGCTGATCTCGGTTTCGATGGTGTCGGGGATGAGGGACAGGGCCTCCCGGATGGCGTCATGATCCATGTTGTCGAACATGATCCGCTTGATGTCGCACCTGGCGGCTTCCTCCACCTCTTCGCGGGTGCGACATTCCACCTCGATGGGCGGGCAGGGGGAGTGGGCCAGCTTCAGGGCGGCCACGGCCTCGGTGATGGAGCCGGCCCGGTCGACGTGGTTGTCCTTGAGCATGAGCATGTCCGAGAGGGTCAGGCGGTGGTTGTGCCCGCCGCCGGCCAGCACGGCGTATTTCTCGGGAAAGCGCAGGCCCGGCAGGGTTTTGCGGGTGTCGAGCAACTGGGTCTTGGTGCTCTTGAGCTCGGCCACGTAGCGTGCGGTCAGGTTGGCGACGCCGGAGAGGTGGCAGAGAAAGTTGAGCATGACCCGCTCGGACTTGAGCAACTGACGGGCAGGGCCCTGCAGGGCGGCCACCAGGGTGCCGGGCGAGACCTTGTCCCCCTCGTCCACGTTGAGGTGGCACTGGCAGTCGGCCCCGCCGAATTCCAGCACCATGGGGAGGATGGGCAGTCCGGCGACCACGGTCTCCTGCTTGGCGGTGATGACGGCCTGGGCCATGTCGTTTTCCGCGAAGAGCCCGTCCGAGGTGAGGTCCGCGCCGTCCTCGGCCAGGGCGATGCGGATGGTTGCCAGGAGAAACATGCGGGCTTCTGCCCGGAAGAAATCGTCGAAAGTCATGGTGGGCATGGTTGCAATCCCGTTTTCGTGCCTATGGTTGATGCCAAGTATAGCACGGATGCCGTTTCGTCAAGCAACAGTGAGTTGATGAAATATTTCACAATAATAACACACAAGAAAACAGCGGATTTCTTTGACCTGAGGGTGGATTTGGGCTACGAATCCTCTGCATGAGCACGAACGAGGAACTCCGCGAAACGCCCCTTGAAAACTCTGACGGCCTGACCGCCGCCGAGCTTGAGGCGCAACACCCGGCCGACGCTGCCGAAGCCATTGAAGGCCTCGACATCCCGGATCAGGTGAAGTTCATCAAGCAGCTTCCCATCAAGGACGCTGCGGAGTCAATCGCGGAGATGGAGCCTCACGACCAGCAGGCCCTGGTCAAGCGGCTCAACCAGGGGCTGGCCGCCCGCATCGTCGAGCAGATGTCCCCGGACGACGCCACCGACCTGCTGGAGGGGCTCGACCCCGACCTTCGCCACGCCCTGCTGATCCGGGTCCCGGCCGAGGAGCGGGCCGAGCTCAAAACCCTGCTCACTTTCGATCCCGACACCGCGGGCGGCGTCATGAACACCGAGGCGGTCATCCTCGACCAGGACCTGACCCCGGATCAGGCCATCGCCGTGATCCGCCAGGACATCGAGGACAAGGAAGTTCCCTACTACGCCTACCTGACCGACCAGAAGGACCGCCTCATGGGCGTCGTATCCCTGCGCGACCTGCTGCTGGCCAAGCGCGGCATCGCCCTCAAGGAGCTGGTCAGGGAGCAGAACCTCATCTCGGTCGGCTACAACGTTGACAAGGAGGAGGTGGCCCACCTCATCGCGCGCTACAACCTGCTGGCGTTGCCCGTCGTCGATTTCGGCAACCGGCTGCTCGGCGTGGTCACGGTCGATGACGTCATCGACATCATCCACGAAGAGGCCAGCGAGGACATGCAGACCATGGTCGGCGCGGGCGCGGACGAGAGCACGGACTCGCCCGTGCCTTTTTCCGTGCGCAAGCGGCTGCCCTGGCTTTGCCTCAACGTGCTTTTCTCGGCCGTCTCCGCCTGGGTGGTTCATCTTTTCGAGGGCAACATCCAGTCCATGGCCGTCCTGGCCGTGCTCATGCCCATCGTGGCCAACCAGGCGGGCAACACGGGCCAGCAGGCCCTGGCCGTCATGATCCGCCAACTGGCCATGGAGCGTTTCGACCGCAAGCGGGCCTGGCTGGCCGTGCTGCGCGAACTGCGCGTCGGCCTGGCAAATGCCGTCATCATTTCGGTACTGGTCTTCTGCGCGGTGTACTTCTCATCGCATCAGCTCATGCTGGCGTCGGTCATGGGCGTGGCGCTGTGGATGGACATGATGCTCGGCGCCTTCGCCGGGGCCTCGATCCCCCTCCTGCTCAAGGAGCTGGGACGCGATCCGGCCCAGGCCTCCAGCATCTTCCTGACCACCATCACCGACTCCATGGGCTTCCTCTTCCTCCTGGGCCTGGCGGGTCTGGTTCTGCTGAACTGAGGCGGAAAAGGGGAGACCTCCCCCAGAGAAACGCAAAAGGCGCTCCGGAGCAAACCGGAGCGCCTTTTTGTCGCTGAGGCCGTTCGGCCCTAGTCAAGTCCGAGGGAGGCGAGGAGGTCGTCCACGTCGCCCTGGCTCGCCTCTTCGGAGGGGCCCATGAGCTTGGAGCTGGCCTGTATCTTGGCGTCCTCGGACAGGGCGTCGATGTCGCGGTCGGGCTCCTGCTCCCGCTGGCGGATCATCAGGCCGGTGGAGAGCATGACCTCGCGCACGATTTTCTCGACCTGGCGGAGGGAGTTGATGATGATTTTGATGCGTTGGCCGGTGAGGTCCTGAAAGCTCAGGGTGACCATGATGGAGGAAAGTTCGTCGCCAAGGGTCTGGTTGATTTTCTTGAGTTCCTGGCGGGATTTCTTGGTCACGCCGCCGGACTCGAACCCCTTGAGGATGTTGGTGACGGAAAGCTGGAGCTCCTGGAGCCGCTCCACGATGTCGATGATGTCCACGGCCGCCTTCTCGGTGGTGCGGAGCACGGCGTCGAGCTGGTCCGAGGTGTCGTTGAACAGGTCCTCGGGGTCGACCTCGGCCTCGATGCAGTGGATTTCCCGGCCGCCCTTGGCCGCCTTGACTTCCTGGTAGATCTGCTTGAGGCCTTCCTGCAGGTCTTCGTTGACCCGGCGATAGAATTCGCCCTCCAGAAGAGATTTGGAGAGGCTTCTGGCGATCTCCTTCTCCACGGCCCTGGTGATGGACTCCCTGAGGTTTGTCACCAGTTGTTCGGAGACCTGCTCCATCATCTGCCGGACGAGTTCTTCGTTGGCGGTCATCTGCTTCTCCTGAGCGACTACATTTTGGCGTTTCTGATCTGTTCCCGCTGTTCCCGGAAGACGAAGCGGACGATGGCCTCCATGTCCGCCGCTCTTGTGTCCACGAATTCGAAACGGTAGAGGCCGGTGTCCTCGTCCATGCCCACGATGCGTCCCTTGCTCCCGGCCATGCGCAGGGGGGCGTAGCTGAGCTGGATGACGAGTTCCAGCGGCGTGCCGATCGCGAATTTTTCCTGGGTCCTCAGCTTGACCCCGGCAGCGGAGATTTCCATGATCTCCACCGACACCGGGAAATCGGAGCGGATGCGGTCCTGGCTCAGCAGGCCGAGGACGCGCTCCAGCTTGCGGTCCATCTCGGCGAGGAAACGGGTCAGGTCCTCGGGCAGTTTGCTGTTGTGGAACAGCGCTTCGGACGCCGAGGGTTCGTCCACGGCGTCGCCGGTGAAGATCGGCGAGGAATCCAGGGAATGCATGATGCGGGCATGCCCCTTCAGCCTGACCGAGACGCGCGAAAAGGTTCTTTTTTCTTCGCTCATGGCCTCTCCTGTCTGGTTATTGGCGGCCGTCCTCCGTATCCAGGGTCATGGCCTTGACCGGGCAGACGCGGGTGCACATGCCGCAGGCGGAGCACTTGTCCACGTCGAAGACCACTGTCTTGTCGCTCTTTTCCAGCGCCAGCGCCCCGGTGGGGCACATGGCCGTGCACAGGCCGCAGTGAGTGCACGATTCTTCGTTGCGGAAGATCTTGTGCGCCACCGGCGTGATGCGGATGCCGTTCTCCTTGAGATAGCCGATTCCCTTGTGGAAGTCCTCCTCCAGGCCGGAGACCTCCAAGGTCATGGCGCCCTCGTGGCGGGGGCTGATGTCCGCCTTGAGAATGTTGAAGCTGAGGTCGAAGAGCCGGGTCAGGTTGCAGACCACGGGACGACCCGAAACCTCCGGGGGGAATGAGAGATAAACGATTTTGCGAAAACCCTTGACGACTTCTTTCATGATTGACCTGCCAGGTATCTATGGCACGCCGGGGCCGGTTTGCACAACCGCCCGGCCGGGTTACTTCATTTTTTCCAGGGCGCGCTTGGCCTGGGTGGCCTGGGGCGTGCCGGGGAACTTCTTCACCACTTCCTCAAGGCGCATCTTTGCCAGCTCGGGCTTGCCCAGCTTGTCCCAGCAATAGGCGGCCATGAGCAGGGCGGAGCGGTACTTGGAGCTCTGCTGGTACTTGTCGATGACGTCCTCGTACAAAATGACGGCCCGCGCGTAGTCCGCGAGCTTGTAGTAGCACTGGCCCTGCCAGAAGACGGCGCTGGCCACGTAGGTGTGCTTCTTGAAAGTATCCGTGAATTCGGCCCAGTAGGAGCGCGCCTTTTCGAACTCGCCCTGTTTGTACAGGTCGTAGGCCTTGTCGTAGAGGGCCATGGCCGCGTCCGCTGGCTTGGCCGGGGCGGCCGCCTCGGCTTTGGCGGCCTGGGCCGCCGGTGCGGCCGGAGCCGTCTGGGCCGCCGGAGCCGGGGAGTGCGTTGCGGCGGGAGCGGGCGCCGGAGCCGTGGCGTTGGACTCGCCCTCGGCGGCGGGAGCGGGGGCTGCCGCTGCGGGCTTGTGCAGGCTGCTCAGGTCGGCCTGAAGCTGGTTCTCCAGGATGAACTCGACCTCCTTGAGTTCGGAGCTCAGGCTGTCGAGGGTCGTGGCGGAGTCGGCCGCGCCCACCTGGCGGTCCAGACGCATGTTCAGGGTTTCCAGCTCGCCGCGCAGCTTGGCGAAGTCGGCGCGCAGGGCCTGGAGTTCGGCCCAGGTGTCGGCCGTCTTCTCGCGCACGGGCGACTGGGATTTTTCGATTTCCTGCCGCAGCAGCGCCTTGGATTCGGCCAGTTCGGCCTCCAGTTGCTGGATGCGGTTGACGTCCTGCTGCCGTTCGATCTGCAGGGTTTCCATGTCGGTCCTGGTCACGCAACCGGCCATGGAGAGGAGCAGGCAGGCGACGAGTATCGTTCGAAAATATTTGATCATGTAGGCTATCCTCGTTTGGTCCCTCGTTTCCGTCCGATCAGAAGATACGCCAGAGAGCCCAAGATGGGAATAAAAATGCACAGTTGCATCCAGGCCACCTTTTCGCTCGGCAGATCGTAGTCCCTCCGCCAGACGTCGAGGATGGTCCAGGCGCTGAACGAGAAGCAGACGGCCACGGCCAGGCCTGCGATGGCCCATTGGGTAGGCGTGACGGCGGAAAAGTCGGGAAACACGGTTTCGGGCTCCTTAGGACGGCTTGCGGGCGTCGTCCCGTTTGCGGTTGAGCAGCATGGAGAGGATGATGCATCCGGCCCCCACCGACAGGGCGATGTCCGCCACGTTGAAGGCGGGCCAGTGCCAGTCCCCCCGGTAGAAGTCCAGAAAGTCCGTGACCACGCCGAGGCGGACGCGGTCCACGAGGTTGCCCACCGCGCCTCCCGCGATGAGGGAGAGGCCGGTGGTCAGCCAGCGGTCGGACCGGTCGGCGCTCTTCAGCATATAGCCGATGAGCCCCAGGGCGACCAGGCCGATGGCGATGAACAGCGGCCGCTGCCAGGCGATGTGCTCGCTGTTCAGGAAGCCCCAGGCCGCGCCCCGGTTGAGCACGTGGACCAGGTTGAAGAATCCCGGAATGACCGGGAAGCCGGTCCACGGCTCCATGGAGGCGGAGACCCAGGCCTTGGTGGCCTGGTCCAGGGCGACGGCGCCCGCCGCCAGCAGGGTCGCGTATCGGTATCGGCCCATCCGCCTATTCCCGGTCCAGGTTTCGCAGCACCTCGGTGCAGCGCGGGCAGGCGTCCGGAAACGCCGGGTCCGCGCCCAGGTCGTTGCTGATGCGCCAGCAGCGCTCGCACTTCCGCCCCGGAGCGGGTTCCACGGTGATGCGCAGGTTTTCCACGTCCTCGCCGGAGAAGGCGTCGGCGGGCGCTTCGGCCGTGTCGGCCAGGGCCACGTCGGAGACGATGAAGAACTCGCGCGCGTCCAGCTCGTCGGAGGCGACCAACTCGCGGATTTCCTCGGGAGCGTAGAGGGTGACCTTGGCGTCCAGGGACTTGCCGATGACGCCGTCCTTGCGCTTGGGTTCGATGGCCTTGTTCACGTCGGCGCGCACGCAGGCCAGGGTTTCCCAGCGGGAGCGCTCGTCGGCGGAGAGGGCGGGATCGTCGGCGGCGAAGCGCAGGGCGAAGACCGTACCGGTCTGCGACAGGTCCGCCTTGATGGCCTCGGGCAGGTTCTGGAACGCCTCCTCGGCCGTGAAGGACAGGACCGGGGCCATGTCCTCCAGCAGCATCAGCAGGATCTGCCAGAGCACGGTCTGGGCGGAGCGGCGCTTCACTCCGCTCTTCTCCTCCACGTAGAGGCGGTCCTTGATGATGTCGAGGTAGAAGGAAGAGAGGTCGACCACGCAGAGGTTGTGCAGGGTGTGGTAGACCTTGTGGAACTCATATTCCTGGTACGCCTTGCGGATGGTGGCGTGATGGCGGCGCACCATGTCCAGGGCGAAGCGGTCCAGCGGGAGCATGTCGGCCACGGCCACGCGGGTTGCGGGGTCGAAGTCGTTCAGGTTGGAGAGCAGGTAGCGGCAGGTGTTGCGGATGCGCCGGTAGGCGTCCACCAGCCGGTTCAGGGTCTCGTCCGAGATGCGGATGTCCTCCTGGTAGTTGGAGGCCGAGACCCACATGCGCAGGATTTCCGCGCCGAACTTGTCGATGATCTCCTGGGGCGCGAGGACGTTGCCGATGGACTTGGACATCTTGCGGCCCTCGGCGTCCACCACGTAGCCGTGGGTGAGCACGGACTTGTAGGGCGGCACGTCGCGGGTGCCCACCGAGGCGAGCAGGGAGGAGTGGAACCAGCCGCGATGCTGGTCCGAGCCCTCCAGGTAGAGGTCGGCCGGGAAGCGCAGCTCGGGCCGTTTTTCGAGCACGGCGGCGAAGCTGGTGCCGGAGTCGAACCAGACGTCCAGGATGTCGGTCTCGCGCTTCCAGTGGGTGCCGCCGCACTTGGGGCAGGTCAGCCCCTCGGGGACCAACTCCTCAATGGGAGCCTCGAACCAGTAGTCGCAGCCCGTCTCGTGCCTGGCGTACTTGTCGCAGATGTCGTAGACCCACTTGGCGTCGAACCACGTCTCGTCGCAGTCCTTGCAGATCAGGGCCGAGATGGGCACGCCCCAGTTGCGCTGGCGGGAGATGCACCAGTCGGGCCGGTTGGCGATCATGTTGTGGATGCGCTCCTCGCCCCAGGCCGGAATCCACTGCACGTCGTTGCGAATGGCGTCGAGCGCCCGCTTGCGCAGGTCGTTCTCGTCCATGCCGATGAACCACTGGGTGGTGGCGCGGAAGATGACCGGCTGCTTGCAGCGCCAGCAGTGCGGGTAGGAGTGGGTGATCTTTTCCGTGGCCAGGAGGTTGCCGAGTTCGGTCAGCTTCTCGATGACCTTGGGATTGGCTTCCCAGACGTTCAGCCCGGCGAAGTATTCGACCTCCTGGGTGAACACGCCGTGGTCGTTCATGGGCGAGAGGATTTCCAGGCCGTACCTCAGGCCGGTCTCGAAGTCCTCGCGGCCGTGGCCGGGCGCGGTGTGCACGCAGCCGGTGCCGGTCTCCAGTGTGACGTAGTCGGCCAGGACCACCAGGGATTCGCGGTCGTAAATGGGATGCCTGGCCTTGAGGTTCTCCAGGACCGAGCCCTTGAAGGCGGCCAGGATGACAGGCTCGTCCCAGCCGAACTTTTCCGCGCACTGCGGGAGCATGCCCTCGGCCAGGATGTGGTAGACGTCGCCCGCCTCGACCAGCACGTAGTCGAAGTCCGGGTGCACGGCCACGCCCAGGTTGTCGGGGATGGTCCAGGGGGTGGTGGTCCAGATGTCGATGAACAGTTTGGACACGTCCACGTCTGCGATCTTCTTGAAATTCTCGTCCGGCAGCGGAAAGCGGACGTAGATGGAGGGAGAGGTGTGGTCCTCGTACTCCACCTCGGCTTCGGCCAGGGCGGTGTGGCAGTCGCAGCACCAGTAGATGGGTTTTTTGCCCCGGACAACGCCGTTGCGCTCCATGAACCGGCCCAGTTCGCGGGCCGTGGCGGCCTCGTATTCCGGCTTCATGGTCATGTACGGATCTTCCCAGGTGCCGAGCACGCCGAGGCGCTTGAATTCCTTGCGCTGCACGTCCAGCCACTTGGCGGCGTAGGATCGGCAGACCTTGCGGATGGTCAGGGTGTCCAGCTCCTTGCCCTTGGCCTTGAGCTCCTGCTCGACCTTGTGCTCGATGGGCAGACCGTGGCAGTCCCAGCCGGGCACATACTGGGCCTGCTGGCCCTGCATGTTGCGGGACTTGACGATGATGTCCTTGAGAACCTTGTTCAGGGCGGTGCCCATGTGAATGTGCCCGTTGGCGTAGGGCGGGCCGTCGTGCAGGACGAACGCGTCGTCGGGGTCCCCGGCCGCGACCATGGCGTCGTAGGCCTTGGTCTCCTCCCAGAACTTGAGCATCTCGGGCTCGCGTTGCTTGAGGTTGGCCTTCATGGGGAAATTGGTCTGGGGCAGGAGCAGGGTCTTCTTGTAGTCGCTCATGGCTGTTGCGGTCCTCCGACGGCGATATATTTCACTTAATGATACCTGTCGTTCAAATGAATCGGGGTAGATTGGTACAACATGGGCCGGAAGTCAAGCCTGGCTGGGGTTTCCGGGCGAACGGGCGATGGCTTGCACATGCTTGTGCACCGCGCCGGAATCGGTGTATTCACCGCGATCGGTTTCGCATCGACACCTTGGGAGGGAAATATGGGAAACGACCAGCCGAGGCGCGGTCAGGAAGAGGCGGGCGGCGGTCTCGTCAAGCGGTCCACCTGCATCATCTTGGTGGTCATGGCCTTGCTTGTCGGCGCGTTCGTCGGCAACACCGTGACCATGCTCTACGTGGGGCAGCGGCAGGGAGCTGCCCCCGCGCCGACCGCCGCGTCCGCGCCCGCGGGCGGCGACGTCGCGACCCTGTCCAGGCTGGAGCAGGAAACGGCGGCGCATCCGACCGACGCCAACGCCTGGGTGGACCTGGGCAACTACTGCTTCGACAACGGGCTGTTCGAAAAGGCCGTGGCCGCCTACGAGCACGCCCTCGAACTCTCCCCCATGCGGGCCGACGTCTGGTCCGACCTGGGCGTCATGTACCGGCGGACCAGCCGGTTCAACAAGGCCATCGAGGCCTTCGGCCAGGCGGCGAAGATCGATCCGGCCCATACCACCTCGCGCTACAATATGGGCGTGGTCTACTATTTCGACCTGAACGACAAGGCCAACGCCCTGAAAATCTGGAAAGGGCTGCTGGCGGACGATCCCCAGGCCCGGACCCCGGACGGGCGGCCCCTGGCGGACCTGATCCGCGAGACCGAGAAATAGCGGCGGCAGGTCGCCCCGGTCGGGAACCGGATTCGCCGGATGCGGCAAAAATGAAACAAACCCCCATCACGCCCGTAGATATATTATCGTCGATAGTGTATACGCACCTTCGGTGCGGTTCTAAACGCTTCGGAGTGAATAATGCGTGTTCTTGCGATTACGATCGCAGTCCTGTTCCTTTCCTGCCCGGTTGTCTTCGCCGAGGACATCCACAT
Source organism: Pseudodesulfovibrio sp. (assembly GCF_028692895.1). Classification (GTDB taxonomy): domain Bacteria; phylum Desulfobacterota; class Desulfovibrionia; order Desulfovibrionales; family Desulfovibrionaceae; genus Pseudodesulfovibrio. The sequence goes on from NZ_JAQUWN010000038.1 coordinate 13,247, forward strand.
GCAGGCGATCCTCTATCCTCCGTTGGTCTATAAATCGGGAGACGGTCTCTGCGGCGTGGCCCCCGATGTGGTCCGGGCCATCCAGGCCGAGGTCGATGATTCCAATCCGTTGGTGGTCGTGCCGTGGTTGCGGGCCTATGAACTGGCTCAGAGCAGCCCGCGCCAGGCCCTGTTCGCCATTGTCCGGATTCCCGAGCGCGAGGCGCTCTTCAAATGGGTCGGACCGGTCTTTAGCGAGGGCGACTATTTCTTTCAAAAGCGGGGGGCCGGGCTGAATATCCGGACGCTGGACGACGCCCGCAAGGTGGCGCGCATCGCCGTGCGCCGGGACGGCTATACCCACCAGGCGCTCAAGGCCAGGGGGTTCGGCAATCTCGACGTGGGACCGAGCTACGACACCAGCTATCAGAAGCTCGTCCAAGGCCGGGTGGACCTTGTGCTCATGGGCGAGCGGACCTACTACTTCATGGTCAGGGAGGCCGGGCTCGATCCCGAGGACTTCGAGCGCACGGACTGCAAGCTCGGCGAGTCCTCCGCCTGGCTGGCTTTTTCCAGGGACATCCCCGACGAAACCATCGCCCGGTGGCAGGCGGTCCTGGACAGGCTTAAGGCCGACGGGACCTATGACGATATCCTCCGGCGCAATTTCCGTCGTTGAGCCGCCGATCCGGTTTCGGCGGACATTTGCGCCGACGGCTCGGAAATCCGAAAACAAAAGGGGAGGCGCGGCAGGCCGCGCTTCCCCTTCATTTCTTGTCTTTTCGGCCGACTAGATGCCGCTGCCGTCCGTGAAGGACTGGTGCAGGGCGCGGGACTGGACGATGCGCGCCCCGGCCGGGACGTCGCCGGTGATCCAGACGTTGCCGCCGATGACCGCGCCCTTGCCTATGGTCACGCGGCCGAGGATGGTCGCGCCCGCGTAGACGATGACGCCGTCCTCCACCACGGGGTGGCGGGGCAGTCCCTTGATGAGCCGCTCGTCGTCGCCCTTGGGGAAGCTCTTGGCCCCCAGGGTGACGCCCTGGTAGACGCGGACGTTGTCGCCGATGATGCAGGTCTCGCCGATGACCGTGCCCGTGCCGTGGTCCATGAAAAAACTTTCGCCGATGGTCGCTCCGGGGTGGATGTCGATGCCCGTGTCAGAGTGGGCCATCTCGCCGATGATGCGCGGGATGATGTCCACGTCGAGCCTGTAGAGCTCGTGGGCGATGCGGTGGTTGGTCAGGGCGCGCACCGAGGGGTAGCAGAAGATGGTCTCGCCGTGGCTCTTGGCCGCCGGGTCGCCGTCGTAGGCGGCCCCCACGTCCTTGAGCAGCAGGCGGCGGATGGCGGGCAGCCGGGTGATGAAGGTCCGGGCCACATCCCGGGCGCGGTCGGCGCACTCCCGGCACTTGCCGCCGGACTCCATCTCGCAGACGAAGCAGTAGCCTCGGTTGATCTGGTCGGCCAGTTGGCGCTCCACGCGGTCCAGGGTGGCCCCGATGTAGTAGGGCATGGTGTCCGGGGTGATCTCCGACGGGCCGAAATAGCCCGGGAAGAGCACGGTGCGCAGTGATTCCACTATCTCGGAGAGGGTCTCCACGGACGGCATGGGCATGTCGTCCGAATAGCGGTGGGAGACGGGGCCGTTGTCGCCGGATTCGACCAGCAGGGCGACCACGTCGGCCAGGGTGTAATCCTGTTCGGTCATGCGGGCTCCTCTTCGAAAAGCGGGGTGCTCAGGTAGCGTTCGCCGGTGTCGCAGACGATGAAGACGATCATCTTGCCCGCGTTTTCGGGCCGGGCCGCCAGCTTGAGGGCGGCGGCGCAGTTGGCCCCGGAGGATATGCCGCAGAGGATGCCCTCCCGGCGGATCAGTTCCTTTGCCGTGTCCACGGCCTCTTCGTCGCCGATGGGGATGATTTCATCAATGATCGCCGTGTTCAGGACGTCGGGCACAAAGCCCGCGCCGATGCCCTGGATGGAGTGCGGGCCTGGCTGGCCGCCTGAGATCACGGGCGAGGACTTGGGCTCCACGGCCACGATCCTGACTTCTGGCTTGTGCGCCTTGAGCGCCTCGCCGGTGCCGGTCAGGGTGCCGCCGGTGCCCACGCCCGCCACGAAGACGTCCACGCGGCCGTCGGTGTCGGCCCAGATTTCCTCGGCGGTGGCGGCGCGGTGCGCAGCCGGGTTGTCCGGGTTGGCGAACTGCATGGGCATGAACCCGTTGTCCAACCCCTTGAGGATCTCCTCGGCCCTGGCGATGGCCCCTTTCATGCCCTCGGCCGCCGGTGTCAGGACCAGCTCGGCTCCCAGCCCCTTGAGCAGCTTGCGCCGTTCCATGCTCATGTTTTCGGGCATGGTCAGGATCAGGCGCATCCCCCTGACCGCGCAGACAAAGGCCAGGCCGATGCCCGTGTTGCCACTGGTGGGCTCCACCAGCACGGTTCCGGCGTTGATGCGGCCGTCGGCAAGGGCGGCCTCGATCATGTTCCGCCCGATGCGGTCCTTGACCGAGCCGCAGGGGTTGTTGGATTCGAGCTTGGCCACCACGGTGGCTCCGAGCCCCTCGGAAAGGCGGTTCAGGCGGACCATGGGGGTCCGGCCCACCAACTCGGTCATGTCGTTGGCGATGTGCATGAAATGATTCCTTACGGGTTGATGGCGTGGCCGATTCCACCGGAGTGGCCGACGCGCAGATTCTCGATGATGCCGGGCAGGACGGCGAGGACGCGGTCCACCTCCCCGGCCGTGTTGAACCGGCCCAGGCTGAAGCGCACGGACCCGACAGCGTGGCGCAGGGGCACGTCCATGGCGGTCAGGACGTGGGAGGGTTCGGGATTGGCCGCGGAGCAGGCCGAGCCGGTGCTGGCGCAGATGCCGTACCGGTCGAGTTCGCGCAGGATGTCCCCGCCCGAGACCGAGCCGAAGGAAAGATAGGAGGTGCCGGGCAACCGGGAGGTCGGGTCGCCGTTGACCACGGTGTCGGGCACGGCGGCCAGCAGGCCGCGCTCCAGCCGGTCGCGCAGCTCGCGGACCCGCGTCCGCTCCTCGTCCATGTGGGCTGCGGCCAGCTCGCAGGCCTTGCCCAGGCCGACGATGAAGGCCGTGTTTTCGGTCCCGGCCCGGCGGCCGGACTCCTGCCCGCCGCCGATGAGCAGCGAGCGGAAGGGCAGGCCCCGGCGGACGAAGAGCGCGCCGATGCCCTTGGGGGCGTGGAACTTGTGGCCGGACAGGGCCAGCATGTCCACCGGCACGGCGGAGAGGTCGATGGGGACCTTGCCTACGGCCTGGACCGCGTCGGTGTGGAAGAACGCGCCGCGCTCATGGGCCAGGGCGGCCATTTCGGCGATGGGGTGGACGTTGCCGGTCTCGTTGTTGGCCCACATGACCGAGACCACGGCCGTGTCGCCGCGCAGGGCGTCCCGCAGTTCCTCCAGGTCCATCCGGCCCTTGGCGTCCACGCCGAGCAGGGTCACGTCGTACCCCTCGTTCGCGGCGAGGTGTCGGCACAGCTTGAGGACGGCCGGGTGCTCCACCCGGCTGGCGATGACGTGGCGCTTCGCCGGGGCGGCGGCCAGGGCGGAGCGGATGGCGGTGTTGTCCGACTCGGACCCGCAGGAGGTGAAGACGATTTCGTCCGGCTCGCAGCCGAGCAGGGCTGCCGTTTGCCGCCTGGCCCGGTCAATGTCGGCGGCCACCTGGCGGCCGAATTCGTAGGCAGAGGAAGGGTTGCCGTAGCGCTCGGTGAAGAAGGGGGCCATGGCCTCGAAAACGGCCGGGTCCACGCGCGTGGTGGCGTTGTTGTCCAGATAGATGGTCTGCATGGCGTTCCGCCTGGTGTTGCGGTAGGATCGAGGCGTCGGCGTCCATGGGCCCGGCCCGTGGCGACGTCCAGCGGCTTATATCCCGGTTCATACAACTAAGTACGGAAATGGGGCCTGTAAACCCGTAAATCTAATTCCGGAGTTTGAGCGTATGAAATATATATTCGGGGCCGGGCGGTTACAGGGACATGACGCCGGGGACCTGGGCGGCCTTGCGGTAGATGTCCATGACCTCGTGGGAGGAGCACATATGGCTCTCGAAGCTGACGCCGACGTATTTGCCGGTTCGGGACGGCCGCTTGACCAGTTCATGGTCCTGGAAGAGCGTGCTGAATTCATCGAGCTTTTCAAATGGAACGATGAATTTGAACAGATAGGGACAGGGCCACTGATGGTGGTCGTCAAGAAGCTTGTGAAACCGCTCCTGGGTATCGTCCATGTGCTTTCCTCCGGGTGGGTCGGTGGCAGGGCAGTATCCCGCGTTCACCCATTTGTCAATTTTCGTCTCCGCGAACCTGTGGCGTCGCACAATCCTGCCGGGCGCGTCAGTTTATAATTGTAACGTTCCGCAGTTTCCCTAAGTTTATATTTGAATACCATTTTAAACCGTCATTTGAACTAACTTATGGAAATAATGAAAGCGGATGTGCTCGTCGTCGATGACGAGCGAATCAATCTCAAGCTCATCGAGGGCATCCTCAAGAACCAGAACCTGAATCTGGTTCTGGCGTCCGATGGGCGTGAGGCCTTGCAGGCCATCGACCGTCATGATTTCGCCGTGGCCCTGCTCGACATCATGATGCCGGACATGGACGGGTTCGAGCTGGCCGAGAAGCTGCGCGACGACGAGCGGTCGAGAACCATGCCGATCATCTTCATCACGGCCATCAGCAAGGAGCAGCGTCACGTCTTCCGGGGCTATGAGCTCGGGGCCGTGGACTACCTGTTCAAGCCGGTGGAGCCGGAGATCCTGCGGAGCAAGGTGACGGTCTTCGCCGACCTGCACCGCAACAAGCGGACCCTGGAGAAGACCACCCGGCGGCTGGAGGCCGTGGTCGGGGAGCTGGAGGCGTCCCGCCGGGCCCTGGAGAAGTCCGAGCAGCGCTACCGCATGGTGGCGGACTACAACTACGACTGGGAGAGCTGGATATCTCCGGACGGCTCCTTCACTTATGTTTCGCCCTCCTGCGAGCGGATCAGCGGCTACACGCCGAGCCGTTTTCTCGACGACCCCGAGTTCCTGGGCCGGATCATACACCACGACGACCTGTCCGCCTGGCAGAATTTCATGTTTGCGTCCTCGACGGACGACAGCGGGCTCACCTTCCGCATCTATCACAACGACGCCCGCGTCCGCTGGATCAGCATGGTGAAGCACGCCATTTCCTCGGACGAAGGCAAGGACCTCGGCATCCGCATGAGCATGCGCGACATCACCAGCCGCAAGCGCATGGAGGAGCAACTGAAGCACAGCCAGCTCCATGACCCGCTGACCGGCCTGCCCAATCGGGGCCTGTTCCTGGACAGGGTGGAGCGCGCCATCGATCATTCCGGAAAAAACGGAAACTATTTCACAGTTCTGTTCATCAACATCGATCGTTTCCAGGTCATCAACGACCACTATGGCCACACCACCGGCGACAAGGTGCTGGTGCGCATCGCCACGCTGCTCGCCCAGGTGGTCCGTACCGGCGACACCCTGGCCCGTTTCGGCGGGGACGAGTTCGTCATCCTCATGGAGGACCTGCCGCGCAAGGCGGACGTGCGCGACGCGGTCCGCGCCGTCCAGGCCGCCTTTGAGGAGCCCCTGGAGCTGGAAGGGAGCCGTTTCGCCATCTCCGCCAGCATGGGGTTCCAGATCACCCGCAATTCCGAGGTCGACAAGGCGGATCTCGTCCACAACGCCCAGCTCGCCATGTACAAGGCCAAGTCGGCGGGCAAGAACCGGTCCCGGGAATATTCACCCCGGATGCGGGAGGGGATCGTCAACATCCTGGCCGTGGAGAACGACCTGAAGCGGGCGCTCTCGGCCGGGGAGTTCGAGCCGTTCTTCCAGCCCCTGGTCAACCTGGCCGACGGCACGCTCTACGGGTTCGAGGCCCTGGCCCGGTGGCGGCATCCCGAGCGCGGGCTGGTCGGGCCCGGCGAGTTCATCCCCGTGGCCGAGGAGACCGGGCTCATCGTGCCGCTCGGCGTGCAGGTGCTGCACGACGCCTGCGCCTCCTTCAGGCAGTGGCGGGAGCGGTATGCCGGGGCCGAGAGCCTGACCCTGGCGGTCAACATCTCGGCCAAGCAGTTCGGGGAGCCCAGCCTGGTGCACGATGTGAGGCGCATCCTGGAGGAGACGACCCTGCCTTCGCACCGGCTCAAGCTGGAGATCACCGAGACCGTGGTCATGCTGGACGCCATGAAGTCCACGGGGCGGCTCAACGGCCTCAAGGCCCTCGGGATCATGCTGGCCATCGACGACTTCGGCACCGGGTATTCCTCCATGAGCTACCTGCAGAAGTTCCCGGTGGACCAGCTCAAGATCGACCTGAGCTTCGTTCGGCACATGGAGAAGGCGCCGGAAAACATCGAAATCATCCGGGCCATGGTCAACATGGCCCACAGCCTGCGGCTCCAGGTCGTGGCCGAGGGCATCGAGACAGAGCGGCAGCGCGATCTGCTTTATTCCTTGCAATGCGACTACGGTCAGGGCTATCTGTATTCCAAGCCCGTTCCCGCCGACCAGGCGGAGGACATGGTGCAGAAGTACATGAATTCCTGAAGTAATCGGATCGAGGAGAAGCACGCACGATGAACCTGAGCGCACCGCAACTCATCACCTGGATCGTGGGAGTCATTATCGGCGTCCTGGGCATTTGCATCCACCTGAACGTCATGTCCGTTCCCGCCCTGGAAGACGTGATTCGCCCTTTCTGGCTGGTCTCCGCGGGGTTCGTGATCCTGGCCGTCTCCAATCTTTTCAAGAGGCTTTGATCGACGATCGGTCCGGAACGCCGGACGAGTCTTTCGGAAGGGGGGAATGCGCGTCGTTCTCCCCTTGCCGTGTTCCGGGCCTTCCGGCTGACCCTGGTGTTCAGGAAGCAGTTTTATCCAATCGAATCCGGAGGTTGACGCCATGCCCGACTTGAAACGATGGAGCCGCGACGAGATCGGCCGCATGCGTCGCGACATGGACCGGATGTTCGACGACCTGTGCGCCGACTTCAACCTGCCCGTCATGCTCTGCCGGATGACCGGCGACCTTGAGCTCGTGGAGGAGAAGGGCGGGCTCGTGGCCCGGATGGCTCTCGGGGGCATGAATCCGGACACCGTTCGCGTCACGGCGCACGACCGCCGCCTGATCATCCAGGCCCAGAGCGTGGTGGAGGAGGGGCGCCGGCGCGAGGCCCGGACCTACAGCAAGGAAATCCGCCTGCCGTGCCGCATCGACGCCGACGGCGCCGAGGTGCGGTTCGCGGACGGCGTCCTGGAAGTGCGGCTGCCCAAGCTTCGTCCGGAGATCGGACGCCTGGCCCACCTGCTCAAGCGATAACCACGGAGAGACCATATGCCCGGCAAGAATTCCCTTTCCCCTCTCGGCGCGGATCAACTCAAGTGGACCCCGGACCCGGAGGCGCTCCCCTTCACCACCACAGCGGAACTGGAACCCCAGAATGACATCATCGGCCAGCGGCGCGGCGTCGAAGCCTTCCGCTTCGGCATGGGCATGGCCAAGAAGGGGTACAACATCTTCGTGACCGGATACCCCGGTTCCGGGCGGCTCTCCACCGTCCGCCGCCTGCTGCACGAGATGGCCGACGGCACCGGCGCGCCGGACGACGTCTGCTACGTCAACAATTTCAAGCAGCCCGAAGCGCCGATCATGCTGCGCTTCCCGGCGGGCGACGGCAGCCGGTTCAAGAAGCTCATCCAGGAGTTCCTGGACACCGTGAAGCGCGAGGCCCCGCAGCTCTTCGACAGCGAGGAGTACATCGCCCGCAAGAACGCCATCGCCGAGGCCCACGAGAAGCAGGTCATGGCCTTTTACAAGTCCATCGAGGACCGGGTGAAGGACACCGGCCTGGTCGTGGTCCGCATGCAGATGGGCCCGGTGCAGCGGCCGGACGTGGTTCCCCTGGTGGACGGCGAGCCCAAGCGGATGATCGAGCTGGAGGAGATGGTCGAGCACGGCCGGTTCCCCCGCGAGGAGTTCGAGCGGCTGCGCGACAAGCGGGCCGAGCTCAAGGAGGAGCTGGACCAGATCGTCCAGGAACTCAAGAAGCTGCAGAAGGAAGTCAACCGCAAGCACGACGAGGTTGACCGGCTGATGTTCACGGCCCTGGCCGAGGACTTCATGAAGCCGCTTCGGGAGGCGTTCGCGGACGAGAAGGTCCACGCCTATCTCGATTCCGTGCTGGACAACATGGCCGAGGACCTGGAAAGCATCAAGGCTCTGGGCGGGGCCCCCAAGCCGGGCATGATTCCGGGCATGGTCTTCGGCCCGCCGCCGCCCGAGGTGGTCTTTCAGCCCTACCAGGTCAACCTGCTGGTGGACAACGCCGATCTGGAGGGCCCGCCGGTCATCATCGAGTCCTATCCTACCTACCGCAACCTCTTCGGCTCCATCGAGCGCGTCCAGGACCGCTCGGGCGGGTGGCACACCGATTACACCAAGATCAAGGCCGGGTCCTTCGTCAAGGCCAACGGCGGCTACCTGGTGATCAACCTCATGGACGCCATCTTCGAGCCCGGCGTCTGGCAGACCCTCAAGCGGTCGCTCAAGACCGAGAAGATCGAGATAGAGACCTTCGACCCTTACTATTTCATCAGCGCCACCGGCCTGAAGCCGGAGCCCATCGACATGGAGGTCAAGGTCGTGGTCCTGGGCAGCCCGTACCTCTACGCGCTGCTGCGCAACTACGACGAGGACGTGCCTAAGATATTCAAGGTCCGCGCGGACTACGAAACGAGCATGGACCGGGGGGAGGACACCGCCCTCCAGGTGGCCCGCTTCATTCGGTCCGAGAGCGGGCGCAACGGGCTGCGCGCCTTTGACCGGAGCGGCGTGGCCGCCGTGCTGGAGGAGGCGGTGCGCTGGGCCGGTAGGCAGGAGAAGATATCCGTGGCCTTCCCCAAGCTGGCCGATCTGCTCAGCGAGGCCGACTACTTCGCGAACGTGACCGGGGCCGAGGTCGTCACCGGCGGGCACGTCCGGGAGGCCGTGGAGGCCAAGGTCTACCGCGCCAACCAGATCGAGGAGCGCATCCAGGAGATGATCGACCGGGGCAGCCTGTTCGTGGACACGGACGGCGAGGTCGCGGGCCAGGTCAACGGCCTGGCGGTCTATTCCATGGGCGACTACATGTTCGGCAAGCCCTCGCGCATCACGGCCGTGACCTCCCTGGGCAAGGAGGGGATCATCAACATCGAGCGCGAGGCCAACATGTCCGGCCCCACGCACAACAAGGGCATCCTGATCCTCTCCGGCTTCCTGCGCAGCCGCTTCGCCCAGGACAAGCCGCTCTCCCTGGCCGCCAGCATCGCCTTCGAGCAGTCCTACGGCGGCATCGACGGCGACTCGGCCTCGTCCACGGAGCTCTATGCGCTGCTGTCCTCGCTTTCCGGCAAGCCCATCCGCCAATATGTCGCGGTCACCGGGTCGGTGAACCAGTACGGCGAGGTCCAGCCCATCGGCGGGGTCAACGAGAAGATCGAGGGCTTCTACCTCTGCTGCAAGCACGCTGGGCTGACCGGCGGACAGGGGGTGATGATCCCCCACGCCAACGTCCGGGACCTGATGCTGCGCGACGAGGTGGTGGAGGCGGTCCGGGCGGGCATGTTCCACGTCTGGGCCGTGAAGACCATCGACGAGGGCATCGAGATCCTCACCGGCGTCAAGGCGGGCGTCCGCAAAAAGGACGGGACCTATCCGGCGGGCACCATCAACGGCCTGGCCGACGCCAGGCTGCGCAGCCTGGCCGACAAGCTGGCCGCCTTCGGCAAGGAAGACAACGACGGAAAGGGTGGGGCCAAGAAGAAGCCCACCAGCAAGAAGTCCGGCGGCAAGAAGCCGACAGAAAAGAAGTAATCAAGTCGTCACGGAAAGTTGTATTGTGGAAAAAACAACGGGGCGCGCCGTGGGCCGCCCCCTTTTTCTTGAAAGGGAATCCAATGAACCTGTTGCGCCTGAACATCTGGCGGAAGTGCATCCTGGCCGGATACGTCCTTTCCCTCGTGGTCCTGTTCGCCATCGACTGGGGCTATCATTTCAACGTGGGCCACGTGGTTCGCATCTCGGTGGGGGCCATCGCCCTCTGGCTTGCCGTGGACCGGCTCTAGAACGGCGTGATCACCGCATGATCGTGTGCTTTTCTTTTTAATTTCGAATGGTTGTCGCTGTTCTGTCGGGAAGGTCTCCCGTACGTTATCACGCACCTCGCGCAGCCATTGCCGACGCTCCTCAAGGGTGCCGGAGACGATGATGCGCAACAAACGCCGGCGGATGTCCCGCACCTTCGCCGTCGTCGCCTTCGATAATGCGGTAGGCCGCGTCGGACCGCATGATTCGGTCCACCCAGCCGGTGGGCCGGGCGGGCGGTATGTCTCACCAGTTGGAGTGGACGATGATGATGCCGTCGGCCGTGTCCTCGCAGTGGCGGGCGATGGCCGGGGCAGAGCGGCCACGCGCGGGATTTTCCCGGCCGGGAGCACGGCGTCGAACCTCTCGGCCTGGAGGTCGTGGAAGAGGACGGTGTGGGGGGGGCAGGACCGACCAGGCCTCGGCCGCGCTGGCGTGGCTGAAGCTCTTCGGGTCGGGATAAGCGGGGGGCAAGAGAGCGTTCATGAGCGCCTTCGTGGCCCGGTTCCCGGTTTCGTGTTGCCGGAAATCTCGAAGCAGCCAATCTTTTTCAAAAAACGCTTGACGCTGCGTTGGAGACGGGATTAGTCATTTTGCAAAAGCAAGGACTGTTGTGATTATGCGTACCTTCCACATCCTATCCGATCTTCCCGCCTTCGTCGGCGGCGTCGCCGTCGTCGTAGTAGACGTCGTAGTAGGTTGTGTCAGAAGGGACGCACCATAGCGGGTTTATTGCATTCTTAAGCGACATCCAAAAACCCCCGCCGGTGCGAGCCGGCGGGGGTTTTCCCTTCCCGGCTCCGGAGGCGGACAAGGAGGGACCACCATGCGACTCACCGGAGCGGAGATCATCATCAAATTGCTGGAGCGACAGGGCATCTCGACCATCGCCGGGATTCCCGGCGGAGCCAACCTGCCGCTCTATGACGCCCTTGCGGAAAGTCCCATCCGCCACGTCTTGACCCGGCATGAGCAGGGTGCGGGATTCATCGCCCAAGGCATGGCCCGCGTCAGCGGCAAGCCAGCGGTTTTCTTCGCCACTTCCGGGCCCGGCGCCACCAATACCCTGACCGCCATCGCCGACGCCAAGCTCGATTCCATCCCGGTCATCTGCATCACCGGCCAGGTCCCGCTCTCCATGATCGGCACCGATGCCTTCCAGGAAGTGGACACCTACGGGCTGAGCGTGCCCATCACAAAGCACAACTACCTGGTCCGGTCCGCCGAGTCCCTCCTGACCATCATTCCGGAGGCCTTCCGCGTGGCCGCTTCCGGACGGCCCGGCCCGGTGGTGGTCGACGTGCCAAAGGACGTGCAGACCGCCGTGGTCGAGTTCGACGAGTGGCCCGAGCCGGGCGTGCCCGAGGCCGGACCGGAGATCATCGAGGCCGAGATGCGCCACGCCGCGTCCATGATCAACGCGGCCGAGCGGCCGATCCTTTACCTGGGCGGCGGCGTGGTCCAGTCCGGCGCGTCGGCCGAGGCCCGGGAAATGGCCGAAAAAGCGTCCATTCCCTGCGCCGTGACCCTGATGGGCCTGGGCGTGCTGCCCACGGACCATCCTCTCTACCTCGGCATGCTCGGTATGCACGCGGCCCGCTACACCAACCTGATCCTGGAGGAGTGCGACCTGCTGGTGGCCGTCGGCGTCCGTTTCGACGACCGGGCCACGGGCAAGGTGGCGGAGTTCTGCCCCAGGGCGAAGATCATCCACGTGGACATCGATCCGAGCGAGCTGGACAAGATCAAGACCGCCACGGCCTCCATCACCGGCGACGTGCGGGACTCCCTGGCCGCGCTCCTGCCAATGGTGGAGCGCAGCGGGCGCAACGAATGGATGGCCCGCGTGGGGGCGCTCAAGGCCGCCCATCCCATGATCGTGCCCGAACCGGACAGCGCGGTCTCGGCCTATGGCGTCATCCTCAAGGCCGCCGAGCTGGCGGGCGAGGACGCCATCGTCTGCACCGACGTGGGCCAGCACCAGATGCGCACGGCCCAGGTCTATCCCTTCCGCCATCCCCGGCAGTGGCTGACCTCGGGCGGGCTCGGCACCATGGGCTTCGGAATGCCCGCCGCCATCGGGGCCGCCCTGGCCGCGCCGGAGCGCACGGTCATCTGCTTCAGCGGCGACGGCTCCATCATGATGAACATCCAGGACCTGGCCACGGCCGTGGAGAACAACGTCCGCATCAAGGTCATCCTGACCAACAACAACGCCCTGGGGCTGGTGCGCCAGCAGCAGGACCTCTTCTACGGCAAACGCTACTTCGCCTCGGATTATTCCTACGCCGTTGATTTCATCAAGATCGCCGAGGGGTTCGGCATGAAGGCCCACGACCTGGGGGCCTGCGCCGATCCGGCCGCCGCACTGGCCGCCGCCCTGGCCGAGGACGGGCCGTCCCTGATCCACGTGCCGCTCAGCCCGGACGACCCGGTCTATCCCATGGTGCCCCCCGGAGCGGCCAATTCCCACATGATCGGAGGTGAACGCCATGTGTAAGCAGACCGTGCTCGAACTTTCCGTGAACAACCATCCCGGCGTCATGTCCCACATCTGCGGCCTGTTCGCCCGCCGGGCCTACAACGTGGAGGGCATCGCCTGCATGCCCGTCAACGGCGGCGGAACCAGCGTCATCTGGCTGCTGATCAACGTGGACGACCGGCTGGACCAGATGGTCAAGCAGGTGGACAAGCTCCAGGACGTGCTGGCCGTGGGGCGGCACGACAACGGGCATCCCGTGTTCGACAAGATGTTGGAATTCGTCGGATAGCGACGACAGGCCGGGGCCGGTCGGAAGATCGGCCCCGTCTATTTGGCGGCCGCCTCGCGCGTGGCGCGGGCCAGCCTGGCGAAGGCGGCGCGCAGTTCCGGCGTCAGGGCCAGCTCCGCGTCCGAGGCCAGGATGTTGTAGGCGTTGGCCACGCGCCGGGCCGCCACGTCCGGGTTGCGGCGGCGCCAGGTTGGCCCGGTGGCCAGCAGCTCCCCGGCCCGCTTGAGGATGCGCCTGGCGCGGACGGCCGAGGAATGGCTGGCGTGGACCTTGCGCCAGCCGTTTTTCGCCGTGCGCTCCGCGCTGCCGTCGGCCAGGGCGCGCCGGGCCATGTCCGCCGCGGCCGCCGAATCGCCGCGCGGGTAGAGGAGCAGGTCCTCGCCGTCGGCGAACAGTTCGGAAAGGCCGTTTTCCGCCTCCTCGGTGAGCACGGCGGCCCCGCAGCCCAGGGCCTCGAAAATCCGGAAATTCAGTTCCCCGGCCGCGCTTTGGTTGAGCACCAGCCGACTTCGGTTGTAGACCGGCGCGTAGTCGCCCTGCGTGGCGAAGAGCGGGTGGCCGCGCCGGAACGCGTCCAGGAAGGCCTTGCGCTTCCGGTTGAATGACCCGGCCACCGTGCCCACGAAGCTCACCGGAATGTCCCGCTCCTCCCCGGTGTCGGCGTCCCGGAAGGCGTCGCAAAAAAGGGGGAACCATTCCAGCTCGTTGCCCAGTTGTTCCTGGGCGAAGAGAGGGAGGTAGTCCTTCTGCGCCACCAACATCAGGTCGAAGGCCGCGCCGTATGCCAGGTGCCAGGGGTTGCAGTACTGGTCGATGGAGAAGCCCACGGTCACGGCGGGCAGGGTCTCGACGCCGACGACCGACGGCGGGCGGCAGATGTCCGCCCAGACCACCAGGTCCGGCGTGAAGGCCCGCGCGCGCAGCACGGCCAGCAGCTCCGAGAGCGGGAGCATGGTGTCGAGGGGGACGTCGCACTCGGCGAATGGGCCGATCCACAGGACCTCGTGCCCCATCCGGCGGAAGGGCTCCACAAAGTAGCGGCCGTCGAGATTGAGAATGCGCATGGGCCTCCCCCGGCTGTTGGACCTTACAGCTTCTCTATACGCATTGTCCCGGCAAAACAAGCGGCCCGGCCGAGGTTGCGCAAAGGTCGGAAAACCGTGCGGGGGGCCTAAAGAAAATCCCGGAAGCGCCGATAACTACGTTGGGCAGGTCCAAGCGCCGCCCGGGAGCACCGATGGCCCTGACGGACGTCGAAAAGGCGTTACTCTTCAATTATTCGCAGCAGCTCCTGCAACAGGACATGCTGACGAACCAGCTATTCTACGGCTCAAGCGTGGGCCGCAACCTGCGCAGCATGGTGCTCGGCGAATCCCCGGGCGCGACGATCTTCACCAATCCCTTCGAGCAGGCCATCAGCGGCACCCTGCGGGCTGACGCCGGGGCCACCCGCCAGGCGGCGCGCAACGTGGGCGAGGCCGCGTCAATGATGGGCGTGGCCCGGACGGGCATGAGCACCATCGTGGACGCCCTGGATTCCATGGAATCCATCATCGAGGACATCGAAGCGGGCAACCTGCTCGCCTCAAGCGACGTGGTCAAGGCGGACTACGACGCCCTGCGCGACAAGATCACCGGCCTGATAAGCTCCACGGACTACAACGGCATCTACATGCTCGACAGTTCGCAGTGGGGCGCCGACCAGATTTCCTCGGGCGGGCAGGTCTACGTCCAGTCGAGCAAGAACGGCGGCTTCGACATCTCCTTCCACGCCGTGGACCAGGGTTCCTCCACCGTGGACTGGTCCGACCTGAGCGGCGCGGACCTGCAAGCCTCCCTGGCCACCCAGAAGAGCTACGTGGACAACCTCAGGAGCTTCGCCAGCTCCATCGAGGACATGTACCGGGTCAAGGAGGACAACCTCGCCTCGCAGCAGACCGCACTGGAGAGCCAGGCCCAGCTCCTGGACAGCGCGGCCCAGATGCGCATGCCGAGCGACCCGGACTATTCCCTGGAGCAGCTCCTGGCCGACCTCATCGTGCGCGAGACCGGCACCATCTTCGACTCCAACGGATAGGGCGCGCCTATCGGCCCTGGGCCGTGGGCCCGAAAAAGGGAATCGCCTTTGCCACGCGGGGCGATTTTGCTATATCCGTGGTCAGGGCCCGTTCCCGACATGTGTTGGCCAGCATCCCCCCTACCAAGGAGCCGCCGATGAACCGTCGATTCTTTCTCCAACTCTCGGCAGTGGCCGCCGCGCACACCCTGTTGCACTGGCGTTTTGCGGGCGCGGCTCCGGCGAAGACGCCGGGGGCTTACGACGCCGTGGTCGTGGGCGCGGGGTTGGGCGGGCTGACCTGCGCCGCCTATCTGGCGAAACACGGGTTCCGGACGCTGCTGGCCGAGCAGTACGACGTGCCCGGCGGCTACGCCACCTCGTTCTCCCGCGAGTCGGAAAAGGGCGCCTTCACCTGCGAGGTTTCCCTGCATTCCTCGGTGCTGGGCGCGGGCCCGGCGCGGGACATCCTCACAGACCTGGGCGTGTGGGACAAGCTTGACCTTGTTCCGCATCCGAACGCCTGGAGCTCGCGTTTCCCCGATTTCTCGCTGGACGTGCCGTCGAAATGCGGGCTGGACGGGTTCGAGCGCCAGCTCGCTCCGCTCTTCCCGGCCGAGGCCAAGGGGCTGGCGGCGTTCTTTCGGGTCTGGCGCAACGTCATGGCCGAAACCCGGAAGCTGGAGCAGGGGATGCCCAAAGAGGCGAGGGACCGGTTCCCCAAGCTGTTCCCGACGCTGTGGGACATCCACGACAAGACCCTCGGGCAGGTGGTGGACGCGCACGTCCGCGACCCGAAGCTGAGGGCCGTCCTGGCGCAGAGTTGCGGCTACTACGGGCTGCCGCCGTCGCAACTGTCGGCGTTTTATTATCTTTTGCCCACCGGGGAGTACATCTCGAATGGCGGGTCCTACATCAAGGGCACGTCCCAGGCCCTGTCCGACGCCCTGGCGGGGGCGGTGGCCGACGCGGGCGGCGAGGTCCGCTACGGCACGCTGGTGGAGGAAATCCTGCTGGAGGACGGCCGGGCCGTGGGCATCAGGACCGACGACGGGGAGGTCATCCGGGCCCGGACCGTGGTCTGCAACGCCAGCGCGCCCCAGGTATTCGGCAAGCTGCTGCCCGCAGGCGCGCTGCCGCAACCGGACCGGGCCAGGCTCGACGCCTACACGCACAGCCCCGGCACCTTCATCGTCTGGCTGGGGCTGGACCAGGACATCACGTCCAGCTTCAAGCTCCCCGAGCTGGCCCGCTACGCGAGCTGTGACCTGGACGCCAACTACGCCGACGCCATGCGTTGCCGGTACGACACCGGCGGCTTTTCCCTCATGGTCTACGACAACCTCATTCCCGGTTTTTCGCCCAAGGGATGCACGAGCCTGAGCATCGTGAGCGCCAGCGGCTACGACGTCTGGAAAGGGATGGAGGCGGCTTACCTGAAAGGCGACTGCCCAGCCTATGAGAAGTTGAAGAAGGAGCTGACGGATACGCTCATCGCCCAGGTGGAGAAGCACGTCATTCCGGGCCTGTCCAAGATGATCGTCATGCGCGACAGCGCCACGCCGCTGACCAACCTGCGCTTCACCCTGAACGCGTCGGGGTCCATCTACGGCTACAACCAGAGCGTGGACAACTCGTTCATGTCGCGCATCCCGAACAGGACTCCCGTACCTGGCCTGTTCCTGGCCAGCGCCTGGGGCAACCCCGGCGGCGGCTATGGTGGCGTGCTCGCGGGCGGCAAGGGCGCGTTCAGGGAGGTGGCCCGGGAACTGGGCGCGGCGTAGGGCGGCCGGAGAGGTCTTGCCGACAACGAAAACCGTCCTTCGTGCGAAGGACGGTTTTTTTTGATGCTGGAAATTTTCAGGACGGTGTCGCCTGCTGTGAAATTTAGCCGGACATAGCCGTAGCCGTGCGGGCCGAAGGCGTGATAACTAGGAGTCGCGGACATGAACATCTGACCGGAAAACATGGCTGTTGAACCACTTGCGACAACAATGGATTGCAACGAACAAGAGAGCGAAATGATGCCGATCGATCAGGAGACGATAGAAAAGGTGTTGAGGATTCTGAACGAGGAAATCGTCCCGGCGCAAGGGTGCACGGAGCCCATCGCCATCGCCCTGGTGGCCGCCAAGGTCAGGGAGGTGTTGGGCGAACTCCCTGAACGCGTGAAGATTTTCGTTTCCGGCAACATCATCAAGAACGTGAAAAGCGTCGTCGTGCCCAACAGCGGCGGGATGATCGGCATCGAGGCGGCCGCCGCCATGGGCCTGGTGGCCGGGGACTGCAAGAAGGACCTGATGGTCATCAGCGAGGTGACCGGGCAGGACATGGTGGCCGTCAGGGAATACCTGGAAAAGGCGTCCTTTGAAATCATTCATGAAAATACGCCGGTGAAGCTCTACGTGCGCATCGAGGCCTCTTCCGGGGACAAGAGCGCACTGGTGGAGATCCAGTACCTGCACACCAACCTCACCAGGGTGGTCAGGGACGGCCAGGTGCTGCTGGACCGGGGATTCAGCCCGGAGAACTTCAACACGACCCAGGAGGACCGCTCCATCCTGTCGGTCAGGTTGATCTATGACCTGGCCAAGAGCATCGATCTTGCGCTGATCCGGCCGCTGTTCGAGCAGGTCATCGAGCTGAACAGCGCCATTGCGGACGAGGGGTTGCGCAACACCTACGGCGTGAACATCGGCAGCAGCATCGTCAAGAATATCGAGCAGGGCATTTACGGGGACGACATCCGCAATCGCTGCGCCAGTTACGCCGCGGCCGGGAGCGACGCCCGCATGAGCGGCTGCCCCCTGCCTGTGATGACCACCAGCGGCAGCGGCAACCAGGGCATGACCGCCTCTCTGCCCGTGATCAAGTGCGCCCGGATGAAGGGGTTCTCCGATGAGCGGTTGATCCGTGCGCTCTTCCTGTCCCACCTGTGCACGGTGCACATCAAGACCCAGGTGGGGCGGCTGTCCGCCTACTGCGGGGCCATGTGCGCCGCGGCCGGGGTCAGCGGGGCCATCACCTTCCTGCTCGGCGGGGACTACGCCACCGTGGCCCACGCAATCATCAACACCCTCGGGAACATCTCCGGCGTGATCTGCGACGGCGCCAAGCCGTCCTGCGCCATGAAGATCGCCACCGGCATCTATGCGGCATTCGATTCCGCCACCCTGGCCGCCTGCCACAAGGACCTCCATGGCGGCGACGGGATCGTCGGCAGCGACGTGGAGGCCACCATCCGCAATATCGGCGAACTGGCCAGCGCCGGAATGAAGCAGACCGACGAGATCATCCTGAAGATCATGACGTCCTGATCCGGACAACCATAGCGACAGTTTGTGCCGATCGGCACACGGAAGGGGCGTGCCGGGCCTGTTGGATTGATCGCCTTCAAAATCCGGTGAAATCGAAAAGGGTTGCGCATATGAAAATGAGTTCCAAGGATTGGGGATGGGTGGCCGTCAACATCGGCATGGGCATCGGCGCGGGGATCGTCTTCCTGCCCATCCAGGCCGGGCTGGTAGGGCTGTGGACCTTCCTGCTGGCCATATTCCTCGCCTATCCCGCCCTGTACCTGTTCCAGCGCCTGTACATCAACACCCTGATAGAATCCCGCGAGGCCTCGGACTATACGACGACCATCCGCGAGTATCTGGGCGGCAAATGGGGGGCGGCGCTGGGCGTCATCTATTTCGTGATGCTGCTGATCTGGCTCTGCGTGTACAGCGAAACCGTCACCAACGACAGCGCCACATACATTCAGGCCGCCGGGCTGACGGACGGGCTGTTGTCCGCCAATCATCTTTATGCCCTGGTCCTGATCTGCTTTCTGGTCTTTCTCGCCTTTGCGAGCAAGACGCTGTTGTTCAACCTGTCCAAGGTCCTGGTCGTCGTCATCCTGTCGTCCCTGGTCATTCTCGGGCTGCTGATCCTGCCCCATTGGGATTTCGACAACATCCAGGATATCTCCTCGGTGTGGGGGATGCTGGCCCAGACCATCGTGACGCTGCCGTTCGCCATGACCTCGATCCTGTTCCTCCAGTCGTTGAGTCCGATGGTCATCTATGTGCGCTCCGAGTACGAGGACGTTGCGCTCGCTAGGCAAAAGGCGATGCAGATCATGAACCGCGCCTTCCTGATCCTGGCCGGGGTGGTCTTTTTCTTCGCCTTTTCCTGCACCATGTCGATTACGCATCAGGACGCCTACAACGCGTTCTTGGCCAACACGTCGTTCCTGGCCATCATGGGCAAGGTCATGCCCGGCGGCCTGGTGCCCGCCCTGGGGGTCGTCATCGACATCTGCGCCGTGACAACGTCCTTTTTCGGCGTTCTGCTAGGCCTGCACGAAGCCTGCCTCGGGCTGTACATGAACCTGTTTCTTGGCGACAGGCCCAGGGAATCGGTCAACATGGCCAAGGTCTCGGCAGGCGTCGTGGGGTTGATCGTCCTGCTCGGCTGGACCGCGACCATCGTGGATTTCCCCATTCTCTACTTCACCTCCATCTGCAGCCCCATCTTCGCCGTCATTGGCTGCTTCATCCCCGTCATTCTCGTTTACAGGGTGGACCTGCTGGCCAAATATCGCGGGCCGCAGTCCTGGATAGTCGTTGCGACGGGCATCCTGCTGGTGCTGTCGCCCCTGTTCGCCCTGGTCGAAAGTCGGTAGCGTAGGCGCGATACGCCAAAAAAGAAAACCGCCCTTCGCAAGAAGGGCGGTTTTCTTTGATATGTGGAGCTGCTGGACGGGATTGAACCGTCTACCTCGTCCTTACCAAGGACGCGCTCTACCGATTGAGCTACAGCAGCGTTCCGGCTGTTTTCGATGAAATGGCAGGCCGAGT
>NZ_JAQUWN010000039.1 GCF_028692895.1 Pseudodesulfovibrio sp.
CAGCCCGAAGATCCAGCCGATGCCGCCCACGATCTCGACCACGCCGGGACCGGCATCGTGCATTTCGAGCAGCATCTGCTTGATGGGCGCGACCTCGCGGCGGACCACGGCCTCGATGGCGGCGGTATCGGCCTGGGCCGGAACGGCGGCGGGCGCGGCGGCCTCCGCCGGGGCGGCGGGAGCGGCGGCCTCGGCCGGGGCGGCGGGAGCGGCGGCGGCACCGGCGTATTCATCATACTTCACGGTCCAGTCGCCCTTGTGGCCCACGCCGGCGTTGACCAGGAGGAGCAGGTCCATCTTTCCGGCCTTGGCCTTTTCCGGAATCTTGAAGGAAAACACGCCCTTTTCGTCGGTGACGCCGGTGAGGAGCAGTTCATTGTCGGCCGCGTTCCGGACCTCGACCGTGCCGTGCTGGACGCGCGAGGACCGGCTGTAGCCGCTTTCGGTTACCACGGTGTCGCCATCGGCGTAGGCGAAGATGTTGACCTTGTGCGCCGAGGCGTTGGCGGCCAGGAAGAGGCACAGGGCCAGGGCGGTGCAGACGGCGATGAGCAGACGGTTCATTTCTCTCCCCCTTTATGAAAGCTAGGCGGTCAGGGCCTCGGGCTTGACCTTGGCCAGGAAGGCGTAGGCGAAGGCGGTGATGAGCCCCTCCGCCACCATGATCGGCAGGTGGGCCAGGAAAAGCACCTTGGCCGCGCCCAGAAAGGCGTCGCCGGAAAGGGCCAGAGCCCCGGCCGTGAAGAGCGTGCTCAGGAGCAGGGCCGAAAATCCGCAGCCGAAGGCGGCCGCGAACCGGGTGCCAGCCCCCCGGTGCAGCAGGGGCCGGAAAACGTAGTAGGCCACCACCGCTGGCGCGGCCATGTCGAAAGTGTTGATGCCGAGGGTGGTCAGGCCGCCGTACTGGAAAAGGATGGCCTGGAGCAGCAGGGCCACCAGGATGGAAGGAAAGGCGGCCCAGCCCAGAATCAGGCCCAGCAGCCCGTTGAGGACCAGATGCGCGCTGGACGGTCCGATGGGTACGTGGATCAGCGAGGCGATGAAGAACGTGGCCGAAAGGATGGCCACGGACATGATCCGGTCGTAATCAACGGATTTCAATCCCACGGCGGTTCCCACCGCCGCCAGCCCCGCGCCGCCGATGAGCACCGGCGCGGAAAGGACTCCCTCGGAAATATGCATGACGTGACTCCCGACCCTCTGCGCGAACCTTCAGCGGTTCGTGTCAACAATCTGGAAGCCGTATACACCTGGTGACAGCATTTTACAACCCGTGTGATGGGAAATTCCGGCATTGGCGCAACGCCGGAGCCGGGGCCGAGCTAGTCGAAGTCGGCCAGAAGCGCGCCCACCTGCACCCCGGCGATGACCGGGGTGGCGTTGTACCGCTCGCGGATGCGGTAGAGCGCCTGGTGGAGCTGGTCCGAGGAGATGCCGTTCTTGAGGGCGGTATGGGCCTCGATGTAGGCGGCCAGTGAGTCGCAGACCTTGAGCAGCGGGCCGTCCTTGGGGTCCTGGGTGTCGTGGTTGCACTCGCCCGCCATCTGCCTTTCCGTGACCTCGATCACCTCGCCCTCGCGCAGGACCGTGGCCTTGAACTCGCTGCCCACGGCCACGCCCAGGAAGTATTCCAGCCGCTCGGCGATGTCCGCGTATCCGCCCCGCTTGAGGGGGTCGAGGACCACACGGTCCAGCTCGCGGCGCTCGTACTCGTGGATCAGCTCCGCGATGTCGAGCGACGCGCCCTTGACCGGGGAGATGATGTCGCGGGTGAGCAGCTCGGGCAGGTCGTGGAAGAGCCCGGCGAAGAAGTTGTTCTGGCTGCGGGCGCGGCAGGCACCCACCTCCATGCTGAAGAACCAGGAGTAGGCGGCCACGATGAACATGTGGCCCAGCACCGAGGTCTCGGGCACGCGCGGGGTCTGGGACCAGCGCTTCTGGAACCGGAGCCGCCCGCACATGCGCGCGAACCCGCCGAAGACCGTGCCGTCCTCGTCCAGCAGCTCGGCCACGCCGTGTATGTCGCGCAGGGCGCGCAGCCGGTCCACGAAGCTCTCCTCGATCTCGGCCAGCTCGTGGTCCATGCGGTTGATGGACTTGAGCAGCTTGAACTCGGAGTAGCTGGCGTAGAGATGGGCGGCCAGGAGGATGCGCCGGGCCAGGCCCGCGTCCTCGGGCTGCATCAGGTACGCGCCCATGCGCTCCATGAAGGGCTCGCCGAGGGGGCTGATGCGCGGCCTCAACTGGCCGAGCACCCAGTTGGTCAGTGTGCGGTAGTCGGCCGGGTTCTCCTTGATGCGGTAGAAGACCGGCGGCTTGATGTCGGTGATGACCAGCCGGTAGAGGTAGTCGAAGATGCCGCCCTCGACGATGGACTCGCCGAGCGCGCGCTTGCGGGCCACGTCCATGTCCCGCGAGTTGAGCAGGAAGAGCAGCCAGGCCACGATCATCTTGTGGGCCTGCTTGTCCACCTCCACCAGTTCCATGGGCCGGAGCTTGTCGTTCCACCGCTTCATGAACGCGCCGGAAAAAACGAGCTCAAGCAGACTCTTGCGAATGATCACGGACATGGCTTCGGCTCCCGCTGGGTTGGCATTCCCCAAGGGTGCCGGAATCGCGGGGGAAAGGCAACGGAAGATGCCTCCGGCAGCCAAAGAACCTCTTAAAAGAGGTTCTCTGGACTCTCCAGAACTTTTTAGCTGCGCTTCGCGCGGTACGTGCAAAGAAAAGAAACGCCTTCGGGGCGGCATCACCCGAGCAGAGACAAGCCCGATCCCCGCGACTCCGCCCCGCGAAGCGGAGACATGAAGTTTTGGAGATTCTTAAGAACCTTTTTCAAAAGGTTCTTAAGCCGCCGGAGGCATGTCTTTATCTTTAGCGGCGCACCAAGAGGGCCACGGTCTCGATGTGGTGCGTGTGCGGGAACATGTCCACGGCCCGCGCCCGCTTGAGCTCGTAGTCGGCCGAGAGCCGCCCCACGTCGCGCGCCAGGGTGGCGGGGTCGCAGGACACGGCCAGGACCTTGGCCGGGGCCAGGGCCAGGATGGCCTCGGCCATGGGGTGGCTCATGCCCGCGCGGGGCGGGTCGACCACCACCACGTCGGGCCGGGGCAGCCCCTCCAGCCCTTCCAGGCCGTTGTCCAGGTTGGCCGCGTGGAACTCCGCGTTGGCCGCCCGGTTGAGCTTGGCGCTCCCCCAGGCCTTGGACACCGCCTCCTCGCTCAGCTCGACGCCCACCACACGGGCCGCCCGGTCCGCCAGGTAGACGGCGATGGCCCCGATGCCGCAGTAGAGGTCGAGGACGGTCTCGGTCCCGGTCAACTCGCCGTATTCGGCCACGGCGCCGAAGAGCTTGGCCGCCCCCGGCGTGTTGGTCTGGAAAAAGCAGTTGGGCGACAGATGGTAACGCACCTCGCCGTCGCCGCGCGCCAGCCGCTCCTCGATCTGCTTGGGTCCGAGGCGGAACTCCACCTGCTCGCCCACGGCCAGGGGGGCCCGGCGCGAGCGCGAGGAGTGGACGAAAGACGTCAGGGTGCGGAACTCGGCCACCAGGGTCTCGCCCAGGGATTCGGCCTGGGCGTAGTGGTCCGGGGCCTCGGCCGTGATGAGGTGGGCCATGATCTCGCCCGCCCGGGCGTGGCGGATGACCAGGTGCCGCCAGAAGCCCTCGCCCGTGCGCGGGTCGTAGGCCGGGACGCCCGAGGCGCGGCATATCTCGCGCACCCGGCGCAGGATGTCCACGTCCCGTCCGGCGCAGAGGTGGCACTCGTCCACGTCCACCACCGGGGGCAGGTCGCGGCTGCCGGAGGCGGCGTTGCCGCGCAGCCCCAGGTGCAGCTCGCCGTCGCGCTGCTCGAAGGCGAATTCCATCTTGTTGCGGTAGCGCCAAACCTCGGGCGAGGCCACGGGCGGGTCCATGACCAGCCCCTCCACCCGGCCGATGCGGGCCAGGGCGCTCTCCACCTGGGCCGCCTTCTGGGCCAGTTGCTCGGCGTAGTCCAGATCCTGCATGGCGCAGCCGCCGCAGGTCCCGAAGTGGGGACAGACCGGCTTGACCCGGTGGGTCGACGGCTTGACCAGTGACACGGCCTCGGCCTCGGCGAAGCGCTTCTTGGCCCGCAGCACGCGGGCGGAAACCACGTCGCCCGGCAGGCCGCCCGCCACGAAGACGGCCATGCCGTCCACGCGGGCAACGCCCCGGCCGCCGAAGGCCAGGGACTCGATGGTGCACTCGATGACGTCGTCTTTAGCTATTGACATGGTTCGCTCCCGGTTGCGGTGAGGGGCCGGTTTGACATGAAACGTCCCCCCTGTCTATCTCTATGTGTAATGATCGACAAGGCCACGGCCATACCCGCCCTTCTGCGGCGGCTGGACAATTTGCCCGAGGGGCACGCCATCGACCTGCGCACCTACAAGCGCAACCGCTCGGTGGTCATCGCCCGCGTGGGGCCGGACGACTTCGAGCTGCTGGAGACCGGCTTCCACGAGGAGCGCTTCCGCTGCGCCGGAGGAGAGCTGCGGCGGCTGCTCAAGCTGCTGCTGAAACGGGAGTTCCCCCGCTCGACCAAGATCCGGGTCTACGATCTCGGCCCGGCCGGGGCGGATGCGCCCGTGAAGAGGAAGACGCTGTGATCGACAAGGCGGCGGCCCTGCCTACCCTGCTCGCCCGGCTGCGCAAGATGGAGACCGGCCGGGGCCTTGCGCTCCTGACCTACAAGCGCGACCGGTCCGTGACCGTGATCCGGCTGGACGTGAACCGCTACGAAGTGCGGGAGAACGGGTTCGCGAAAACGACAAAGGAAACGGACCAGGTCGGCCTGAAGGGCCTGCTCAGGACGCTGCTCAAGCGGGAATTCCCGCGCAGCAACAAGATCCGCGTGCGGGAGCTGTCTGCGGCGGACGAGTGTTAGACTCAGGACCTCTTTTCCGTCTTGATGCGCTCCAACACCTGGACCGCCCATTCGGGATCACTGAACACCGCCCGCCGGAGGGATTCCGGCACCCGGCCGCTCATGACCATGAGCAGCTCAGGATTCTCACCCAATTCCTCCGCCAGGGCCAGGACCCGCTTCTCGCTCAGCGAGGCGGGCTCCCCACGCTCGATCTTGCTCAAGTAGGAATGATGGATGCCGATCCGCAGGGCCACCCGCCGGATGGAATACTCGGGGTCCTCCCTGCGCAGCGCCTCCCGCTTTTCTCGTATGTAATCCCCAAAAAGCTTGCTCACACCAACCTCGCCATGACTATGGATAGAATGACCGTTACTGTTGTCTACTATACAGTAGCCAGCAACATACTGACAAGATTGAAAAAGTACAAAGGGGGTTGGAGAATGGAATGACAGGATCGGGCCGGGGAGGGACGGTTCGCACTCCCTCCACCGCACGGATTTTCCCAACAAGTGTCTGAATATACTTATCGGCTAACGAATTGCATTGTCGGCGCTCGCCCGCCGGGACGCGGGCGGCCGGTAGCCCACCAGCTCCATGGTGAAGTGGCCCACGGCCACCTTGGAGCGGACCTTGACCGGGATGCGCCGCTCGTCGGCGGAGAACCAGACGAGCAGTTCGGCGTCCGGGCTCTTGCGGAACACGCCGGAGAGGTGCTTGACGTCGATGCGGACTCGGAAGCAGGGGATGACGCCCATGGGCGTCTCGACGCCCTCCGAGCCCTCGACATAGGCCTCGCCCATCACGCTGACCTTGCCGTCGGTGACGTTGGCCCCGAAGCGCATGGTCTTGTAGAGCGGCTGCTTGCGGAACCCGAAAAGCACGGCCATGGGGTCGAAGACGTCCTCCGGCTGATCCAGGGTGTGCTTCAGTTCGCCGCGCACGAAGCGCCGCGTTTTCCCCTCCCCGGCGTCGAAGACCAGCTCCACCTGCTTGTGGTAGGTCCCCTCGTTCTGGTCCTTCCGATAGCGCAGGGAGCGGTTCACGTCCAGGTCGGTCCAGGCCTCCATGGTGTCGCGGACCTTGTAGAATTTGTCCACCCAGGGAACGGTGCGGGCAGTGGCCTTGAAGGCGCGGGCCGGGACGCCGTCCATGTCGGTGTCGGGCAGGACCTCCAGCACGGCGTCGCCCGCGTGGACGAAGGTCCAGTAGATGCGATAGTCCAGGCGCTCGCCGGGGCCGAAGGGGACCTTGAGCCCCGCCCGGGCCGGCCCGGCCAGGAACAGCGCGGCGAGCAGCGGAAGTAGAAGAAGGAGTTTCGCTCTCATGCCCGCTATTTCGCCATTCGCCCCCGGCAAGTCAAGAGCGGTGCGGGCGGCTGCACACGCCTGTGGACAAAAGAGGGGGGAGAAGCTAGGAAGAACTCGTAAAGACTTGAAAACGACTCATATAAGCAAGGAGTTACCCTCATGATGCTCAGAAAGCGCGCCTGGGACATGATGCGCGACGATTTTCCCGTCATTCAGGACGACGCCAGCCTGGCCGAGGCCATCCGCATCATGCGCGAAGCCATGATCGAGGCCCCGGACTCCCAGGTGGTGGTGGTCCAGAACAAGGGCGGCAAGCTGGTGGGCGCCATCAACCTCTGGCAACTCTTCTACGCGGTCAAGCAGTCCGTGCTCAAGGACGAGAACCTCAAGTCCGACGGCGAGGTGGACTGGGACCAGCAGTTCGCCAACGCCTGCCTGATCTGCACCCAGATGCGCCTTGAGGAGCACGTCATCAAGGACCCGCCGACCCTCAAGCCCAACGAGCCCATCCTCCTGGTCATCGAGACCTTCCTCAAGACCCGGCGCGACTGGGCCCTGGTCGTGGAGGGCGACAAGGTCATGGGCGTGGTCTACGTCACCGACGTCTACCGCGAGATGACCCGCGACATGGTCACCTACTTCAAGAAGTAGACGCGGCTCCTGCGAAAAGGAAAGGCCCGCCCCGGAGGTTCCGGGGCGGGCCGTTTTCTTTCGTGCGGGGCGTCGCTTGCGCGCGCGGGCGCTCACTCGCGAATCTTGAGGTCCAGGAGGAGCAGCGCCTGGAGCGCCTTGGTCATCTCGGGATCGTAGCGCCGGTCCCCGGCCAGGTCGGCCGCGGCCTTGAGCATGGGCAACCCCTTGGAATAGGGCCGGTCAGTTATCATGGCGCAGAACGAGTCCGCCACGGCGCAGAGACGGCCCGCAAAGGACTGCTTGACCGTCTTCATGGGATAGCCCGATCCGTTGAGCCGCTCGTGGTGCTCGGTGACGCACTGCTCGATCTCGGTATAGCGCAGGTCGAGCTTGGTCAGCATCTCGTAGCCCATCTTGGTGTGCACGCCGACCTTGGTCCGCTCGTCCGGGGTCAGGGGCTTGTCCTTGACGCGGATGAAGGAGGGGACCTTGGCCATGCCCAGGTCGTGCAGGAAGAGCCCGGCCGTGAGCCGGTTGAAGCTCTTGCGCTGGATGTCCTCCTGAAACTGCTTGCCCTTGAGCCTGCCGAGCAGGGCCAGGCCCAGGAAGCCGCAGTTGACCGAGTGGTTCTCCAGGCTGTGGGTGCGGTGCAGCCGCCGGACCAGGGCCCTGGACCGGTTGATGTCCGCGTACAGGTATTCGGTCAGGACCATCAGGTCCACCCAGAGCTTCTCGAAGACCGCGTGCACGGGCTGGTCGAAGAACTCGGCCGTGCGCCGGGTCAGGGCCTGGGTGAAGATGTCCGCGATCTCCCTCTCCTTGAGGTTGGAGTCCACCAGGACCAGGTCGAGCTGGTAGCTGATGTGCTTGACGTATACCGGATGGTCGTCGCGCGAGACGAAGACCATTCCTTGGGCGGTCAGGGCCGCCAGCTCCTCTATGCGCTCGTTCGAAAGCCGGTCGCCGACCTTGTAGTAGGGCACGATGCGGGCCACATCCTCCTTGAACAGGAAGATGTTCAGAGGCGGCCGGAACTTGTTGAAGCTGCCCAGGATGTCCGGACTGATCTGGTAGTATTCCTCGTTCAGTCCGTCGGGGATGGCTTGCGACTTCTTCGAACTCATGTCTCCTCGCAGTGGATCGGGGGCGATGCCGGTCTAGGAGGCTTCCTTGGGGAGCTTCTCGTAGAGCTTGACCACGTTGGTCTGAGTCAGGGCCTTGCCCTTTTCGGGCTGGCCGGCGGTGATGATGACGATGTCCCCTTCCTGGAAGGCGGGCGACTGGCGGACGAAGACCTCGGCCCGCTCCTGGTGGTCGTCGATGACGTCCAGGGGCTCGGCCGGGATGACGCCCCAGGAGAGGTTGGTGAAGTGGCGGACGATGGGGTCGGTGCTCAGGGCGTAGACCGACTGGGCCGGGCGGCAGGACGAGAGCAGCCGCGACGTGCCTCCCGAGGTGGAGTGGCAGACGATGGCCTTGGCCCCGGTCTTGCCCGCCAGCATGGCGGCGGCGTGGGCCAGGAAGGTGGAGGGCGGCAGGTCGCGCTCGTCCACTTCCATCACCGGCACGCGGGTCTCGAACATGTAGCGCTCGATCTCGTAGGCTATCTTGCGCATGAAGCGCACGGCCTCGCCGAAGTAGCGGCCGATGGCCGTCTCCTCGGAGAGCATGACGCAGTCCGCGCCGTCCAGGATGGCGTTGGCCACGTCCGTGGTCTCGGCCCGGGTGGCCATGGGCGAGTTGACCATGGAGAGCAGCATCTGGGTGGCCACGATGACGGGCTTGCCCGCCTTGTTGCAGGCCTTGATGATGCGTTTCTGGGCGGCGGGCAGCTCGGCCAGGTCCAGCTCCAGCCCGAGGTCGCCGCGCGCCACCATGATGCCGTCGGCCTCGCGCAGGATGTCGTCCAGGCACTCCAGGGCGGCGGTGCGCTCCAGCTTGGCGATGATGGGCACCCGCCGGCCGTACTGGATCATCTCGGCGCGCAGGTTGCAGATGTCCTCGGGCTTCTGGACGAAGCTCATGGCCACCACGTCCACGCCGAGCTCCATGCCCACGGCCAGGTCCGCCTTGTCCTTCTCGGTCAGCGGGGCCAGCGGCGTCTTCATGCCGGGAAAGGTGATGCCCTTGCGCGGCGGGCACATGCCGGAATTGGTGGCCTCCAGGCGGATCAGGTTCTCGGCCTCGATCCTCTTGACCTTGAACCGGATCATGCCGTCGGACAGGGCCACGGGATCGCCCTCCCTGATGGACGAGAGCAGTTCGGGGAAGTCCAGGCAGATGAAGGGCTCCTCCACATCCTTGGCCTTGTCCGGAGTGCCGAGCAGGACCTCGCTCCCCTTGGAGACCTCGAAGGCCCCCAGCCCCACGTCGCAGGTGCGGATCTTGGGCCCGGAGAGGTCCTGCATCACGGTCAGGGTGTAGCCCGTCTCTTTCTCCAGCCGCCGGACGATGCCGACCATCTCCTCGAAGAACTCGCGCCCGCCGTGGGAAAAATTGAGCCGGAAAATCTTGGCCCCGGACTCAACCAGCTCCCGGACCGCCTCGTAGTTGCCGGTGCCCGGCCCCAGGGTGGCGATGATCTTGATGTGCCTGTCCATTATGCTGCCTCCATGGCGGGCCGACGCCGAAAGAACGTCTCAACCGCCCGCATTGCTTCGTTTTAGTATGGATTCTTCCCCCAAACCCTTCTCGGCATCTGACGGGAAGTCTAGGCGCGCGGCCATGAAAAATCAATAAAGCCCGCCGGGATTCGTTCATTTATTTCGGCCCGGCGGTTGACATTCTCTTGATTTTCCAGCATCGGTGGGAATAAGTGGATTTTAGTGTAAAAATAGGGTAAGAATGTGGAACGAAGCGGGAGCGACGGTGTCGCTCCGGGGGAACGATGAAGTTCAGAGGTCACGCACACAGAAGCCTGGATGACAAGGGTCGGCTCATTCTGCCGCCCGATTTCCGGGATGCGATCCGCGTCGGCGACGCCGACGCGATCATCGTGCTGACCATTTTCCGCAAGCACGTCATCGGCATCACCCCGTCCCAGTGGGACCGCCTGGAAGAGGAACTGGAGAAAGTCCGCGTGCCAAGCCCGGCGCTGCACAACATCAAGCGCATCCTCTACTCCGGCTACACCGAGACCCCCGTGAACAAGCTGGGTCGCATCGCCATTCCCGCGCACCTGCGCAAGAGCGGCAAGCTGGACAAGGACGTGGTGGTCATGGGCGTGGGCAGGCACTTCGAGATCTGGCCCGCCGACAGCTTCGAGCATCTGCTCGACGAGGACTACGACGTGTCCTCCGAGCTGGCGGAAAACAACGTCAGCCTGCCGTTCTAGCCATGGCGGGCGGAGTGGACCCGGCGTCCATTCACACGACGGTTCTTTTACAGGAAGTGATCGACTGGCTCAGGCCCGCACCCGGCGGCCGTTACATCGACGGCACCCTGGGCATGGGCGGCCACAGCCTGGCGCTCATGCGGGCGGCAGGCGAAGGGGCCGAACTGGCGGGCCTGGACAGGGACGAGGAGGCGCTTTCGCTCGCGGCCGCGCGACTTGAGGAATTCGGCGACCGCATCCACCTCTTCCACCTCCCCTTCTCCAGGTTCGAGGAAGCCCTGGACGAGCTCGGGTGGGAAAAGGTGGACGGCGCGGTCCTGGACCTCGGCGTCTCCTCCCTGCAACTGGACGAGGCTGAAAGAGGATTCAGCTTCATCCACGACGGCCCCCTGGACATGCGCATGGACAACGCGCAGGGTCCTTCGGCCGCGGAGCTGGTCAACACGCTGAAACACGGTGATCTGGCGCGGATCATCCGGACCATGGGGGAGGATCCCCTGGCCGGGAAAATCGCGTCTGCAATACTGAAGGCACGGGAACAGGAAGCGATCACGAGGACGCTTCAACTGGCCGAGATAGTCCGGCTCGCGTATCCGCCCAAGATGCGGCACGCCGCCCGGAACCACCCAGCCACCCGGACCTTCCAGGGACTGCGCATGGCAGTCAACAGGGAAACTGAGGAACTGAACTGTTACCTTGAACGCATCGTCGGACGCCTGAAGCCGGGCGCGAGAGTGGCGATCATCTCGTTTCACTCCCTGGAGGACAGGGCCGTGAAGCTCGCCTTCCGGGAAGGCGCCAAGGGGTGCAAATGCCCCCCGCACCAACTCCACTGCACCTGCGGCGGGGTCCCGGACTTAAGTGTGCTGACGAGAAAGCCGCAACTCCCGTCCGAGGCGGAAATGGCCGGAAACCCCCGCAGCCGCAGCGCCAAGCTGCGCGTGGCGGAGCGGCTCGGGCCCGACGGAGAACGAGCATGAGCAAAGCCGACAAGACGCTCTTGTGGATGATCCTCACCCTGCTGGGTGGGGCGCTCGCCCTGGGACTGGGAGCGGTATGGCTGAACATCGAGCGCATGGACGTGGCCTACGACCTGCGCACGATGGAAAAAAGCCTGGGCCAGAAAGAGGATCTGGCCGTGAAGCTGACGGTTGAGAGGAACAACCTGGCTTCACCCTACCAGCTCAGAAAGCTCGCGGACCGCCTTGAACTCGGGGTGGCCGCGCCGGGGCAGATCCGGCGGATAGCGGATACGAGGTAACGCGGCGCCGAACCTATGACTGGCGCCTAGTGGGATTACAGGGAAGAAACATGGTTAAGGGAAGCCAGGGGCGCAAAGACCGCAGCAGGGTGAAGATCGGGTTCGTCATGAGCCTGTTCGCCGTCGCCCTGGTCGGCCTTTGGGTCCGGACGGGCTGGGTCCAGATCCGCCAGGGATCGGACCTGCTCGCACAGGCATCGAGGCAGAGCCGCGCCGCCGAATGCGAATACGGCGCGCGGGGACGCATCTTCGACCGCAACGGACAGATGCTCGCCACCAGCGTGGAGGCCAAGTCCGTGTACGCGCGTCCCTTTGAGGTGGCCGACGTGGACGTGGCCGCCGACACCCTCTCGCGCACCCTCGGCGTCGCCCGCTCCACCGTCTACAAGCGCCTCAAGTCCCGCAAGAAATTTGTCTGGATCAAACGGCAGGTCACCGACCGAGAGGCCCTGGCCGTCTCCGGCGCGGACCTGCCCGGCGTCCGGCTGGTCAGCGAGTTTTCCCGCATCTACCCCAACGGCCACCTGGCCGGGCAGACCATCGGCTTCGTCAACGTGGACGGCCGGGGGCTGGAGGGCGTCGAGCGCGTCTACGAGGACCGGCTCAAGC
This sequence comes from Pseudodesulfovibrio sp., assembly GCF_028692895.1. Taxonomy (GTDB): domain Bacteria; phylum Desulfobacterota; class Desulfovibrionia; order Desulfovibrionales; family Desulfovibrionaceae; genus Pseudodesulfovibrio. The sequence goes on from NZ_JAQUWN010000039.1 coordinate 12,040, forward strand.
CCAGCAAGGCCCAGTTCGTGGTCCAGCGCGACGGCAAGGGCCAGCGCTCCTACATTGACGCCCAGGGCCGCGAGATGGACATCAACGGCCTGGACGTGCGCCTGACCATCGACACCCAGATCCAGCACGCGGCCGAGCAGGCCCTGGCCCGGTCCGTCACCGAATACGGCGCCCGCTCGGGCATCGTCCTGGTGGTGGACGTGGACTCCGGCGACATCCTGGCCATGGCCAACGACCCGTTCTTCAACCCGAACAACGTGGAGCGCTCCTCCGCCTCCCAGCGCCGCCTGCGCGCCCTGACCGACATCTACGAGCCGGGCTCCACCATGAAGCCCTTCCTCTTCGCCGCCGCCATCCAGGAAGGGGTCATCAAGCCCGACACCCTCATCAACTGCGAAGGCGGCCGCTGGCGCGTGGCCAACAAGACCATCCGCGACACCCACCCGGAGAAGTGGCTGCCGGCCCGCAAGGTCCTGCGCTATTCCTCCAACATCGGCTCGGCCAAGATCGGCATGGACCTCGGCGCGGGGGTATACCACTCCTACCTGACCAAGCTCGGCTTCGGCGAGAAGACCGACATCGGCCTGCCCGGCGAGGCCTCGGGCATCCTCATGCCCCCGAACAAGTGGACCAGCGTGGACCTGGCGGCCATCAGCTTCGGCCAGGGCATCGGCGTCACCGCGCTCCAGCTCGCCCGCGCCTTCCTCTGCCTGGCCAACGGCGGCGTGACCAAGGACCTGCATCTCGTCTCCCTGCCCGACCAGGCCCGGCGCAATCCGGCCCAGCAGGTATTCTCCCCGGAGACCGCCGCCACGGTCCTCTCCCTGATGAAGGAAGTGGTGGAGGAGGACGGCACGGGCCGCAGCGCGCGCATCCCCGGAATCACCATCGCCGGCAAGACCGGCACGGCCCAGAAGGCGGCCAAGACCGGCGGCGGCTACGGCGACCAGTACCTTTCCTCCTTCGTGGCCCTGGTGCCGGCCGACCGCCCGGAGCTGCTCGTCCTGACCATGATCGACGAGCCGCAGAAGTCCAACTACGGCTCAACGGTGGCGGCCCCGGTCTGCCGCGAGGTCACGGTGCGCACCCTGGCGTACTACGGCAAGCTCTCCGAAACGCTCCAGACCGCCGAGGTCGAGGACGTCTCCGGCGAGACGGCCGACGCGGCCTCCCTGGCCGAGGCCGTGGGCGAGGCCCCGTCCCGGCCGGACACGGGCCGGGTGCCCGACATCAAGGGCATGTCCGTGCGGCGCGCCCTGGAAATTTTGACGAAAAAGGGAATCGTCCCCGTGCTCAAGGGCCGGGGCATGACGGTCAAGAACCAGAAGCCCGAAGCGGGCCAGCCTTGGCCCGACGACCAAAGGACGGAGGGGGCGGACGATGTTTTTGTTCTCTGGCTCTCCTAGTGAGGAAAAGGCAGGCGTAATGCAGTTTCAGACGCTTCTGAAAAAGGTCGCCAAGGGCCTCGTGGTGCGCACGGATTCGCGCAAGGTGCAGCCCGGCGAGTGCTTCGTGGCCATGCCCGGCACCAAGGTGCGCGGCATCGACTTCATCCCCGGCGCGCTGGACAACGGGGCCAAATACATCGTGGCCCCCGAGGCCGCCCGCGACCTGGTGGCCCCGGTGGTCGAAAAGCGCGCCCACGCCGTGTACCACGAAAACCCGGCCGCGGCCTTGGGCGAGCTGGCCAAGGCTTTTTTCCACGTCCTGGACCGCGATCTCAAGCTGGTGGGCGTCACCGGCACCAACGGCAAGACGACCACCACCTACCTGATCGAGCACCTGCTCAAGTCCGCCGGGCTCAAGGTGGGCGTCATCGGTACGGTCAACTACCGCTGGCCCGGCTTCGAGATGAACGCCTCCCGGACCACCCCGGACTGCTGGATGATCCACGAACTGCTCTTCAACATGAAGAAGGCGGACGTGGACGTGGCGGTCATGGAGGTCTCCTCCCACGCCCTGGACCAATACCGCGTGGCGGGCCTCACGTTCGACGCGGCGGTCATGACCAACCTGACCCAGGACCACCTCGACTACCACCACGACATGGAGACCTATTTCCAGGCCAAGCGCAAGCTCTTCACCAGCTACCTCAAGTCGGGCAAGGCCGGGGTCTTCAACTACAACGACTCCTTTGCCCGCCGTCTGCTGGCCGAGTGCGAGGGCGGCATCGGCTACGGCATCGACGACACCGCCATCGTCCGCCAGGAGGTGGGCGACAAGGCCATGGTCCAGGGGACCATCCTGGAAATGAACGGCCGGGGCATGCGCATCAAGACCTCCTACAAGGGCAAGAGCTGGGAGATAGAATCCCCCCTGGTGGGCGGGTTCAACGCCATGAACCTGCTCGCGGCCCAGGCCGTGGGCCTCCAGCTCGGCCTGAACTGCAAGGACATGCGCCGAATGAAGGAATTCCACGGCGTGCCCGGCCGGCTGGAGCGAGTCCGCAACGACAAGGGGCTCTCCGTGTTCGTGGACTACGCCCATACCCCCGACGCCCTGGAGAACGTCCAGCGCACCCTCAAGCAGCTCGATTTCGACAGACTCATCACCGTGTTCGGCTGCGGCGGCGACCGCGACCGGACCAAGCGGCCGATCATGGCCGCCTCCGTGGCCAAGTACGCCGACGTGGCCGTGCTGACCTCGGACAACCCGCGCTCCGAGGCGCCCGAGGCGATCATGGACGACGCCCGCCCCGGCCTCAAGGGGGCCAGGTCGATCATGGAGAACCCGGACCGGCGCACGGCCATCCGCATGGCCGTCAACGAAATGACCCCCCGCGACGCCGTGCTCATCGCGGGCAAGGGGCACGAGGACTACCAGGTCCTCGGAGACAAGACCATCCACTTTTCGGACGTGGAAGAGGCCGCCAAGGCCATCGAGGAGAGGCAGTGAAACTGACATTGGCCGACGTACAGCGCTGCCTCGGCAACGCGGCCGACGAGGGCCAGGAGAGCGTCGCCATCCGCGCGGTGCGGACGGACAGCCGCGCCGTGGAGCCCGGCGACCTCTTCATCTGCCTGCCCGGCGAGCATTTCGACGGACACGAGTTCGCCGCCCAGGCTGCCAAAAAAGGCGCGGCGGCCGTCATCGCCTCGCGTCTCATCGACGACGCGGGCGCGCCGGTCATCATGGTGCAGGACACCGTGGCCGCCCTGGGCCGACTGGCCGCCTGCTGGCGCGACATCTGCGGCGCGCGGCTCATCGCCGTCACCGGCACGGCGGGCAAGACCACGGTCAAGGAGATGCTCTCCGCCGTGCTTTCCCGCAAATTCACCGTGGCCAAGAACTACCGCAACCTGAACAACCAGATCGGTCTGCCGCTCTCCATGCTCCGCGCCGACGCCGGGCAGGAGCTGTGGATCATGGAGCTCGGCATCTCGCACAAGCGCGACATGGAGGAGCTGGCCCCCATCGCCAGCCCCGACCTCGCCGTCATCACCAACGTCGGCCCCGGCCACCTGGAAGGGCTGGGCGACGTGGAGGGCGTGGCCCGGGCCAAGACCGCCCTGCTCCGTTACCTGCGCCAGGGCGGCTCGGCGATCATCGGCCGCGACTACCCCGCCCTGTGGGCCGCCGCGTGCGAAATCGCGCCCGCGCCCATCGGATTTTCCGCCGACCCGGCCATCACGGACACGGACTTCGCCGCCGCCTTCCTGGGCGGGGCGGGCTCCGAGGGATGGGGCCGATTCAGGCTGCGCACCCCCGAGGGGGAAAGCGAGTTCGACGCGCCCTTCGCGGGCGACCACTACGCGGCCAACCTGGCCTGCGTGGCCGCCGTGGCCCACCAGCTCGGCCTGGGGCGCGACGACGTGGTGGCGGGGCTCAAGACCCTGGTCCCGGACCGGCAGCGGTTCTGCTGCCGCACCGTGGGCTACTGCACGGTCATCGACGACACCTACAACGCCAACCCGCTCTCCATGGCCGGGTCCATCCGCACTGCGGCCTCCATGGCCGGGGACCGCGAGCTGGTCCTGGTCCTGGGCGACATGCGCGAACTGGGCGCGGAGGCGGCCATGCGGCACGAGGAGCTGGGCCGCCTGCTCCGGGGAATCGAGCTGAAGGCCATTTTCTACAAAGGCGACCACTTCGCCGATGTGGCGCGCGGCCTGGGCGACGGGATGAAACCGGTCAAGGTGACCGGGCCGGACGACTTCATCGCCGGGTGGCGCGAGCTCTCGCTCGGCCGTTCCGTTGCCCTGTTCAAGGGGTCGCGGTCCCTGGGCATGGAGGCGTTCGCAGGGGCCCTGTGCCGCGAACTCGAACAACACGCGGGAGAGGAGGCCTAACCGGTGATCTACAATCTGCTCGTTCCGCTCAGCAGCGAAGTCGGCGTCCTGAACGTCTTCCGCTACATTACCTTCCGCTCGGTCTGGGCCCTGCTCACCGCGCTGATCATCTCCATCCTCTTCGGACCGGCCATGATCCGCTGGCTCCAGCGCGTCAAGTGCGGCCAGTACATCCGCGAGGACGGGCCCAAGCACCAGGCCAAGCAGGGCACGCCGACCATGGGCGGGGTGATGATCATCCTGTCCGTGTGCGTCTCCACTGTGCTCTGGGCGGACCTGACCAACGTCTACGTCTGGCTGACCCTGCTGGTCTTCGCCGGGTTCGGGGCCGTGGGCTTCGCCGACGACTACATCAAGGTGGTCAGGAAGCATAACGAGGGGCTCTCGGCCAAGGCCAAGTTCCTGTGCCAGTGCGCGGTGGCCGCGGCGGCCCTCTACCTGCTCATCCAGGAGCCCGCCTACTCCACCCGGCTGTCCGTGCCCTTCTTCAAGAACATCACTCCGGACCTGGGCTGGTTCTACCTGCCCTTCGCCCTGATCGTCATGGTCGGCGCGTCCAACGCCGTGAACCTGACCGACGGCCTGGACGGCCTGGCCATCGGCCCCATGGTCGTGGCCATGGCCTGCTTCGCCATCTTCATCTACGTCTCCGGCCACGCCAAGATGGCCGAATACCTGGCCGTGGCGAACATCCAGGGCATCGGCGAGGTCACGGTCTTCTGCGGGGCCATGGTCGGCGCGGGCCTCGGGTTCCTGTGGTTCAACGCCCACCCGGCCCAGGTCTTCATGGGCGACGTGGGCTCCTTGTCGCTGGGCGGCGCCCTCGGGTTCGTGGCCGTGCTGGCCAAGCAGGAGCTGCTCCTGGCCATCGTGGGCGGCGTGTTCGTGTTCGAGACCCTCTCGGTGATCCTCCAGGTCGGCTATTTCAAGCTCACCGGCGGCAAGCGCATCTTCAAGATGGCCCCGCTCCACCACCATTTCGAGCTCAAGGGCATCCCGGAATCCAAGATCATCGTCCGGTTCTGGATTCTCTCCATACTCATGGCCCTCATGGCCCTTTCCACCCTCAAGCTGAGGTAGCGCCGTGAACGATCTCGTAAAAAACTTCATCGACCAGGCCATCCTGCGGGGCAAGCGGGCCGTGGTGGTGGGCGCGGGCAAATCCGGCCTGGCGGCCGTGCGCCTGCTGCACGTTCTGGGCGCGCGCGTGCGCCTGGCGGACCGCAACGAGTCCCTCACCCCGGACGTCCTTGGCGAACTGGCGGGCACGGCCGAGCTGGTCACCGGCCCGCACAAGCCCGAGCACTTCGCGGACGCGGACATCATCGTCCTCTCGCCGGGCGTGCCCGTGAAGCGCATGGCCGAGGTGCTGAAGGGCGTCGAGGACCGCAAGATCGTCTCCGAGCTGGAGTTCGCCTCCTGGTTCCTCCAGGCCCCGGTCCTGGCCGTCACCGGCACCAACGGCAAGACCACGACCACCACCCTCATCAGCGAGATACTGGCCCACGCCGGGAAGCGAATCTTCACCGGCGGCAACATCGGCACCCCGCTCTGCTCCTACCTGCTGGAGGGCGAACCCGCCGAAGTCATCGTCCTGGAGGTGTCGAGCTTCCAGCTCCAGAACTGCCGCCTGTTCAAGCCGCACGTCGGCGTGTTCCTGAATTTCTCGGCCAACCACCTGGACTACCATGAAAACATGGCCGAATACCTGGGCGCGAAGCTGACCCTCTTCGCCCGCATGACCGACGAGGACACCGCGCTGCTGCACGAGTCCCTGCGTCCCATGCTGGAGAAGACCTTCGGCGGCCGCCCCTTCACCGCCGCCCGGGTGGAATGGTTCGGCCCCACCGACCGGTTCGAGGCCCCGCACCTGCCGGGCGAGCACAACCGGTCCAACATTGAGGCGGCCTGGCGGGCGGTCCGCCGCTTCGGCGTCACCAAGGCCCAGGCGGCCGAGGCCATCCGGAACTTCCACCCGCTCCACCACCGCATCGAGCCCGTGGGCGAGGTGGACGGCGTGCTCTACGTGGACGACTCCAAGGCCACCACCCTGGACGCCGTGGTGGCGGCCGTGCGCTCCTTTGACCGCCCTGTCCGGCTGCTCATGGGCGGGGTCTGGAAAGGCGGCGACGTGGACGCCTTCGCCCAGTCCGTCAGGAACCGGGTCGTCGCCGTGGGCCTCTTCGGCGGCAGCCGCGACGTGCTGGAGCCGCCCCTTTCGAAGGTCTTTCCCGTGACCTGGGACGAAACCCTCGCCGACGCGGTTCGCCGCCAGGCGGGCGAGGCCAAGGCGGGCGAGATGGTCCTGCTCTCCCCGGCCACGTCGAGCTTCGACCAGTATTCGAGCTACAGCCAACGCGGCGACGACTTCCGCCACGCCGTGGAGGGACTCGAATGAACACGCTCAAGGCGCAGAACGCACCGGCCGGGACCGGACGCATCGACCCGTGGCTGCTGCTCAGCACCCTGCTGCTGGCCGGGTTCGGGCTCATCATGGTCCTCTCCTCCAGCGGCATCACTGCCGAGCGCGACTTCGCCGACAAGTATTTCTTCTTCAAGCGCCAGCTCATGTTCGCGGGCGTGGGGCTCGCGGCCATGGTCGCCTGCATGCAGATGCCGCGCAAGCTGCTCTACGGCCTGACCTATTTCTGGGTGGGCCTCTCGGTGGTCATGCTCGCCCTGTGCGTCACCCCGCTGGGCGTGAACATCAACGGGGCCAGCCGGTGGATCCGCCTCGGGCCTGTCAACCTCCAGCCGCTGGAGTTCGCCAAGGTCGCCCTGGTCCTCTACCTGGCCTATTTCTTCGCCAGGAAACAGGAGCTGGTGCGGACCTTTTCCGTGGGGTTCCTGCCGCCGTTCTTCGTCACCGGCTGCCTGTGCGGCCTGCTCCTGCTCCAGCCGGACTTCGGCGGGGCCGTGGTTCTGGCCGGGCTGCTCTTCTTCATGTGCATGGTCGGGGGCACGCGGATCAGCTACCTGCTGCCCACCCTGGTCTTCGGCGCGGGCGCGGGCTGGCTGCTCATCTCCTCCTCTCCGTACCGGCTCAAGCGCTGGACCGCCTTCCTCGACCCCTTCGCCTCGGCGCGCGACGAGGGGTACCAACTGGTCCAGTCGCTCTACGCCTTCGGCTCGGGCCGCATCTTCGGCTCCGGCCTGGGCGCGGGCAAGCAGAAGCTCTTCTTCCTGCCCGAGGCGCACAACGACTTCATCATGGCCGTGGCCGGGGAGGAGCTCGGGTTCGTAGGCATGTCCCTGTTCTTCGGGCTCATCGGTTTCTTCCTGTGGCGAGCCTTCCGCGTCGCCCTGCGCATGGAGGACCTCCAGGACCGGTTCACCGCCTTCGGCATCACCTGCATCCTGGCGCTGGGCATGATCCTCAACCTGGCCGTGGTCCTGGGCACGGTGCCGCCCAAGGGCGTGGCCATGCCCTTCATCAGCTACGGCGGCTCCAGCCTGACCGTCTCCTTCATCTGCGCGGGCATCCTGCTCAACCTCTCGCGGAGGGCCACGGCATGACGCTTTCGCGGGTCATCCTCTCCACGGGCGGCACGGGCGGCCACATCTTCCCGGCCCTGGCCGTGGCCCAGGAGCTCCGGGACCGCAATCCCGGCGTGGACATCCTCTTCATGGGCGGCTCCGGCCCCGAGGGCGAGCTCGCCACGCGCCACGGGCTGAAATTCCAGGCCCTGCCCGCCAGGGGGATCATCGGGCGCGGCGTCTCCGGCCTGCTCTCGGGCCTGGGCTGGCTCGGCCTTGGCCTGCCCCGCGCCATGGCGGCCGTGCTCCGGTTCCGGCCGGACGCGGCCATCGGCTTCGGCGGCTACGCGGGCTTCTGCCCCATCCTGGCCGCCCGGCTGCTCTTCGTACCCACGGCCGTGCACGAGCAGAACTCCGTGCCCGGCGTGACCAACCGGGTCCTGGGCAAACTGGTCAAACGGATTTTCCTGAGCTTCCCGGACACGGGGAGCGCTTTCCCGGCCAGGAAATGCGTCATCACCGGCAACCCGGTGCGCCGGGCCATCGCGGACGCGGCCGAGGCGCGCAAGGAACGCGTCCGGGGCAGGCTGCTGCTGGTCCTGGGCGGCAGCCAGGGCGCGCGGCCGGTCAACGACGCGGTCATCGCGGCTTTGCCCGCGCTCATGGCGGCGGGCGTGACCCTTGTCCACCAGGCGGGCAAGGCGGACTTTCAGCGCGTGCGGGCGTCCTACGAGGCGGCCGGGGCGGACCCGTCCCAGGTGCGCGACTTCATTGAGGACATGGCGGCCGAATACGCGCGCGCCGACCTGGCCCTGTGCCGGGCAGGCGCGACCACGGTCTTCGAGGTGGCGGCGGCCGGGGTTCCGGCCATCTTCGTGCCCTTTCCCCAGGCCACCCACGACCACCAGACCAGGAACGCCAAGGCCATGGCCGCGCTCGGCGCGGCCGTGCTCCTGCCCCAGGCCAAGCTGGCCGAGGGGCGGCTGGCCGAAGAGATCGCCGCCCTGCTCGGGGACGGGACCCGGCTGGACGACATGGAACAAGCGGCGCGCGGTTTCGCCCGTAAGCGGGCCGCCGCCGACATCGCGCAGGGGCTCGAAGCCCTGGCCGCGAAGGAAGGATAGCGTTATGGCAGCAGCACAGGGCCCCTACCTGACCGTGGGCGGCGAGGCCTGCCCCGCCATGCGGGCGCGGGTCAACAACATCCACATGGTGGGCATCGGCGGTTCCGGCATGAACGGCATCGCCGAGGTGCTCATCAACATGGGCTTCAACGTGACCGGCTCGGACCTCTCCGCCTCGGCCTCGGTGCGCCGCCTGGAAAAGCTCGGGGCCACCGTCTTCATCGGCCACGGCGCGGACAACGTGGGCGAGGCCGACGTGCTCATCAAGTCCACGGCCATCCCGGACAAGAACCCGGAGCTGGCGGCCGCCCGCGAGCGCGGCATCCCCATCATCCCCCGGGCCGAGATGCTGGCCGAGCTGATGCGCCTGCGCACCGGCGTCGCCGTGGCCGGAACCCACGGCAAGACCACCACGACCTCCCTCCTGGCCACCATCTTCACCGAGGCGGGCCTGGACCCGACGGTCATCATCGGCGGCAAGCTCTCCATGTTCGGCTCCAACGCCCGGCTGGGCGAGGGCGACTACCTCATCGCCGAGGCCGACGAGTCCGACGGCTCGTTCCTCCTGCTCTCGCCCATCATCACCGTGGTCACCAACGTGGACAAGGACCACCTCGATTTCTACAAGGACCAGGACGCCATCGACGAGGCCTTCGCGGCCTTCCTGAACGCCATCCCCTTCTACGGCATGAACGTGGTCTGCGGCGACGACGAGGGCGTGCAGCGCCTCCTGCCCCGCATCAAGCGCCCCTGCCTGACCTACGGCCTGGGCGAAAAGAACCGGCTCCGGGGCGAGATCATCTCCGCCCACCTCCGCTCCCTGTTCAAGGTCTACCTGGACGGCGAGTTCTGGGGCGAGGTCACCGTGGCCCAGCCCGGCACGCACAACGTCCTCAACGCCCTGGCCTGCATCGGCGTGGCCTTGGAGGCCGGACTGGCGAAGGAAGACATCATCAACGGCCTGGCCGACTTTGGCGGCGTGGGCCGCCGCTTCGAGCGCAAGGGCGAAAAAAAGGGCGTGCTGGTCATCGACGACTACGGCCACCACCCGGCTGAAATCCTGGCCAACCTGCGCACGGCCAAGGCGTGCTACCCGGACCGGCGGCTGGTGGTCGCCTTCCAGCCCCACCGCTTCACGCGCACCCAGGCCCTGTTCGGCGAATTCTGCAAGGTCTTCCAGGAGGCGGACGTCCTCCTGCTCACCGAAATCTACCCGGCCAGCGAATCGCCCATTCCGGGCGTGTCCGGCCTCTCGCTGGCCCAGGGCATCAAGCAGGTCAGCGACACCAAGGTCCAGTTCTTCCCGGACTTCGAGTCCCTGGAAAAGCGGCTGGACGACATCCTGATGGCGGGCGACCTGTTCATGACCCAGGGCGCGGGCTCCATCTGGCGCGTGGGCGAGAACTGGCTCGAACGCGCGAACCAGGAAGACGAACCGGCCGTGGAAGGAAACGAGGAATAGCATGGCGCTGGAACTGATCCGCAACCCCTCGCTCTCGGAGCGCACCACCCTCGGCCTCGGCGGCACCGCCGAAGTTGAGCTGGTGGTCCACGAGACCGGCGACCTGGACGAGCTGGCCGCCTTCCTGAGCCGCGGGACCCTGCGCCCCTTCGTCATCGGCAGGGGGAGCAACCTGCTGGTGCGCGACGGCCACCTGGACCTGGCGCTGATCCGCACGGCCACGCCCCCCGGCCCGACCCGGGTGGAGCGCGAGGGCGACCGGTTCATTGTCCGCTGCGGCGCGGCCCAGCGGCTGCCCGGCCTGCTCGGCTGGGCGGAAAAGGCCGGGTTCTCCGGATTGGAAAACCTGACCGGCATCCCCGGCACCGTGGGCGGGGCCGTGGCCATGAACGCAGGCTCCTACGGCACCAGCTTCGGCGACGTCGTGACCCGGGTGCGCCTGTGGTCGCCCGGCCAGGGCCTCTCCTGGGTGGACGCGGCCGACTGCGTCTTTTCCTATCGCAATTTCGCCTGCCCGGCCCATCCGGGCAAATCCCTTGTCTGGGAGGTTGAGCTCGCCTTGACCGAGACCTCGCCCAAAGAGGTCCGCGCCTCCATGCGCGCCACCTACGAGAAAAAACAGGCCACCCAGCCGGTGACCGCCCGGAGCGCGGGCTGCGTGTTCAAGAACCCGGAGGGCAAGGCCGCCGGGATGCTCCTGGACAATGCGGGGATGCGGGGCATGCGCCTCGGGCACATGGCCTTCTCCGACCTGCACGCCAACTTCCTGGTGAACCTCGGCGGCGGGACCCCGGCCCAGGCCCTGGAGCTGCTGGACATGGCCAAAAGCGCCGTGCGCGAAAAATACGGCATCACCCTCGAAACGGAGGTCATTCTGCTATGAGCACCCTGACCCTGGGCAAACAGGGCCGCCTCGGCCTCAACACCCTGAACGGCAAGGCCAACACCCGACGCAAGACCCGGCGCTCCGCCCCCCGGCTGACCGGGCCGGGCCGCCTTGTCATGCGCTCGGTGCTCCTGCTGCTCACCGCCTCCTTCGTGGCCGTGCTCGGCGTGGGCCTGCTCTTCGGCTATCGCTACCTGACCACCAGCACGTATTTCGAGCTTCAGGACATCTCGGTAACAGGCAACGAACGCCTCAACTACGGCGACATCCTCAAGTGCGCGGACGTGGCCCTGGGCCTCAACTGCCTGGAGATGAACGTGGGCGAGGTGGAGGCCCGGCTCTCGGACAACCCCTGGATCGCGGCCGTGACCGTGCGCCGCGAGCTGCCCAACCGGCTGCACATCGCCATCAAGGAAAAGGTCCCGGCCTTCTGGGTCCGCCAGGGCGACGGCCTGTACTTCGCCGACGCCACCGGCAAGGTCATCGCGCCCATGCATCCGGGCGAGACCGCGTCCCTGCCCGTGCTGGAAGTAGCCGACTCCGGGGAGGACGGCGGCGCGGTGCTGACCGGCTTCCTGAAAAGCATGGCCGACCACGAGACGCCCTTCACCCCGGAGCAGACCGCCTGGATTCGGCTGACCAGCGCCCACGAGCTGGAGGTCTACCTGGACGGCCACGACGAGGGCAAGGGACTGACCGTCCGCCTGTCCATGGACCGCTGGCGGCTCCAGTTGGAGCGGGTCAAGATCGCCTGGCGCGACCTGATGCGCCGGGGCGAGTTCAAGGACGCCGCCATCATCGCCGCCTCCGGCGACAAGGTCTGGGTCAAACGCCGGGCCGACGGATAATCGCAAGGAATCACAAGCGCGATGCTTGGACATACAGGGAACTTAAAGAGGAAACCAAGGAGCATATCATGGCCAAAAGCGATCTGATAGTGGGCCTGGACGTCGGCACCACCAAGATCTGCACCGTGGTCGGCGAGGCGAGCGAAAGCGGCGTCGACATCATCGGCATCGGCACCGCCCCTTCCACCGGGCTGCGGCGCGGCGTGGTCGTCAACATCGAAAAGACGGTCCAGTGCATCCGCAAGTCCCTTGAGGAGGCGGAGCTCATGGCGGGCTGCGACATCCGCACCGTCTACGCGGGCATCGCCGGAAGCCACATCCAGGGCTTCAACTCCCACGGCGTCATCGGCGTCAAGGGCGGCGAGGTCACCCAGCGCGACGTGGACCGCGTCATCGAGGCGGCCCGCGCCATCGCCATCCCCATGGACCGCGAGGTGCTGCACACCCTGCCCCAGGAATTCATCGTGGACGACCAGCGCGGCATCTCCGACCCGCTCGGCATGGCCGGGGTGCGCCTGGAGGTCAAGGTCCACATCGTCACCGGCGCGGTGACGTCCGCCCAGAACATCATCCGCTCGTGCAAGCGCGCGGACCTGAACGTCTCCAACGTGGTGCTCGAATCCCTGGCCTCCAGCAAGGCCGTGCTCTCGCCCGAGGAGCGGGAGATCGGCGTGGCCCTGGTGGACATCGGCGGCGGCACCACCGACATCGCCGTGTTCTCCAAGGACTCCATCAAGCACACGTCGGTCCTGGCGCTGGGCGGCCACAACCTGACCAATGACATCGCCTACGGCCTGCGCACCCCCATGCAGTCGGCCGAGGACATCAAGATCAAATACGGCTGCGCCCTGGCCGACCTGATCACCGACGAGGAGATCCTGGAGGTCCCGAGCGTGGGCGGCCGCGAGTCGCGCGCCATGAGCAAGCGCGTCCTGGCCGAAATCTGCGAGCCGCGCTGTGAGGAAATCCTGGCCCTGGTGGACCAGGAGCTCATCAAGTCCGGCTTCAAGAACATGATCGCGGCGGGCGTCGTCCTCACGGGCGGCACCTGCCTCATCGACGGCATGCAGGAGCTGGCCGAGCAAATCTTCGACCTGCCGGTGCGCATCGGCGTGCCGGGCGACGGGCTGGGCGGCCTGCGCGAAGAGGTCATGAGCCCCAAGTACGCCACGGCCGTGGGCCTGCTCCTCCACGGCGCGGACGAGGAGGGCGTGCGCGGCCGCGTGACCATCGAGGAGGAGTCGAGCTTCGACAAGATCCTGGGCCGCATGAAGAAGTGGTTTACGGACATCGCATAGAGGATTTGAGGAAATCTGAAACCGTTTACAGGGAAACCGAGGAACCGGCCCGCTCAGGAAGGCAGGGCCATCGAGGAGGAAGACGCCATGGAATTTTCGGAAATCGTCCATGAAAGCAACGCCAAGATCAAAGTCGTCGGATGCGGCGGCGCCGGCGGCAACGCGGTCAACAACATGATCATGTCGGCCCTCAAGGGGGTCAAATTCATCGTGGCCAACACGGACCACCAGGACATCGACAAATCGATGGCCGAACACAAAATCCAGATCGGCGAGAAGCTGACCAAGGGACTGGGCGCCGGCGCCAACCCGGAGATCGGCCGCAACGCCGCCCTGGAGTCCCAGGACCTGATCCGCGAGGCCCTGGACGGCGCGGACATGGTCTTCATCACCGCGGGCATGGGCGGCGGCACCGGCACCGGCTCCGCCCCCGTGGTGGCCGAGATCGCCAAGGAGATGGGTGCGCTCACCGTGGGCGTGGTCACCAAGCCCTTCTACTTCGAGGGCAAGCAGCGGCTGCGCCAGGCCGAGGATGGCTCGCGCGCCCTGGCCGAGGTGGTGGACTCCATCATCACCATCCCCAACGACCGCCTGCTCCAGCTCGCCGCCAAGAAGGCCAGCTTCTCCGACATGCTCAAAAAGGCCGACGAGGTCCTCTACTACGCGGTCAAGGGCATCGCGGACCTCATCACGGTCCACGGCCTGATCAACCTGGACTTCGCGGACGTCAAGGCCGCCATGTCCAGCTCCGGCATGGCCCTGATGGGCACCGGCATCGCCTCGGGCGAGGGCCGGGCCAAGGAGGCCGCCATGAAGGCCATCACCTCCCCGCTGCTGGAGGACGTCTCCATCGAGGGCGCCAAGGGCGTGCTCATCAACATCACCTGCGGCCCGGACATGCTCATCGACGAGGTCTCCGAAGCCGCCGACATCATCTACAAGGAAGCGCACGACGAGGCCGAAATCTTCTTCGGCACCGTCTTCGACCCCGACGCGGGCGACGAGATGCGCATCACCGTCATCGCCACGGGCATCGAACCCGCCCAGAGCGCGGCCGAGCCCGTCCTGAGCAAGGCCGAGGAGCAGAAGCTCCGCCTGCTCGGACCCCGCGGCATGAAGGCCCCGGCCCAGCCCATGCGCGCCGGGCACCAGAAGGTCATCGCCCAGGACCGCAACATCCCGGCCTACCTGCGCAAGGCGGGCGGCGACCTGAACACCACCGAACTGCCCCAGCAGGCCATGTCCAAACGCGTGGCCGGCGCGGGCCCCGGCGAGGAGGAATTCATCTTCGACGAAGGGGAAGACAACCTCGACGTCCCGGCCTTCATTCGCAAGAATGTCGACTAGGGACCAACAGTAGCGCGTGGAGGTAAGCCGTCATCGGCGCAAGAACCTTGTATCACGGCGTGTCGGAGCCCCAGGCTCCCGACCTCGGCGGGCGATTGCCGGTGGCTCTCGCCGTGCCCGGGGGAGACAAGGCCGCCATCTCGACCCTCGGCTGGCAGGCGGTCTACCGCATGCTGGCGGAGGAACCCGGCCTCGCCGTCGAACGCGTCTTCCCGGACAAGCTGGGGCAGACCGATGGCGACGCACCGAAAACGCGCGAATCAAACAGCCCACTATCCTCATTCCCTGTAATCGCCTGGAGCGCGACATTCGAGGAGGATTTCCTCAACCTCCCTCGAATGCTCCAGGCAGCGGGCGTTCCGCCGCTTGCGGCGGAACGCCCGTGCCTTCCCCTGGTCATCGCGGGCGGGCCCCCGGCCTTCCTGAACCCCGCGCCCGTCGCGCCGTTCATCGACGTCTTCTGGGTCGGCGAGGCCGACGACCACTTCATCCCCTTTTTCCGCAAGCTCCGCGCCCTGGTCTTTGACGGCGCGGACAGGGACGCCATCCTCGACGCCATCAAGGACGACCCCGGCATCTGGGTCCCCGGCCGGTCGAGGACCCCGGTCAGGCGGCTCCACACCGGCGCGCCCGGCCTGCTGCCCGACCCGGCCTTCTCCTGCTTCGTCTCGGGCCGGGCCACCTTTCGCGACACCATGCTCCTGGAGGTCAACCGGGGCTGTCCTTACGGCTGCCGCTTCTGCGCGGCGGGCTACATCTACCGCCCGCCCCGCCATGCGGACATGGCCGAGCTCCAGCGCATCGTCGAGCTGACCGACCCGCCCAAGGTCGGCCTGGTGGGCACGGCCCTGACCGACTGGCCGGACCTGCTCCCCTTCCTCAAGTGGCTGCACGGCAAGGGCAAGAAATTTTCCCTCTCCTCCATGCGCGCGGACGGCGTCACCGAGGAGCTGCTGACCTACCTGCGCGAGCGCGGCATCCGCACCGTCACCCTGGCCCTGGAGGGCGCGAGCGAGCGGCTGCGGCGCATGATGAGCAAGAAGCTCAAGATCGAGGATTTCCTGAACGCGGTGCGCCTGTGCGCGCGGCACGGCGTCAACCACCTCAAGCTCTACCTGATCGCGGGCTGGCCCGGCGAGACGGACGAGGACTACGCCGAGCTCGCCGCCCTGCTGGCCGAGATCGTGCGCATCCGCTCCGAGGAGCCCGGCGGCCGCAAGAGCCATTTCATGCGCATCACCATCGGCGTCAGCTCGCTGGTGCCCAAGCCCTTCACGCCGTTCCAGTGGGCCCCCATGGCCTCGGAGGCCGCCCTCTCGGCCCGCATGAAGCAGCTCACCAGGATGGCGAAGCCCTACAAGGGCATCACCCTCCAGCACGACGACCCCTTCCAGGCCAGGCTCCAGGGCCTGCTCTCGCGCGGCGGCGAGGAGCTGGCCCCCTTCATCCTCCTGGCGGCCGAGCAAGGCGGCTGGAAAAAGGCCCTCAAGCTTTGGGACGGCGACCCCTTTGCGATCCTGGACCGCGAGCGCGCCAAGGACGAGCCCTTCCCCTGGGAGGTCATCGACGTGGGCGTGCGCCGCGACCACCTCTGGAAGGAATGGGAGCGCGCCAAGGAGGCGCGGACCAGCCCCGGCTGCTCAAAGCAGGGGTGCGAGAAGTGTGTCGGGTGCGGGGTGGAGAAGGGGTAGTATCGTATGCAAAATGCACCGCTTTCTCCCGATAGCGATTCAAACAACTCTATGACTGAAAAGGAATCGTACGGCCTATTCACCCCGGTTACACACAAGGATGAATAGGCCACCAAGCACCAAACTTCCTTACTTCAACCTTTATAGCACACCGACGGTTTACGTTTAAGAATTATTAACCCCTTCACCATTTCCGTTTTCTAAAGCCTTTGCTGCCTGCTCGCCAGCCTTCGCATACTTATATATATAATTTACATACCTATTAATTTCATCGCTAAGTTCTTGCCGCTTGCCTTCAGCTTTTGCAAGCTGCAATTGCTTCGTCCGAGTTGAAATAGCTTTTTTGGCACCTTGAACAGAAGAAGGCGGATTGTAAGCCATGTTAATTCCCCTTATTATCGGTTTTAAAATTTCAATTTATTGTATTTAGATGAAAAATGAAGTGCTGTCCAACATTATATTAGCATATTGCGTATTGAAAACTTAATCGCACTGCGGTTTTTCACTTTCGCCCCTTTTGGAAGCTGCCCTTTGCCACTACAACTCTCACTAAACGGTCTGCATCTCTGCCGTACATTTTTACGATCAGCGATAATACGTTGAGATTACCGATGATTTATTTTAATGGATATTCGGAGCTTTGTTTTCGGATATTATGCACCAGAAGCCTTGCGGATACGCTCCTATGAAGCAATCAACCTCTCAAATGGGACCAATAACACCCGTCACGAGGCTGACTATATTTCATCAAATATCCGCTCACTCCACGGCCGCGTCGCGCGAGTATCGGCGGAGAATCTTCTGGAAGGTCCCGTCCGCGACGATGGCTTGCAGGGTTTCCTGAAGCTCCTTTTGGCGCGCCACCAAGGCCGATGTGCGGGAGAGGCAGATGTGGCTCGGCTTGCCCTCCAGCTTGAACGGGGACTTGCTGAGCTGGAGCTGGCGGGTGCGCAGGAGATAGTCCCCCTGGAACTCCGGGAGGATGACCAGGTCGTTGCGGCCGAACAGGACCTTTTGAACCGCAATATCGTACGTGCGCACGATCTCAATCGTTACGCCGGGCGCGGCTTCGATGACGCGGTTGTAGTCCCTGCCCAGGGTGGTGGCCACGCTCTTGCCGCGCAGGTCGTCGAACTGAACGATCCTGTTCTTCTGATCCTTGTAGTAAAACGCCTTGGGCTCGGCGGGCAGCTCCGCCGCCGTGTATATCATGTAGCAGGCGCGCTCGTCCGAATAATTGGGGCCGGGCATCATGTCGGCATTGCCCTTGCGCATCATGTCCAGGGCGCGCTTGAAAGGAACGTTCACGAACGTGGGGGTGAACCCCATGCGTTTGCCCATTTCCTTGATGGTGTCGAAATAAATGCCCGACGCCCCGCCCTGCGCAAAAATCCGGAATGGCGGAGATTGGTCCCCGACAACGATTACCGTCTGGTCGACGGCGCTCGCCTCTGCCGTGAACAGGCACAGGACAAGGGCGATACAGGTTGTCATCCGCAGTGGCATACTTGATTTTCTATCGGCTTGATTGCTTGCATTCAATCACTTTCTGACTGGTCGGCAGCAAAAACAATCGTGGCTGTGAATAACAAATGGAATTAGCCGGATAGGGCAGCCGAGTGTAACTGTCAAATATCGCGGGCCTAAACGCGCTCTTCAATGCTCCCTGATTTCCCTTTTCTTGGAAAGGCAAAGCAGAAAGGCAGCCACGGCGCCGCCCCCGGTGATCCGGAGGCGGCCTCTTCATTTCTTATGGATGGCGGCTAAATCGTCGCCGAATGGATGTCGCAGCCGGGCCGCTGCACGGTGCGGTGGTACGTAACGGCAGGCTTGCCGAAGGCCATGACGCAGACGATGACGTGGTCCGCAGGGATTCCCAGCAGGTCGCGCAGCTCCGGGCACACGGCCGAGATGACCGCGCGGGCGATGCCGTCCCAGACCGTGCCCAGACCGTGGCTCGACGCCAGCAGGTCGAAATAGCTCATGACGATATGGCCGTCGGCCATGGGCGAAAGGGCGGTCTCCGGAGCCGTGGCCAGCAGGACGTGCGGCGCGCCCCGGAAGATGACGTCCTCGTCCTTCCGGCCGTTTTTCAGGTAGTCGCCGATGCGCTCGTACCCGGCCGGGATGGTCCCGTCGCGCAGCCGCTTGAGGGCCGCGTCCGTGGCCGCCCTGCGCAGCCGGTCCATGGCCGCCGGGTCGTCCACCACCGTGAGCCGCACCGGCCGCCGGTTCACGGCCGTAGGCGCGTGGGACGCCACTTCGAGCAGGTGGCGGATCAGGGCCGGGTCCACCCCTTCCTTCTTGTAGCGGCGGACCGAGCGGCGGCCCATGAGGAGCGTTTCCATGCGCCCCGGGTCGGGCATACCGCCCTTGAGCGGCCGCCCGGCCTCCGGGTCCAGGCCGAAGACCGACAGCGCGCCTGCGGGACACACGGCCAGGCAGTGCTGGCACTCGATGCACAGCCCCTCTCGCTCCGGGACGACCATCGGCAGGCCGTCGCCGTCCTCGCCGATGACCCCGGCGAAACAGTCGCGGGCGCACTCGCCGCAACGGATGCACTTTTCCGTATCAACCTTGAATTGCAGCATTATTCCTCCCCTTTCGATGGGGGTTGGCCGTTCTTTTGTGCCCCGAGCATACGCCATGGTGTCGGCATGGCAAGCAGGCACAATTTTGTTCGATACTTACCTGTTGGTAGGAATCTCGTGATTCCGGAATGTTGCGAAAACAGCATCCGCCTCTGACCGTTTCACCGAAACGCCGGTTGACATATCCGCCTAAGCGGATATTTACTGAAGCCATGGAACGTCTCGCGAATCGTCTCAAGGGGCTGGGCGACCCGACCCGGCTGCGCGCGCTGGCGCTGCTGGCGGGCGGGGAGCTGTGCGTCTGCCACCTCATGGCCGCGCTGGAGCTGCCCCAGTCCACGGTGTCGCGCCACATGGCGTTCCTCAGGCGGGGCGGCTGGGTGGAGAGCCGACGCCGGGGCAAATGGGTCTAC
>NZ_JAQUWN010000114.1 GCF_028692895.1 Pseudodesulfovibrio sp.
GGTCACGGAGAGGTGGGGATTGAGCGGCACGGTCATCGGGCCGCGCTCCGGGTGGTCCACCACCACGGACTCCAGCCCCTCGGCGTCCTTGAGCCGGTAGAGGGCGGCCTGGAGCGCCTCGCCGCGCGCCCGTTCCTCGGAAAATCCTTCCAGCCGGGCCGCCTCTTCGTCGAGCTTGGCGAGGTTGCGCCGGATCTTCTTGCGCGCCCGTGAGAGCTGGACGCGTTCCGGCCGGTCCTCCGCCATCTCCAGCAGCGGAAAGAGGGTGCGCTCGCCATGGGCGTTGGCCGCCTCCAGGGCGGAGGCGAAGGCTTCGGCCCCGGCCACGGGCCAGGCCACGGGCGGCTGGGCCTCGCCTTCCGAGGTCTCCAGGTAAAAGGCGTCGGCCGTCCCCCCGGCCAGGGAGAGGTAGATGCTAAGGGCCTCGGGCAGGGGCCGCCGGGTCAGCTCGCGCCGCAGCGGCGGGGAAATCTGCGGGTAGTCGCGCCAGACGTCCGGGTCGTCGATGACGTCCTCCAGGGCGGGCCAGTCCGGTTGGCGGGTGTATCCCTCGTCCAGCTCTTCAATAAGGGAAAGCCCCTCCCGGCAGTCGAAGACCAGGAAGCGGCCGCAGGGCGGGTTGTCGCGCGGGGAGAGCTCCAGGGCGAGGCGCAGGGCGGGCCAGTCCGCATGCCAGGCGACGACCTTGCGGTTGGCCAGCCGTTTGCGGAACCACATGGCCATGGCCGCGACCTGCTGCGGATTGGCGGGCTTGGTGGGGGACAGAAAGAAATGGCCCGCCGATTTGGCGGGCCGGAACAGCAGGAAAAGCGGGGTGCCCGTGTTCTGGATCTTGACGGTCCAGACGTTGGGAGCCGGTTGGTGTATCTTGTCGATGCGCCGACCGCTCAGGAACGTGCCCAATTCCACGGCGAGGAAGCGGAAGAAGTTGGCTTCCATGGCGGAGGAGGAACGCGTTGCGGGGCGGCGGGGCGGCTAGTCGCCTCGGACGGCCTCGTCGGCTTCCTGTTTGCTCTTGCAGTTGATGCAGAGCGTGGTCATGGGCCGGGCCTTGAGGCGCGGGATGGATATCTCGTCGCCGCATTCCTGACAGATGCCGAATTCGCCGTCGTCGATGCGGTCGATGGCTTTCTGGATCTTCTTGATGAGTTTGCGCTCACGGTCCCGAAGCCGCAACGTGAAGGCTCGGTCGGACTCGGCGGTGGCCCGGTCGGCCGGATCGGCGTAAACCTCGCCGGATTCTGTCATGTCCTCGATGGTCGCCTCGCTCTTGCGCAGGATGTCGTCGAGCAAGCCGTTTAGGATATCCTTGAAATACTGGAGGTCTTTTGCTTCCATGTGTGCCTTCCTGAGATATCGGACGAAGTGTTTGAACCCATTGAATCCGTTTTTTATTACTGAATTAAAGCGCGTTGGTATACCAAAAAGAGCCCAAAAGTAAAGTCTTTCCATTAGCTGAAAAATTACGGGGGCTTCTTGACAGGCATTATCGCGAAAAAAATGAAAATTTAGGCTTGACTCCAGACAGGGGCGCGGGTAAACAATGCTTCGCTTCGTGAGCGGGAATAACTCAGCGGTAGAGTGCAACCTTGCCAAGGTTGAAGTCGCGGGTTCAAATCCCGTTTCCCGCTCCACCTTTAGGCGACATAGCCAAGTGGTAAGGCAGAGGTCTGCAAAACCTCCATTCTCCGGTTCAAATCCGGATGTCGCCTCCACTTCGCGGGAATAACTCAGTGGTAGAGTGCAACCTTGCCAAGGTTGAAGTCGCGGGTTCAAATCCCGTTTCCCGCTCCAGAAAATACAGGCCGTCCTCGGACGGCCTTTTTCTTTTCCTCTTCTGATTTTTCCTCTTCTGATTCTCCTCCTGCCGGTGGTCTCTTCCGAACCCCTGTCAAGCTGCCAAGTTATACCTTTATTACCCGTTTTGCCGCTTCCCATTGCCGTTTTCCCCTGGGCCGAAAACCGGGGTTATGCTCGCCGGGATTTCCGGGGATGCCCTCCGGGAACGAAACGCAAGGAGAAACGAGCATGAACGACCCCTATCATTGTGATTTGAAGCGCGGCCCGGATGGCCGCATCGTGGAGAAGACCGAAACCGTGGCGGGCAGGCCCACCACCTGGACCTACGCCTACGACAAGGCGGGTCGCCTGACCGGCGCGAAGCGGGATGGCCGGACCGTCTGCGACATCGGGTATGATCGGGAGGGCCGCCGCACCCGCGACTACTTCCCGCACCTGGACACGCACTACCGCAACTTCGAATACTCGCGCATGAGCAACCGGCTCCAGCGGGCGGGAAACAATGGCTACACCCATGACAAGAACGGGTTCCGGTCCATCTGGAACCATGGCGGGCAGTACACGCTCTACGAATACGGCCCGGACTACCGGCTCCTGAAGGCCGAAAAGCGCGAAACCGGCGAGGCCTTCGAGTTCACCCACGACGACCAGGGCCGCCGGGCGGTCAAGTACCGCAACGGCCAGCCCATGGAGGCCTATCGCTGGCTCGACCTCCTGCGTCTTGACGGCTTCCACGACGGCCATTCCGGCTACCGCTTCGCCTACCGCGACGGCGAGCGCACGCCCTACGCCATGCAGCGCGACGATGGAGCCGTGGCCTGCCTCTTCTACGACCAGGTAGGCTCCCTGAGGGTGGTTGCCGACAGTGACGGCGACGTGATAAAGGAGGTCCTGTACGACCCCTTCGGCGGAATCATCGAGGACACCAACCCCGGCTTCCGCATCCCCATCGGCTTCGCCGGAGGGTTGCACGACCGCGACCTGGGTTTCGTCCGCTTCGGCTGGCGGGACTACGACACCTTCACCGACAGGTGGACCGCGCCGGACCCGCTGGGCGACAAGGGCGGCGACCCGGATTGGTATGGTTACTGCTTCGATGATCCGGTCAACGGCGCGGACCCGCTGGGGTTGGAGACCCGTGGTCTTGGAGGAGGGCTCGCCCTTTCCGGATTCGGCCTTGGGCTCGGCGGCAATGCCATGATTTCGGAAGATGATAAAGGCGAACGAGTGTATGAACTCAGCTTTGAACATGGCACAACCAACGACTTCGGATTTGGAGCATCAGGGACCTACCAGAAAACCGACGCTGAAAGTGTAGACCAACTGAGTGGCAAATCGACGAGGATCGGTGGAGCAATCGCAATCCCAACACCAATAGGGGCGATAGGAGGTGGGGTAGAGCATATCGAGGGCAATGGCTACACTGGCAAAAATTTCAATTTGTCATGGAGTCCGAAAACCAAGTTGGAACTGCCCACAAAAAAAGCGACCGGGGCAATAACACATGAAAACACCTGGACCATAAAGGTACCCAAGATTGAACGCGAATACGAACCTGACCTGTGGTAGGTTCACAATTCCAGCCCGGGGGGTGGCCCCCGGGCGTTACCGGAGACCTATGGGCGAAGAACAATATATTTCGAACTCTGGAACGGGCATCTTCTTTTTTTACATGGAAAAATTCTGTTTATGCCTGGGATGCGCAATCCTTGGTGGAATCAGCTATCTTGACGGCCAACAAGGGGGGACCCTCTGGCATTGGTTTGTCCCGGCAGGCATCATCCTGCTTCTTGCGGCGGACTCCATTGGACTGCCCATAGGCCGAACGGATGATCGGATAACCTTTCATCGCCTTTGGCGCATATCCCGGCTGCAGATCAATGCCATCCGATTTCTTTGGATCAGCGAGGGCGTCTACTCGTCGCTTCCGAAAAAAAGCGGTCCAAGGCAATTGATCTGCCTGAGCATCCGCCCATGGGGATTGTACCTCTCCACTTGCGACAACATCAACGGCGTGGCCGACCAATTGGAGCCATACCGGACCCTTTGACCCTCTGACGTTCTGCGGCGTGGCGACTGGGCCGTGGCCTGCCTCTTCCACGCCCAGGCCGGTTCTCCGCCAGTGGTTGTCGATGGCGACGTGAGGTCCTGTACGACCCCTTCGGCGGAATCATCGAGGACACCAACCCCGGCTTCCGCATCCCCATCGGCTTCGCCGGAGGGTTGCACGACCGCGACCTGGGTTTCGTCCGCTTCGGCTGGCGGGACTACGACACCTTCACCGACAGGTGGACCGCGCCGGACCCGCTGGGGGACAAGGGCGGGGACCCGGACTGGTATGGCTACTGTCTGGATGATCCTGTGAACGGGAATGATCCGTTGGGATTATGGACAAACGAGTATGGCGAGGAAATCCCCAAAGGGAGGCCGATTACGGAATTTTATCCGGGGTTGGGCACACCCTTTTCAGCTATAGGGATGCAAAAAAACGTTAGAAAGGGTCTGCGTGATAAGAAATCGGACTACTCAGACGAAAATGATTGGGAGATGAGGCAGAATCTTGAGGACGAGGCCAAGAAATTTGGCTTCTGGGATGGTGTGTTTGGCACATATCGATTCAAAACTGATGAAAGTGCGGTTGAGCATTACACCAATAAGGCGAAAAGCAGGATTGGGAACAAGTAACATTTGGGGAGAGGCGGCGTTAAATCAATGTCGCCTCTCCATTGAGAACTATCATGAAAGATATCATGCTGTCGGTCGTTGTGCTGAGCTATGCCATACCCTTGGCATTCAAACTGGTGGATTTCGTCAAAGAAGACCGCTCCGGCTACTGGCTTGCTTCTCCTGTTTTGAGTGTATTGTTTCTTGTCGTCGCCAGTATTTTGACCGCTAAGGGTAGCGTTGTTTTTAAATACATAACCTGTGGTTACCTCATGCTTTGTGGCCTTTTCATGATCCCATGCTACTTTGCTCCTGCGATCGAAGGGCTGTCCATGCGTCTTTTCCTGGGTTCTTACGGGGTGTTGTGGATAGTTTCATCCATTTGGATTTTCCTCGCCTACCCGGATAGGCGGAAAACAACATCGGGCTGATCCGTTGCATTGGAGCCCCGCCGCGAGTTTGACCCGCCCCGATGATTTTCCGGTCGGTTCGGCGTTCTCCGGTACGGTCCGTGCACAGGGAGGGGGACGGCAATGTTTGCCCAACCTCAACCACAAGAAGCACATGAATCATACCGACAACAGGCGCCTGACGGGAGGGAGAGACACCGCACCGAAAGCCGCCGGGCTGTCGCCGCTGACCACGGCGGGCATGCAGGCCCGCAACTTCACCTCGGCCGCGCGGCCGCCGGAGTCGGGCATCGCCCCGGACTTCTATTCGCCGGACGCGCTGCTCTCGGACATCGAGCGCCTCTGCGACCCGGACAGCGAGGTGAGCGACCGCGAGCTGCTCAACGTGGCGGTGAAATTCTTCTTCGCCTACGTTCACGAGGGCGCGCATGCCGACAGCGTGCCCTACGGCGAGATCGCCGGGCTCTACGAACTCTTCGCGCGCCACCAGTCCCTGAACGAGCCCGCCGACGACATCGAGACCATGAACCGGCTCCGGCTCTGGTCTCCGGTGCTGCGCGTCCTGGCCGACGCCGCGCGCGCGGCCCACGTCATGCGGGCGGTCATCGGGGGGAAAGATGTTCCCCTGGCCACGGGCGGCCCCTTCGTGGGCGTGGACATCGGCGTGGGCACGGGCATCCTGCTCCTGGCCGAGCAGATCCGCGCCCGGCGCAGCGGATATGGGGATGTGCAGACCTACGGGTTCCAGGTGGACATGATGGCGGGCGAGCGGACCCATGACCTGGTCCGCAGCCTGGGCGCGGGCAGCCTGATGCTGGCCGACCCGGCCCGGCCGGACGCCTACGGCCTGCTCCGGGGCCGCGCCATCCAGTACGTGGCCAACGAGACCGTGGCGGGCATCCAGCCTCTGCTGCGGGCGGACAACTTCTTCGACAAGTACCGGGCGTTCTATGCCGCGGTGGGCGAGGAGGCGCGCGCCGCCGCCTATTTCCCCGAGGGGATCATCGCCCACAGCCGGTTGGACAACGCCTCGGTGATCCTCTCGCGCGACAACGCGTTCCAGGCTCCCAGGGAATACCTGAACGCCGAGTTCGTACCCCAGGGGCTGGTTATCGAGGGCGCGCTCCTGCCCATGCACCGGCTGGGCGCGGACTTCGGGCGCTACCTCGACTGACCATTACTAATATGAGAAGGATGACAAGCCCGGCCCCGCCGGGCTTTTTTCAGCCCCAGATGACGATGACGGCCGCGCCTGCAGTCATGATGACCGTGCCGATGAAGCGGAACAGGATGCCGCGTTCGTTGAACAGGACCCGGCCGTAGATCACCGAGAAGATGCCCGCCATGCGCTTGAGCGCCACCATGTAGGCGGCGCTGACCATGGAGATGGCCAGGTTGTGGCAGACGAGGTCGCCGAAGACGAGCAGCCCCGCGCCCAGGCCGAGGAGCGGCCGCT
>NZ_JAQUWN010000115.1 GCF_028692895.1 Pseudodesulfovibrio sp.
GCCCGCCCGGTATTGGGCGATGCCGCAACTGAAGGAGACCGGAACGTCATGGGCTTTCCCCACGGCGTCGCGGATGCGGGTGGCCAGGATCTCCGCCTCGCAGTCCTTGCCGTCCAGCAGGATCAGGAATTCGTCGCCGCCCCAGCGGGAGAGCAGGTCGGAGGGACGGATGGTGGCCGCGATGGCTCTTGACACGGCCTTGAGGATGTTGTCGCCCTCCATGTGGCCGTGGCTGTCGTTGATTTGCTTGAAGTGGTCCAGGTCGATGAGGATGATCGAGAACGTCTCGCCGTAACGGCCCGCCTTGTAGGCGGCCAAGGCGAACCGTTCGTCGAGCCCCCGCCGGTTGGCCGCTCCGGTGAGCGGATCGGTCTTGGCCATGTGCTCCAGCCGGCACTGGAAGTGGTTCACCGTGAAGGCGCACAGGACGATGATCAGGATCGAGGCGATGCAGCCGATGGCTATGGTCCGGATCAGGTTGTTCCTGGCCGTGACCAGCGCGCCGGATTCCTCCTGCTCGACGATGAGGTGCCAGTCGAACTCCGGGATGAAGTGGGTGGAGAGCAGGATGTGCTCGCCCTCGCGGTCGTACTGGAAATTGACCGAGCCCTGGCGGTTGGCGAGGATGTCGGCGGCCACGTTCTTGATGCCGGGGGTTTCGGTGATGTAGCGGCGCTTGATGAGGCTGGTGTCGGGATGGACCTGGATGAGGCCGTCCTGGTCCACCAGGTAGACGTCGCGGCGGTAGCGCTCCTGGGCCTTGCGGAGCAGGGCGGCCGCGCGGTCCATGTTCAGGCCAACGCCGGTCACGCCCAGCAGCTTGCCGTCGCCGTCCTCCACCCGGAAGTTGATGAAGATGGTCAGCTTGTTGTCCTCGGCCTGGTTGGTGTCCACGTCCAGCACGTATTCGACGTTCTTGCGGACAAAGGAGTAGAACCAGACGTCGTGGCTGTCCCGTGGGTTGATCCGTTTGAGGAGGCCGCCCTGATAATAGTATTTGTCGGAGGACGCCGAGACGAAGAAGGTGGTCAGGAAGCCGTATTTTTCCTGGAGGCCCTTGAGGTACTGGGTCAGCTTCTCCGTATCGCGTTCGCCGCCGGTGACCCAGTCCTTGAGGAACGCGTCGTTGGCCATGGAGGAGGAGACCAGGATGGGCCGCATCAAAGCCGAGTGGATCTCGGAATAAATGTTCTTGCCCGTCAGCGGCAGGGAGGAGTTGAGCAGTTCTTCGCGAACGGACTCGCGCGTGATGTGATAATTCACCAGGCTGGTGGTGATGAATGCCGCCAGCAGGATGAAGGAAAGGGCCGTCAGCAGTTTGAATTTAACACTCATTGCACTGATGCTAATGAAAAAAGGAGGGCTCCGCAATTGCTAAGTGGTCCGGTCCGGGCACGGCCTGCAGGCCGCCCGCAGGCGGCCGGGCCTTGTCTTCCAACGTATTCTGGGGTATCCGTCCACGGACGTCGAGCCGCTCCCGGCGAGCGTTTGCGAGCGTTTACGCCGCGTCCGGCCGGTGTCGGCGGGGCGCGCCCACAACCCTCTGGCCAAGGATTATCCATGCTCCTCGCCCGCTCTTGCGAAGCGGCAACCGCCCAAGCGCCCGGTTCCGGCAACCGCCGGGCCTGGTGGCTTTTTCTCTGGCTTGCCGTCATCTGCCATTACGACGCCTTCGTCATCGGCAAGTACGCCCTGGTTCCCTATTCCGACTTCCTTGACAGCGGCTTCATCGTCAACCTGAAGCTCTACGGCGAGATGCTGCGCGACCACGGACTGTTCCAGTGGTTCCAGCCGCTCTTGGGGGGCATGCCTTCCTCCGTCTCCCTGCAACCGGCCTGGAACGCCCGTTCGGTCCTGGCCATGGTCGCGCCGGTCTGGCTGGTGGTGGCCGTGGTCAAGTCGGCCGCGTGCCTCATGGCGGGGTATGGGCTGTTTCGGCTGCTGCGCCGCTGGTTCGGCCTGGACCCTGACGCGGCGTTTGCGGTCGGGACCATCTTTGTTTTCTCCAGCCCATGGGCATACAACTACACATGGATGTGCTACTTTCCCCTGTGCATCGTCCACGTGAAGGAGATGATCGACGCCCGGACGAGCCTGCGGGGCCGGCTGGGGCGGCTGGCCCTGTTCCTTGTCATGGCTTTCGGGACCATTCCCGTCTTCACCCTGCCCGGTTTTTCCGTTGGACACGCCTGTTTCATCCTGCTCTTCGACCGGTCGGACCGGCGCTGGCGGCACCTGGCCGCGGCCTTCCTGCTCTGGACGGGGTACGCCCTGATCTATGCGCCGTATTTCCTGGGGCTGCTGCAATACACGCCCGAGGTGAGCCGGACGTACGACATGCACTATGACGGTTTCGGCGCGGCCCTGGCCAGCTTCGGCCGAATCGTCTCCTCGGTGCGCGACTATCCGGCCCTGGCCCTCGGCCTCTTCGTGCTCCCCTCCGTCCGGTTCTCCTCCGATGCGCGACGGGCCCTGGGCTTCACCCTGGTCCCCCTGTTCCTGTGCACGCTCATGGCGTCCGATTTCTTCGTGCTGTTCAAGGATTCGTTGATCGCCAAGATGGACCTCGGGCACGCCATACAGCTCTTCTACTTCGGCGTGCCGCTGACGGCGGGCGTGGTGTTCCGGGACATGCGCCGGGGAGGGCGGCGTCCCAACCTGATATGGGCCGTGGCCGCCGTGCTGCTGCTGCGCGTCTTTTGCAACGAGGCCCAGATGCTTCGCGACGCGGCCCTCCTGGCCGTGGCCCTGGCGGCCGTGTTCCTTCGGCGGGGGGAGGGCGCTCGGCGAAGCCTGGCCCTGCTCGCGGGCGCTGCCGCCTGCCTGGTCCTCTCCCTGCTCATCAACAATCAGCGGGAGGAGCTGAAGTTCACCCACGTGCCTTTTGCCCGTTCCTTCGGGGAGTACGGCGTGCTGAACGCCATGGCCGGGACCCGGCTGGAGAATGATTTTCGCGTGGCCTGCCTGGACGTCCATCCCTCCGTGGCCCGCTACGCCGGGCTGGACACCGTGGGGGCCCGCTACGTGCTGACCAACCGCTACTACAAGGAATACCTGGCCCGGTGCCTCGATCCGCTGCTCGGTCCCGACGGCCGCGCCGCTTATGTCAAAAGCCAGTATGACGTCTATACCACCCCGCGCGAGGACAACCGGAACGACCTGCTTTTCGAGAGCTATTATCCGGACAAGATCCGCTCCGTCACGGACTGGAACATGCCTATGCTCCTGGGGCTGGGGGTGCGCTACCTGATCTCGCCCAAGCGGGTCGAGGGCATGGGACGGTACGCCTCGTCCTCGGTCATCGACCAGGGCGCGGAGCTGCCGGGATTGTTGTCCGGGACGCGGGTGGGGACCTACTATTCCCTGCCCCTGCGCATCTATGCGGTGCGCCATCCCTATGGCCTGGCGCGGTTCGCGTCCGAGGCGCGCCGTTTCGCCACCCGCGAGGCGGTGCTGGAGGCCATGGCCGGGGCGGACGAACAGGCAATGCGGGGTTCCGTGTTCCTTTATGACGACGACGTGCCGGAGGGCGCGTTCGGGGCCCCGGGCGCAGGCGTTCCGGCCGCTACGGGCGCAGTCGCCGAGGTGCTTCGCGACCCGGACGCCATGACCGTGGCCGGAGAGGCCGACGGGCCGGGGTACGTATTCCTGGCCGTGAATTTCGACCGCCGCTGGCGTTGCCATGCCTCCGGGGAGGAACTGAAGATCGTCCGCGCCAATCATGCCTTTCAGGCCGTGCGCATCGACCGGGCCGGGCCGTTCCGCCTGACCTTCACCTATGCCGCTCCCCTCATCGCCTGGGCGGGACTGGCCACGGCGGCGGGTGTGCTGCTCATGTTTTGCGCGCCGCTCCTTCTTGCCCGGCGGAGCGTGGCGGAGGCGTCCGTCCGCGGGGACGTCTGCCTGTTCGCGCATCAGGGGCCGCACTCCGGCCGCTGGCTGCTGGCGGGCGGCTTGGGCGCGAGCCTGGCCTGGGGGCTGGGCTTCTACCTGTTCATCTACCGGCGTTACGTGGACGTGCCCCTCGCTCCCTACGGCTACCTGTTCGTCCAATTGACGGTCATGGGGCTGCTGCTCTCGGCCTGGATATGGTTCGCCTCACGCAGGGGGTAGGGCGCAACGGTTCCGGTTCGGCGCCCGCCTTTACACTGCATGGGATAGCGTGTACGTATCGCATGATTTTTTGCGTCCTCTCCCGCAGGTGGAAACCAGTGTTGCGCGCCTGCCGGGACACGGCTTGTCCGAATTGCATAAAAGGTAATCATGGCTGACAAAACCAGCGTTTTCATAGCGGGGCACACCGGCCTGGTCGGCGGCGCGGTCAGGCGGCTGCTCGAAAGGGACCCCGCCTTCCGGCTCGTCCTGCGCACCCATGCGGAACTCGACCTGCGCGACCAGGCGGCCGTCCAGGCCTTCTTCGAGGCGGAGCGGCCGGACATGGTGGTCCTGGCCGCCGCCACCGTGGGCGGCATCTGGGCCAACGACCATTACCCCGCCGACTTCATCTACGACAACCTGGCCATCTCGACCAACGTCATCCACGCGGCCTATCTGAGCGGGACGAGCAGGTTCCTGAACCTCGGTTCCTCCTGCACCTATCCGCGCCTGGCCGAGCAGCCCATCCGCGAGGAGGCGCTGCTCACCGGCCCGCTGGAGCCCACCAACCAGTGGTACGCCGTGGCCAAGCTCGCCGCCGTCAAGATGATCGAGGCCTACCGCCGCCAGTACGGGTTCAACGGGCTGACGCTCATGCCCACCAACGTTTACGGCCCCGGCGACAATTTCGATCCCGAGGCGTCCCACGTCATCCCGGCCCTGCTGCGCCGCTTTCACGAGGCCAAGCTCACGGGGCTGGAGTCCGTCGTCCTGTGGGGCACGGGCTCGCCGCTGCGGGAGTTCATGCACGTGGACGACCTGGCCTCGGCCTGCGCCTATTTCCTCGGGCTCGACACCGACGAGACGCTGCTCAACGTCGGCGTGGGCTCGGACCTGAGCATTGCGGACCTGGCCCGCATGGTGGCCGACGTGGTCGGCTACAACGGGCGGCTGGAGTTCGACACCACCAAGCCGGACGGCATGCCGCGCAAGCTGCTGTCCAGCGACCGGGCCTATGCGCTGGGCTGGCGTCCCGCCATCCCGCTGCGCCAGGGGCTGGAATCGACCTACGCGTGGTTTTGCGAGCACAAGGCCGCGAAATAACCTCAGCATCATTCGGGAAGATCGATGAAGCTCACCTTCGGAACCATATCCGTCACGGATCGGGCCAAGGCGCTCGCCATGCAGGCGCTTGACGACAAGCGGCTGTCCTGCGGCAGGCTGGTCCTGGAATTTGAACGCGAATTCGCCAAGCTGCTGGGCGTGGACTACGCCGTGTCCGTGGGCACCGGCACCGATGCCGACGCCCTGGCCCTGGCCGTGGTCCACGACCTGGGCGCCAACCCCGGCGACGAGGTCATCGTGCCCGCGCTCTCCTTCGTGGCCACGGGCAACGCCGTGCTGCACGCCCGCCTGACCCCGGTCTTCGTGGACGTCCGGCGCGACACCCTGAACATCGATCCCGCCAGGATCGAGGCGGCCATCACCGAAAAGACACGGGCCATCATGCCCGTCCACCTCATGGGCAAGCCCGCCGCCATGGACGAGATCATGGCCATCGCCGAGCGCCACAACCTGGTGGTGGTGGAGGACGCGGCCGAGGCCCACGGTATGCTTTACAAGGGCCGCCCGGCCGGGACCATCGGCCACATGGGCGCGTTCAGCCTCTACGTGGCCCACATCATCTCCGCCGTGGAGGGCGGCATGATAACCACGGGCGACGAGCGCTACGCCGAGATCATCCGCTCCCTGCGCTCCCACGGCCGGGCCTGCTCCTGCGTCACCTGCACCCTTTCCTCCACCCAGACCTACTGCGCCAAGCGGTTCGATCCGGAGACCGGCGAGGACACCCGGTTCACCTTCCCGCGCATCGGCTACTCCTGCAAGATGAACGAGCTGGAGGCGGCCGTCGGGCTGGGCACCCTGGACCTCTACCACCACATCGTCAAGACGCGGCACGAGAACCTCAAGTACGTGCTGGACCGCTTCGACCGCTTCGCTCCCTACCTGACCACACTCAGGGAGGAGGAGTGGGAGTTCATCGGCCCCCACGCCGTGCCCGTGGTGGTCGGCCCCGAGGCGACCTTCACCCGCGTCCAGTTGACCAACTACCTGGAAAGGAACGGCGTCGAGACGCGCAACCTCTTCCAGTCCATGCCCACCCAGTGCCCCGGCTTCGCCTACC
>NZ_JAQUWN010000116.1 GCF_028692895.1 Pseudodesulfovibrio sp.
GGCAGGGCGATGCCCACGATGTTGGTGTCGAGACGACCCATGAACGTGGCGAAGCCGGTGCAGAGGAGGAGCAGGGGGATGGCGGCGCGCATGGGGGCCTCGTCGGGTCGGGGTTGGCGGAGTTTTTTCCCCGAGTAGCACAATCTCGGGGAGGTGTCCTCCCCCCCCGCCCACGCGCCGGATGGGCGGGCCTGTCCGCCGGGGACAAGAGCATGAAAAAGGCCCGGTCCTTGTCGGGCCGGGCCTTTGTTGTCGGGCTATTTCTTGTTCTTAAAGGCTTCCTGGAGCTTGGCGCCCAGCAGCCCCATGCCGGAGCCGGAGCCGCTGTCGCCGCCGCTTCTCGGCTTGCGGGCCGGAGCGTATTCCTTCCAGTCGCCGTCGTCCTGCTCCGAGCCGGTGCTAAGCGAGATCTTGCGCTCGGCTGCTTTGACCTGGCCGATGACCAGGTCCACGCTGTCGCCGGAGTGGAGCTTCTCGAATTCGGCGGGCTTTTCGCTGCGGGCGATGACCGACTTGGGCAGCAGGCCGGTGATGCCGGGCTCCAGCATGACGAAGAGGCCGAACTGCTCCATCTTCTCCACCGTGCCGGTGACCTTCTGGCCCGCCTGGTACTTGTCGGCCACGCCGAGCCACGGGTCGCCCTCGGCGTCCTTCATGGACAGGCCGATGCGGCGGCTGTCGAGGTCGATGGACTTGATCTTGACCGCGACCTCCTGGCCTTCCTTGACGAAGTCGGCGGGCTTGTTGACCCGCTTGGTGTAGCTCATCTCGGAGACGTGGACCAGGCCGTCGATGCCGGGTCCGATCTCCACGAAGGCCCCGAAATCGGCCAGGCGCACCACCTTGCCGGTGACCACCTCGCCCACGGCGTAGGTGGCGGCAACGGTGTCCCACGGGTCCTGGGCCAGTTCCTTCATGGACAGCGAAATCTTGAGGCGGCCCTTGTCGTCGTGGTCCACGCGGGTGATCTTGGCCTTGACCTTCTGGCCCACGGTCACGGCCTCGTCCGGGCTGCCGATGCGGGCGTAGGAGATCTGGGAGACGTGCACCAGGCCGTCGACGCCGGGCATGATCTCCACGAACGCGCCGAACGGGGCCAGCCGGGTCACGGTGCCCTCCACAACGTCGCCTTCCTTGGTCTCGGCGGTGAAGGCCTCGCGCGCCAGCACGGCCTCGCGCTCCAGCAGGTCGCGGCGGGACAGGACAATGTTGCGGCCGCGCTGCTCCAGCTTGGTGATGAGAAATTCCAGGGTCTGGCCCACGTACGCCTCGGCGTCCTCGACGAAGCGGTTGTCGATCTGGCTCACGGGGCAGAAGGCCCGGCGCTGCATGACCGTGACGTTGAACCCGCCCTTGCAGGTGGAGTCCACGTGCCCTTCGACGGGCAGGTTGCCCGACTTGGCCTCCTCCAGCATGGCCAGGCCGCCTACGCCGGAGAGGGCGCGGGAGAGCTTGATGCCGCCGGAGTCCCTGCCGACCACGTACAACTCCACGACGTCGCCCTCGGCCACGGTGCAGTTGCCTTCCTCGTCCAGGAGCTCGGCCTTTTCGACGATGCCGTCGAGCTTGGTGCCGGTGTCCACGAAGATCGTGGACTCGCCGACCTGGATGACCTTGCCGGAGACCTTGTCGCCCACGTTGAGGTCGTCGCCTCCGCCGTCGCTGTACTGTTCAAACAGTTCGGCGAAGCTCGCTTCGCCCTCTTCGATGCCGTTACGGTCTTTGAATTCTTCGGACACGATGTTCTACCATCTACTATTATAAGGTTACGTGAGCAGGGCCTTGGCAAAGTCCTTGCCGTTGAAGGGCCGCAGGTCTTCCATTTTCTCGCCCAGGCCCACAAACGTGATCGGCAGCTTGTTCTGCAACGTCACGGCCACGACGACGCCGCCCTTGGCCGTGCCGTCGAGTTTGGTCAGGATGATCTCGTCCACGCCCACCGCTTCGTTGAAGAGCTTGGCCTGGGACAGGGCGTTCTGGCCCGTGGTGGCGTCGATGACCAGGACGCATCGGTGTGGTGCGCCTTCGTGCTTCTTGCCCACCACGCGCTCGATCTTTTTCAGCTCCTCCATCAGGTTGATCTTGGTGTGGAGCCGTCCGGCGGTGTCGAGCAGCAGCAGGTCGTAGCCCTCGCTGACCGCCT
The DNA here is from genome assembly GCF_028692895.1 of Pseudodesulfovibrio sp. Classification (GTDB taxonomy): domain Bacteria; phylum Desulfobacterota; class Desulfovibrionia; order Desulfovibrionales; family Desulfovibrionaceae; genus Pseudodesulfovibrio. The sequence continues at coordinate 2,144 of NZ_JAQUWN010000116.1, forward strand.
TGTCCATGGCTTCGAAGGCCACGGCCGCCGGGTCGCTGCCCTCGGCCTTGGCGTAGAAGCCCGCGCCCACGCGGTTGGCCCAGACCTCGAGCTGCTCGATGGCGGCCGCGCGGAAGGTGTCTCCCGCCGCGATGAGCACCTTGCGGCCCTGGAGCCGGGCGCGGTAGGCCAGCTTGGCGATGGTCGTGGTTTTGCCCACGCCGTTGACGCCGACCATCATCAGCACCTCGGGCGGGTTCACGGCCTTGATGCGCGGCGGGACCTTGAAGATGTCCTCCAGCTCGTCTCGCAGCAGGTCCTTGAAGTCGTCCGGGTTGTCGGTCCCGGCCTTGCGGGCCCGGGCCTTGAGGTTCTCCATGAGCTGGGTGGCGGCCTCCATGCCCACGTCGGCCATGATGAGGATCTCCTCGAATTCCTCCCAGAACTCGTCGTTGAGCGAGGAGTGGGCCGAGAGCAGACCGTCGATGCGCTTGGTGATCTGCTCGCGGGTCTTGGAGATGCCCTCGGAAAGCTTGAGGAACAGCCGGTCGCGCTCGTCCTCTTCGTCCTCCAGCTCCAGGGCCAGGGCCAGGCGGTACTGGAGCTCCGACTTGAATTCGGGAACGGCCTGGTAGCCCATCTCGTCCAGCCAGGCGGCGAAGTCGGCGATGAACTTTTTCGCCTCGTTCTCGGGCGCGCCCAGGGCCTTGAAGAGGAAGGCGAGCCGGTCCCACAGGCCCTGGCCCTTTTCCTCCACGCCCTCGACGATGGTGTTCAGCCACTGGGAGAGGCGGGGCTCGGCCTGGCGCAGGGCCAGGGTCAGGTCCGCCTGCCAGTCCTCGGTGGCCGTGGGCGCGGCGTCGGAAACGGGCGGCGCGACGGCCTCGGCGGCCTGGGGCGCGGGTTCTGCAGCGGGGCGGGGCGGTGCGGCCGGGGCTTCGGCCTCGGGCTCGGCGGCGGGCTGTTCCGCCTCCTGGAGCCCCTGCTCCCTGCGGTATTCTTCCACGGCCTGCCGGGCCACTTCGTCCGGGCTTTGCCAGGCCTTTTTCAGTCTGCTAAAGAATCCCATCGGGTCCTCTTGTCGGGATATGTTGTCTTACGGGGGTTTTCTCATAGCTCACCTGTCCGCGAGAGGCAATAGACGAAATGATCCCGTCCATCCGTTGCCATCGGTCGGCAATGCGGCTAAAAGCGGGAAAAATATTTTTTCAAAGGACGCTTTCATGAAACGAACCAAGATAAAGCAGGCGCTGAACGCGGTTTCCCCCATGGACGATATCCTGGTCAAGGGATGGGTCCGCACCAAGCGCGACAGCAAGGGCTTCTCCTTTGTGGAACTCAACGACGGCTCCTGCCTGGGCAACATCCAGGCCGTTGTCGACCATACTCCGGAGATCGAGGCCGTCCTTGCCCGGGTGGGCACGGGCGCGTCCGTGGCCGTCGCGGGCGCGCTGGTCGAGTCGCCGGGCAAGGGACAGAAGTGGGAGATCCGGGGCCGGTCCATCGAGCTCATCGGCGAGGCCGACCAGGAGACCTTCCCGCTTCAGAAGAAGCGCCATTCCGACGAATTCCTGCGCACCATCGCCCACCTGCGGCCGCGCACCAACAAGTACGGGGCCGTGTTCCGCATCCGCTCCGAACTGGCCCAGGCCGTGCACAAGTTCTTCGCCGACAAGGGCTTCTTCTACATCCACACGCCCATCATCACCGGCTCGGACTGCGAGGGCGCGGGCGAGATGTTCCGCGTGACCAGCCTTCCGGCGGGCTCCAGCCTGCCGCCCGAGGAGGACTTCTTCGGCAAGCCGTCCCAGCTCACGGTCTCCGGGCAGCTCAACGCGGAGATGTTCGCCCTGTCGCTCGGCGACTGCTACACCTTCGGCCCGACCTTCCGGGCCGAGAATTCCAACACCCCCCGCCACGCGGCCGAGTTCTGGATGATCGAGCCGGAGATGGCCTTCGCCGACCTCGCCGACAACATGGAGCTGGGCGAGGAGATGATCAAGCGCCTGGTGGGCCACATCCTGGAACACTGCGCCGCCGACGTGGACCTCTTCGCCAAGTGGGTGGACAAGGACCTCATGCCCACCCTGGAGACGCTGCTCAACGAGCCCTTCGTCCGGCTGTCCTACACCGAGGCCGTGGACATCCTGAAGAAGACCAAGCACCCGTTCGACTACCCGGTGGAGTGGGGCATCGACCTCCAGACCGAGCACGAGCGGTTCCTGTGCGAGGAGCAGTTCAAGAAGCCGGTCTATGTCTATGACTATCCCAAGACCATCAAGCCGTTCTACATGCGCCTCAACGACGACGACAAAACCGTGGCCGCCATGGACTGCCTGGTGCCGCGCATCGGCGAGATCATCGGCGGCAGCCAGCGCGAGGAGCGGCTCGACGTGCTCACGGCGCGCATGGACGAGATGAAGCTGAACAAGGACGACTACTGGTGGTACCTCGACTCCCGCCGGTTCGGCACCGCGCCCCACGCCGGGTTCGGCATGGGCTTCGAGCGCATGCTCATGCTGGTCACCGGCGTGGCCAACATCCGCGACGTCATGCCGTTCCCGAGGACGCCCAACAGCCTGGAGTTCTAGCCCGGCATATATATAGTAATAAGCGAGGGCCCGGCGCGGATATGCGCGCCGGGCCCTTTCTCTATTTCAGCGGCAGGCGGACGTCGGTGAGCCGTTCGTCCGGCGGAGTGGAGTCCGGACGATTCAGGTCGGCCGCGCATAAGGACTTGCCGTCGTCGAACTCGCGCCCGCTTTCGGGAAGCCATTGGCCCATGAGCTGGGCGTGGACCTGCTCCAGGCCGGAATAGGGCCCCTTGTGCCGGACGATGGCGTAGGGCCGGCCTTCATGGTCCGCAGGTCGATCGGTCCTTTCCCCGCCACGTCCTCGGCGATGGTGATGCAGGCGTCATAGCGGATCTTGTCGGGCGGGGTCACCTGCGGATCGTCGTGGGATATGCCGATGTACCGGGCGTCCGGACGGCACAGCCCATTGGGGCCCGCCCAGCCGCACACAGGGTCGCCCAGGCCGATCCGCACTGGTTGTAGGGGCTGGTGTGGCGGACGAAGATGACTTTCTCCTGCGGCACTTCCTCGATACGAACTTCCATTTGCTTTCCTTCGGGAGGGGGGACGCCAGACCGCTCCGTGGAGCGTCCGGCTGGTAGCGAATGGTGCCGGGCAGCCGCTTGGTCAGGGCCTCCCATTGCTTTTGCCGGTGCCTGGAGGGAGCGCAGCCGAATATCCGGCCGAAGGCGCGGCTGAAGGACTCGACGGTCACGCATCCTGCGTCGAAGGCGGCGTCGGTGACGCTGCCGCCGCCTCAGACGAGCCGAAGGGCGGACCGCTCCAGTCGTATTCGCCGGATGCGCTCGACCAGGTTCTCCCCCATTATACCCTTGAATATGCGGTGGAAGTGAGTGGGGGAGAGGTGCGCCATGGGGCGAGCAACTCCATGGGCAGGGCGTCGCCCTGGTTGGCCTGGCTGTGGAGAAGAACGTCTATCATCCGTTCATGACGGGTGTTCCGGGTCGTATCATTTATGCGCTCCTCCAAGTTTCGGGCGGAAGCTGCCCCTCCGACAAAGCGGCGCTTGACCGTTTTTGCGTTTTTTCAGGGTGCTCATGGAGGTGCATTGTGAGGCTAGAAAGAGGGAGTGTCATGGTGATGCGGCGCACGGAGGGCGTTGCGGAGGCGGGCGGACCCCCACGAAGGCGGGAGGAAGAGTGATTTTGTATTATAAATTATCTTTAAAATTCAGCATGTTGTATCTTAAGCAAAAAGAGAGCGCAATTTTTTTTAAAAAAGCGCTTGACCTCTTGGTGCGTTTCACCTAGAACCTCTTTCGCCGCACGGGTGACCCCGACTGGACGCGCTCGGCGGCTTGTTCTTTCTCAATCAAATTGAACGGTTGGCTCAAGGCGAAACGAAAAAAAAGTTTCAAAAAAGAGTTGACAGTCGCTCTAGAAAAAACTAGATTGTACTTTCCGGCGTCACGCTGGGCGTTCTTTGAAGAAAAGGACAATGGTCTTTGACAATTAAATAGCGAGTTGAGCAAATAGATCACAAATCACAGCCCGTTTAAGACGAGAGTGAAAAGTGATCAAATCATCTCCAAGTTCATCA